>DASQQK010000277.1:0-48943 GCA_035643435.1 Nitrososphaeraceae archaeon | reverse complement strand
CTTGGTCTGAATTTAATTTGAATATTTCCAGCAAATTCCTAAAATAGACACTATATAATTAGTTGATGGGCTAAACATAGTCACCGACCGGTTCTGAGGACATATTGATAGATTAGGGATCAATTTGAGGTAGAACCATTTGTTCCTTAAAATGAAACTGAATCTGAGAACAGAACACAATCTAGGTATTTGCATCTATCATATGATCTAATTAGCTCAACGTGGGGCATATGCTATCAAATGAATACGAAGATTGCACTGAAATTATGTTCGTGTTACTAGCTGGAGTAGTTTAGTAGTTCTCTTAGGTATGTTAACTAAGACAAAAATGAACCAAGTTTATCTCCAAGATCTGACGTGCAATTCAGTATTAAATTGATGAGTTCATGAGGCTACTGATTGCCGTTATCGACAAGCATTGGTTAGTGAAAAAATCAGGTGACAAACTAAACCATTGTCCTGTGTACTGATTGATGGCATCTACATTTACAGCGATGACAAACGGGATATCGAAACACCTCTACAAAATATTTAGGCAAGAGTTGTATACATAAATAGAGCTATGAGTGCTACGACAGGGTCAATTATGGGCTGTCGTCCAGTTCACAACGAGAAAGAGCTAAAAGTTTCTTGGAGGAACGGGACGAGCTAAAAGAGGGCATTTTTCTAGAGTATCATAATTCAGGTCTGTGTCAATTTAATTGATACGCTCATATTTATTAGAGGGAATTACTTCATGATTTATGGTGAATGTAGTCACTGGCAACTGTAAATGAATTTCACGAAAAGAATGAGTGGTGGCTAAATGAGCTGGGTTACAGTTAACAAAATTAATGAGTTTAATGACCTAACAGAAATCAGCAATCTGGCAAATATTTTGAAACTACATTACTATACAAATTATAAGAGTCGTGACGTCATTTAATGTGCTTTTTTCGTGAGAGCAAAGCTATCACTTTGTTTAGATATAAACACGTATGGAACTAGGGTAACTAAGAGGTTTGCTGGCTTGCTAAGAATACGTACAGCAGCAGGGTTATCCCCAGTGTGACAAAGATCGTGATTACAGAACCTAAACTAAAGCCTTACACATAGGACTATGATAGATATTCAGATTCTGGAGTGTTTGTATTTTAACCGCTCCACGGGTTCGGTGGGATTCGGACCCACGACATTTTAACCCAATTCTCGTTGACTGGTTAAGAGCCAGACGCTCTACCTGGCTGAGCTACGAACCCATCAGGTGGAACTTCAAGATATGCGGGTATTTAAATCTAATATAGGGGTTTCAGCCTCTTTCTGATATTTGATTCTTAAATGTCGAAGGAGCGACTCAGAAGTCGCTTATTGCGCCGGTACGTTTGTTGTTACCTGGGCCTGATCTCGCTCCTTTAACAGTGTGACTATAGCATCTGATACAGAACAACGTAACCTTTCCTTCTCTTTTAATATACGTCTGTACGCGTCAAGGGTTATATAGACTGGTATAGAGCCTGTCCCCTCCAACAAAGACTTCACCCTGTACAGACCATTTTCCATGCCTCGTTCGGCAGTTTTCTTCAATTTGACTTTATCCATAAAGCCTCCAAGGGGGCCTAAAGGCATATCATAGTCGACCTGCATGGTGATTTTCGTAGCATTGCTATTAACTTCCTCAAACTCAACTACGATTCCCCATTTCTTAAAAGGTCCATCAATCATCTTAGCTACGATTCGACGTTGAGGTATGTAATCAATTGTTTCACAATCCCACTCCAGCTTCTTGCCATCGAAATCCCCACTTATTCTGAAAATAGTTCCAACGCCAAATCCGTTCTTGACCTCTAAAGGAATAATGTTCAACCCCATATTTTCTGGGAATTGGTCTGCCATGTGTTCAGGTCTCGCGAAATAGGTAAAAACCTCGCTCAAGGGTGCCTTAATTTCCATCGATTTACTAATCTTAGTCATTACCTTATACTCAAAAACCTCGAACATATGATTTAAAGGTTTCCTGACTGCTATATCTTACAATTCACAACATCCTGTAAATGATAGGCAAGACGACCTGTGCGGCTACGTCTACATTTGAAATTAAGGACCTTGATTACTGAATATTAACCATGGCTGGACATTATTGAACTAAATCATCGGTCAGGCTGCTCGATATCTAATCTTCCTGATTATGTCCTTTGAAATCTGGATAAGAGAACTAAGATCCAACATATCAGTATTTAGCGAGAAATCAAAAACCGATAGATCCTTCCCAAACTCAAATCCATACAAATCCTCATATATCCTTCTATTCTGAGAATCCCTCTCCTTTACTATTTCAGTAGCATCAGCGTAGCTTATCTTATCTCTAGTTGCCATCCTTTTAGCCCTATTCCTCGGCGAGCCCTGAAGCCATAGCTTAATACAGTTATCCTTCACCAGCCATGGAAGAGTATAGCTTGTGATCACTGCGTTACCACCTTTTATGATCTCTTTCAGTTTGTTATCGACCTCCCTATCACAAGTGGGATCTCTTCTTCTTCTCTCCATGAAATCTTGGGCCTCCTCACTATCCCACCAGTCGGTACCAGATGTTTCATATCCCATATTGGTAGCGATCTGTTTAAGAATATCACCACCGTTGTATATCTCAAGCCCAAATTCGTTAGCTAACTCTGCTGCTACCGTGGTTTTACCAACCGCAGGCCAACCTGAAACAATTATTGAGAATGTTCGCAACTTGTTACCATCTTTGACGGATTCACTTAGACTCTTGTTTCTTAAGTTCAATTTCCAGTAAGGCTAGGCATGGACGTCTTGGTCACTTTGGAAATTATGCCGCTAAATGCAAAAGATGTAATCAGAAACCATCCCCACAGAAAGATCTCCCCTGGGATTGAACATGCACCTTTCGGTTGACCATCCGTATCAAGTTGCTGATCGGCCTGAACGTTTTGTTCACTGCACGTTATCCAAGGGAATTGGATAGGGGATAGTCCCGCGGTCGAACCAAAGATTGCAGGAAAAACAAAAATCCAAATCATCAGCGACGGCATCATGTAAATGAGCATCGGCCTCATTTGTTGCTGTTGCATCTCCATAGTCATCTTATTTACTGAAGCTTGCTTTTTTTTCAGCTCCTCAACTCGCGCCTTATCGCGCTTCCTTATGGCGTCTGTATATTGTTTTCGCCATTCGCCAGTCTCTTTCATAACTCTGTTCATCTTGTCAATATCCGTAGTCCGCTTCCTGAGCATAGCCATAGCAAAATTCATTGATATAGCAATTAGCGCTGCTACAATTAATGAGGTTACCATATCAGGGAAGACTGGAGTCTTTGTGTAGTGAGGAGTCAGTCCTGGCAATTGCATTATAAGAGAATCAATAATGCTGTGATCTATCAATTTATCTCACTCTTCATTGATATCAGTCCTACCATTTCACTGACAGCATCATCTAGCCTATCTCTGTGGTTAAAAATGATCTTGAATGGCGCACCCGTCAAGACAGAAGATGCTGCTATCATCATAGTCGCCACGTCTAAATCAATCTTAATATCGTCGATAGAAATCAAATCCCTATTCCTTGTATCATCCTTCATTCTTCGCGCAAAGATTTCTTCAGGATCCGCCGAGATCATGACCAAATGAGAGGGAGACAATATATCCAAAAGGCTTCGTGGTATGCCTGGATATCTTCCTTCGTTGGTTTTGATGAAAAGATGGGTATCGATTACAAGATTGGTACGTTGTAGAGCACTTATGTTCCTGGCTGCCATTTCTTGCAATCGGCGTTGAGTAGTCACTGAGAATTTCCTCATTTCATCTCTGTCCTTGATACCCATTTTTTTTGCCTCCTCTAACATTACCGAACCAAATATAACAACCTCAGTCTTCGATCCCGATTGATTCAATTGATCAGCAGCCTGAGTAATAACAGTCGTTTTTCCTACCCCCGGCACACCAACTACGATCACCCTAGCATGGGTACTAAAGCTATTTCCTGCCAAGTAAGGCCGCCAATTTTGGCATATGGACGTCAACCTGTTCACGTACAAGCAAATTGTAGTAGTTTACCAATATATCTACCATCAGCAGGATCCCTATCCCAGAGCCAAAAACGTTCAGGACATTGGAAACCGATGCAAGTAGACCTACTGTTATGCCTCCAATTATAGTTACCGACGGGATATAACGATTCAGCAATGCTTCTACTGATCCCTCAGAACGTCTGAATCCTGGTACTTGTACGTCGGCATCAAGTAGGTTCTTAGCTGCAGATTTAGGTGACAAACCACCAAGTTCAACCCATAATTTCCCAAAAATTGTTACGATGGTGGTGAGGAATAAGACATATACCACAGCCCGTACAGGGTCTTGTGTTGCAGCTTCAAAACTTCTGGGAGGGGTTGTGTAATACAGCAGTCCTCCCGTGGGACTTTGCGGATTCTCGGGATCATATTGTGCTATGTAGTTAAAGGCTGGGTTAGAATTTTGGGGATTATAATTAGCCCACATCATTTGGCCAATGAATACAGCATTAGCAAGTAGCGCCGAGGCAAGTATTACCGGAATGTTTGAAGTATACAACAGCTTTATAGGATAAACTGCCTTAAAGCCTCTATATTTTGTTGATACGATAGGAATGTCAATGTGGATTCCCTGAACATATACAAGGGCTGCCAGTACCAGGCCTGTTACTATTAGGCCAAACACGCTTGGAAGTTGTCCTGACCTGAATAATGCCTCTTGTAAATCGCCATTCATGGCTGACTCCACCATGAAAGGAACCACGCCGACGCTCCCGCCATCTGGGGCCGGAACAGGACTGAATACGGCCCACCATATACCCTGAGCAACTCCAGCCATAATGAAAAGGCTAATACCTGAGCCTAATCCCCATCCTTTCTGCACCAGCTCATCTAGCAGCATGACCATCAGACTAGCGCCTATCAACTGAGCAATGACGATTGCAACAAATTCAGGCTGAGCTACTAAGCCTCCGTAAACACTCGCACCATAAAGCGTACCTTCTGCTACAATAACTACAATAGTGACGAGTTTGGTTGCTGAAGTGAAAAGTGACCTATCATCAGGGTTCTTGAAGTTGAGCTTTATAATCTCGGATCCCTTAAGAAGTTGCATTAACAGACCAGCAGTAACTATTGGTCCTATACCTAATTCCAATAATGTTCCCTGCTGAGCAGCGAAGATTACTCTAGCAAACGCGAGGAAGTCAAATGCAGGATCATCAGTAACACCATAAAGTGGAACCTGACCCATAATAAGATAGACAAGGAGGGCAATGCCGGACCATACGAACTTCTCGGTTAGAGTTAATTTCTTCTTGGGCTTTTCGACTTGAGGTATGTAAGTAGATACGCGTTTGATGACGCGCCGAACTATATTTTCACTACTTTGAACTGACTTTTTCATTGAGAACTACCTCACCACCTGTTAACTCGATCTTCCGTTTTGCACTTGAAGAGGCTTTGGCCACTTGCAGTACTACAGGCCGCTCGGGTGTGCCCCCTCCTAGGAGCTTGTCATAACCAATAGATCTCAGATCCAGCATTAGCTTGCCATGTTCGTTTGTACTGCCAAATCGCACTGCTAAATCGTTTACGTCTCTCAAATTGACCCACCGATTCAATCGGTTTTGTCGCTTTACTTTTGTAGAATCATGTCCAAAATGGTCAGGCTCTTCAATAACGGTTCTGATCCATAAGTGTTTGTGTTTTCCTGCACCGCCAGTTCCACCTCGGCTACCAGATTGCCTATGTTGTCCTATCTGTCCCCAGCCACAAAATCTACTCCCCCTCTGTCTTCGGCTCTTTCTGAATCTAGTAGCCATAATTAGTTACTTCTCTCCCACGCTTGAACTCAACGTCTTGGTGTTGGAGATGGGTCTAACCTTAAATAAGTCTTGCTCCATGGCTCTCTCACATCATTTTCTTTACAAGATCGATCAATAATGTGTTCTCTCCTAGGATTCCATTTTGATTTGTTTGCTTCTTGATGGACTTCTTAAACCCACCACGGGGTGGATTCAATGCAAACCATGGTTTTATACCCTCGAGTTTAGAAAACACTACTGCATCACTTACTATATCAGACGCAAGTTTGTCCATGCTAGCATATCCTTTAGGTAAGTCGGACACTTTCAAAGATTGTGAGGCCGCCTTTCTACCCTTCTTACTCAAAAGCTCCTTCACCGTTTCGTTGTCTACGCTACACCACGTAACAAGCTGCCTTATTCGATTTAGCATACCCAGATACTCTGCGTTTTCCGGCACAATCGTTGCCCTGAATTTCTTAGCCAGATTAAGACTTATCATGGTGGTATAAGCCCAATGTGGAACATTTACAGTACCTCGAATCCTAACAACCAAATAGGCCATTACGACACTTGCACTCCTATCCTTTACTATAAGTGCTCCGCAAAGCGTCGAAGATAGCCTTGGTAGTCGAAGACATTGTACTCGTTGATCCAAATGATTTTGTCCATGCATCTGTTAAACCAGCCAATTTTAACAAACTCCGTATATTCTCGCCCGCAACCAGCCCAAGACCCCTAGGACCGGGAATAATTTCAATAGTAACACTACCTCCTCTCCCCGTCACTTTGAATGGAACTGAATGTGTTTGATTACAGCGACATTCCCAGCTTCCACACCCACGCTTCACTGGAATGACGTTCAAGAAGGCAGTATTAGTCGCTTTGTCGATTGCAATTCTCATCTGAGATGCCTTACCCTTTCCTATTCCAAACCATCCTCCTTCATTGCCTACTGCCACGACAGCATTGAACCTTGTCATTTCCCCTGCATCTGTTTGCTTCTGCACAATACCTACGTGCACAACCTGACTTCGAATATCTGGAAGCAGACGCTTGATGATTTCTGATTCTTGGATCCTGAGTCCATTTTCGTAGACTTCATCCATTGAGTTTATCTTTCCACTGGCTACCAGCAGTCCCAAGGATGTCCTAGGAATCCACTCAGGATGTTGGTAGTTTTGTCGGCTCATATCAATTTACTCCTTGTCATTTATTTTTTCTGCCGTTTCACCAAGTTCGCTGGAGGAAGCAATTGCATCCTTAACTTTGTGTACATAACTGCTGTATTGGGTCGGGTCGAAGTCATTAGCGATTAACCTCGAAAAGTGACTGTTATAATCGTCCTTATTCTGATCCTGCAGAATTCGAGCATACTCGGAAATATGATTTCCCACTAAACGATCCTCGGGAGGAAATGAAGAATCGGAAGCTGGGACTTTCACCCCTGAATCAATGATACCCTTAAGACAAGCGGCAACCCTTGACGTAAAGGGGTTCTTTCCAGTATAAAGTACAGCCTCCTCAATATTCGCACGCAATGACTTCTTGCCCAACAACAGCCCTGTCAAATAACATGCGGGTAGAGAATTTAGAGACCCATTCCAACCGAATTTTGTGAGTTCTCTGCTGTGTGACGAAACAATCGTAACATCGCCATGTGCCATAGGGTATGCGATCTGAGCTTGAACATTCTCGTCACTAACGGTAATAGTAATAAATCTTCTTCTTGAGAGAAGAAGAGCAGACCTTTTCCTATAATTTGTTCGACCATTTCTAATCCTCTTTAGCGTAGCAATGTGACCCATTATATTTTCATCTTGCACCTTTTCACGCAGTTATAACCAACGAATGAAAAGCCTTTATAAACGTTTGAGAAGATTGGAGTCGCCTAAGTCTCTCTGTAAGCTGAGCAGACCACCACTCCTGTGGCGCCCCAAGGACATCCTTTTGCAAATGAGAGCTGCAAAGGCGCCAGCACCGATGCCGTTATCAATATTCATGACTGCCAAGCCAAATGTGCAGGTCTGCAACATTGATGTCAACGCTCCTATGCCCCCAGCTCCCATCCCGTAACCTACTGAGGTGGGTACCCCTATAACAGGTAGATCGACTAAAGATGATATAACCGATGGAAGAGCCCCTTCCATTCCGGCTACTACTACGACAGCTTCTACGTTCCTTTCCATCATTTCCTTTAATGCTGGAAGGAGCCTATGCATTCCTGCTATCCCTACGTCATAATGCGTACGACCGATGCATCGCATGGCTTTGGCCATCAATCTAGCTTCCTCAGCGATAGGTATATCTGATGTACCAGCGCAAATAATCCCAATTTGAGGATCGCTTTTGTTGAATCTTAACTCCTGGGCCGATACTAAAATGGTTGATCCCCGTATCGCTCTCTCAACTACGTACCCTACTTTTTCTTTCTCTAACTGAGTAGAAAGTTTGTTGGAGACTCTATCTGATGCCTTGCTAATAAGAGCCAGGCCTGTTTTCTCCAATGTCTTCACTGTGATTTCATACAAATCATTGTATTGCTTACCTAAAGCAAAGATAACTTCAGGACATCCCTTTCTAATCTCTCTTTGTACGTCCAGACGCGCTATATTCTCTCCTATGAATGCTACATTCTCAATGGAGATTTTTCTTTGGATTTCGCTGATTCCAATCTCACCCTTAGAATACTTTTTAAGCAATTGGTAAAGATCCATTCGTAACCACTGAACCAAGTGATATAACAGCTATATGTTAAATTCGGTAATGGCGGCTTTGACGCTTTTTACTCCTTTATCGAATGTCTCTCTTTCAGAATTATCCAGTTTTAGTTCAACTATAGTCTCAATGCCATTTACACCAAGTACTGCTGGAACCCCTAGACAAACATTCGAGACACCATATTCTCCTTCCAAAAGAGCAGATACAGGTATAAGACTTTTTTTATCTCGCACAATAGATTCAATCATTGCAGCGATCGCATTACCTGGAGCGTGAATTGTCGCTCCCTTTAGAGATATAACTTCTGCAGCGATCTTTCTTGTAGAATCCAAGGTGCCTTTTATTTCATTGGGCGACAAGATTGTGGTGAGGGGAATTCCAGATATAGATGAGAACCTGGGAAGAGGCAACATGTTTTCGCCATGTTCTCCGATCACCATGGCGCTAATGGCACCTCTTGAGTACCCTGTGATTTCGTGAATAAAACTCTTGAATCTCGAAAG
This sequence comes from Nitrososphaeraceae archaeon, assembly GCA_035643435.1. Classification (GTDB taxonomy): domain Archaea; phylum Thermoproteota; class Nitrososphaeria; order Nitrososphaerales; family Nitrososphaeraceae; genus TH5896. The sequence goes on along the minus strand of DASQQK010000277.1, from coordinate 39,911 downwards.
ATCGAGCATGTTACCCATCCCCATAACCTTCCTCTTGTCTACCCCAAGAAGTTTTAAAGTCAAGTAAGTCATAGGGTCAACAGGATTCGTCACTACGATCACGATTGCTTGGCTAGCCAACACCCGTATTTTGGTAGCAATATCTTTGATAATATTTGCATTTGTTGTCAAGAGGTCCATTCTAGTCATCCCAGGCTTCCTTCCCACTCCGGCAACTAATACGATGATCTCTGAGTCTTTCATATCATTGTACTCGTTTGAACCTCTTACTTCACAATCGATCCCAAGTTCAGACAATTGATGGTTAATGTCCAAAGCCTCACCTTGAGGAAGTCCCTTCACAATATCTAATAAGAGAACATCTCCTAGCTCTCGGAGACAAGTGTTCAGCGCTGCAGAAGCTCCAACTTTGCCCGATCCGACAACCGTTATATTCATATTTTGAGTACGCCCCCGCGTCACCAATAAAAGTCTTTTAATTCGTTCTCAAAAACCCCATTGGCATGACTACAAATTAAATATGTATCTTCACCAATTATCCTGATAGTCCTTGCCAGAAATTGCAGTAATTGATTCTCAGATTTCGGGTATATCTGGTGATATGTTTCTTTCATCACTTGTGGACGCTGGGGCTGACAAAAGATCAGTCCTTGATTCAATCTATGCAAGCGATGGGATCTTGAAAGGGGTCAGGATCTTAGAAGCAAATTTCGAAAAAGTAACTTATAATGGGATAAGAGCAACCCGATTTTCTCTTAAAGCCACAGACAATAAGAGGAGAAGAAAAGGTAGTGATCTCATTGCAGCCGTCGCCCGCTGCTGCACACAACTAGACTTAGATCAAAAGACTAGATCATATATTCAGAATTCTATGCAAACTTTGGTTTCGGCAGAATCTAAAATTCACGGTCAGAGCATTATGGACGTTTACCTCCATGAAGCATCAAGTATTGATACAGTAGTCGATTTAGTAGGATCGGGTGTTGCTGCCAATAGTCTTGATCTTTTCTCGGCGAAGGTCTACTCTACGCCCATTGCAACCGGAAGTGGGTTCACACGTTTTTCCCATGGAATCGTCCAAAATCCAACTAACGCCGTCTTACAGATCTTCTTAGGTAAACCATTTGTCCTTACGGCTGGGGTTTCCGAGACCGAAACTACCACGCCTACGGGTGCCGCTCTAATTGCTAATCTTTGTTTGGGTAGCGTGAGTAGGTACCCGGATTTCCAACTAGAAAAAATAGGATTCGGTGCAGGTTCCAGAGATCTGAGACAAATCGCAAATGTGACAAGGTTTGTGAAGGGAAATTCCAACTTATCATCCAAATACGGAAATGACACCGTGATTTTGCTGGAAACAAATCTAGACGATACCACAGGAGAGAACTTGGGTGCCTTAATCGAAGATTTGAGTAGAAGCGGAATAAGGGATGTAACAGTTATACCAGGTCTATCGAAAAAAAATAGACCGAACTATACGATAAGAATCATCACAGATTGCATTCGAGTAGATACTGCCTTGAACCTTCTCTTTACAGAGACCGGAACTTTAGGGGTTCGAATTCAACAGGTGAATAGGATAGTATTAGAGAGAGACACAATAACCATGAAGTGCAAGATGTTAAAGAAGGAGTATTTCATACGCGTGAAGCTAGCAAGAGACTTTAATGGAAAGACCGTAAGTATAAAACCGGAGATAGATGATATCAGAGTAATTTCGAGATCGTTAAGAATACCTTTAAGAGTGGCAAATCAGATAGCTTTGTCTCAGATTCAAACCAATCTTGGAACTAAATTCTATACGCAAGGGTGACAGTTCGTATGAAAAATACGATCTGCTACTCAGATGGTTCGACAAGCTCAATGATAACGTAGTGGTTGCTCTTTCTGGAGGAGTAGATAGTGCCGTTGTAGCACTAGCGGCTCAGATGCAATTAGGGCAGAAAGCTACTGCAGTTACTGCGAATTGTGCGACAACCTCGGAAGAGGAACTCAAGAGTGCCATTATTGTAGCTAGAGAACTGGGAATTAAACATGAAGTAGTAGAGTACGATGTGTTGATAAACCAAGATTTCTCAAGAAATGATAATGCTCGTTGCTATTACTGCCGAAAGGAGTTGGCTCTCCATCTGGGTTCCATTGGAAAACAAATAGGGGCCAAAAGTGTCGTAGATGGGACACACGTAGATGATTTGGTTGACTATAGACCCGGAATTATAGCGCTGCAAAAAGCAGGTGTAAGACATCCTCTGCTTGAAGTTGGCCTAAATAAGTCAGACATTAGAAAAATCGCAGAATACTTTGAACTTTCTGTCTGTAAGAAACCATCAAATTCTTGTTTAGCTTCTAGAATCCCGCACGGGAAAGAAATAACACGTTCTTTAATATATAGGATTGAAAAGGCTGAGTTAATAATCAAGACGATTTTTGGCGTAGAACAAGTGAGAGTAAGAGATCATGGCGAGCTTGCAAGGATCGAGGTAGGAAATGATGAGCTCCATAAGTTATTTGATATTAAAAAGTTGGGCGATGCAGATCGAATGGTCAAAGAACTTGGATTTAGATATGTTTCAGTCGATATTAAAGGTTACAGACAAGGAAGCACATTTAGAATCGATTAACATTGAAGTGAAGATGGATTTGCCAATGGATCGTGACTTGGTCTATTTTGACAATGCAGCTACCACTCCTGTTCTCTCCGAGGTTATCCAGAAAATGGTTCCCTATCTTGGATGCCATTTTGGAAATCCATCTTCACAACATTCCTTTGGCTTTAAGACTGCGAGTGCGGTTGCGAAAGCTCGAAGACATGTAGCTAACCTTATTGGAAGCAGTCCTAATGAAATAACGTTTACATCTGGTGGCACTGAAGCCAATAATCTCGCTATAAAAGGGTGTACATCCAGATTAGGTATTAGTGATAAGGATAGCACTGTTGTGATCTCAAGTAGTATAGAACATGACTCAGTTCTTCAATCAATTAATTCATTAAAAGCTCATGGATTTATTGTTAAATTCATAGGAGTAAACAGGGAAGGAATCATTGAGATTGAATCCCTACTTGAGGTCCTGAAAAGAGACAGGGTAATACTTGTAAGCATCATGTTAGCTAATAATGAGGTGGGCACTATTCAGCCCGTTAAAGAACTGGCAAGGATTACCCATGAAAATTCTAATGCACTATTCCATTGCGATGCAGTCCAAGCACTGGGCAAAGTTCCAGTCAATGTGAAGGACCTTGACGTGGATTTGCTATCATTATCCTCTCACAAGATATGTGGTCCGAAAGGAGTAGGAGCAATATATGCGCGCAGCAGGGATCTTCTGATCCCTTTGATCGACGGTGGGGGTCAGGAAAAATCGTTGAGATCGGGAACAGAAAATGTACATGGGATAGTAGGCTTCGGCGAGGCCTGCAGGATCGCTTTAGAGGATTTGGCTGAAAATTCGAACTATGTTAGGGAGCTTAGAGATTATCTTATTGACCGAGTATTATCTACTATACCCAGATGCCTTGTTAATGGTGCAATGAACCAAAGGTTACCTAACAATGCCCATTTTAGCTTTCTTGGGGTTAAAGGAGAAGACATAATTGTAAAACTGAATGAACACGGAATCGCAGCGTCCACTGGCGCAGCATGTTCTTCCAATAAATCTGGTCCCTCCCATGTACTCAAAGCAATGGGGTTATCATTCATGGGAATTGAAGGCTCTCTTCGTCTAACTCTTGGCCCTCAAAACACAGCATATGAGGTCAAAAGAGTAGTATCAGCTTTGGACGACATAATTAGGGAGCTTCGGAAGCAATCCGGTTTTCTAAAGGACTGATAATTCGAAATTAATTTATTGGCCCAGAGTGTAGTCTGGCCATGGCTTCAACATCAACGCCGGTGTCGGTTCCAAATGTAGGAGAAAAAGCTCCAAGCTTTAATCTACCTGATGTGGAGATGAAAATTCGAAGTCTTCAAGAATTTAGAGGTAAGAAACTAGTTCTGGCGTTTTTTCCCGCTGCAGAGTCTTCTGTATGTACTACTGAAATGTGTAAGCTTAGGGACTCTCAAAGATCGCTGGAATCCCTCGGAGCCCAAGTAGTTGGAATCTCTGTAGATGGTCCTTTTGCTAATAAGGTCTTTAGAGAGAACAACCATCTTAATTTTCCGATTCTCAGTGATTACAAGCGAGATGTTATAAGAAGATATGGCATCGTAATGTCCAAACTGGGTTCTTTAGAAAATTACAACGCAGCCAAGCGTTCAGTGTTTGTGCTGGACGAAAGTGGTACTATTATGTATAAATGGGTATCCGAAAACCCGCTAGTGGAACCAAAGTACGACGAAATAAAATCTGTCTTGCAGAATTAGATAGAAAAGAGAGAATATTAGTAATACTGATGTTTTGTATGCTATTCTATAACTGCAATGACGTCATTTCTGGCTACAGTGTTTCCCTCCTTAACCTTTATTTCTTTTATCCTGCCATCTTTATGGGATTTTACAGCAACTTGCATTTTCATGGATTCCAGTACTACGACTGAATCTCCTCTGGTCACCGGGTCACCCTGCTTTCCCAGTATACTAACAACTCTTCCAGGTATCTGACTCGTCAAGTTGTTTACCCCTGTCACCTGTGAGATCCTTGATAATGACTTTTCCAAAACGTCTGACAATTTTGAGTGCTTGTTGATTCTCACCTCATTCCCGTCTATCAGTAGGTTCACCACTGATGTACTAGAATTAAGTATCTTTGCGTAATGGTAAGAGTTGTCTATCATGAATTCAAGAATATTTGTAGAAAACCTTATGACCTTGAGACGATAGTCTATCTGGTTTATCTTAACTACTGCCTCTGACTCGCCCAGGGTGCTAACTAACTCGGCATTGATCGGCTGATCTAGATGCGCCATCTTAAATTCCATCAGAAGATTTCCCTCTGTCTGATCCATGCCGGCACATCAGTATTGGTCCGCACATCGCCATGACTAAAGGAAGATGTCCGCCTAAACTCGGAGTAAAGGAGAAGCGCGGCTAGAGCAGGAACATGGAATTGGGATGACAAGTGTGCAGTATCCTTGAAAAGCTTATCCATTAAGGTATATCGCTCGAGATAGTCAGTTGACAACTCTCCCCTAATGAAATGTTCTTCCTTCATTATCGTCTTGTAAAGTGGTATAGTAGTATTTACACCCTCGACTTCAAATTCATTTAACGCATTAATCATCCGACTTCTCGCTTCTTCGAAATAGTTTCCCCAAGTAATGAGCTTTGCGATGAGGGAATCATAATATCCCGAAACCGTGCAACCAGGGTACAAATATGAGTCTACCCGGACACCTGGCCCGTAGGGTAGATTGCATGAAGGAACTAACCCAACAGAGGGAGAAAATTCATTATAAGGGTCTTCAGCGTTAATACGACATTCAATAGCTGCTCCTCTTAGAATCAACTCTTCCTGCTTGAATGGGATCTTTTCTCCTTGGGCAATTGAAATTTGTAATTTTACAAGGTCTAACCCCGTAACAAGTTCAGTGACTGGATGTTCTACTTGTAATCTTGAGTTAATCTCTATGAAGTAGAAATTTCCTTTGTTGTCCCTCAAGAATTCTGCTGTCCCCGCATTGACATAATCCACAGCATCAACAGCTCTGACTGCGATATCCCCTATTTTATTACGAGTTTTTGAATCTAAAACTGGAGAAGGTGACATTTCTATGAGCTTCTGGTGTCTTCTCTGCACAGAACATTCACGCTCGAACAAGTGTCTGCTGTCGCCATGGGTATCTCGAACAAGCTGATATTCAATATGACGGATCCCCTCAAGACATTTTTCAACATACAACGCAGCTTTCCCAAATGCTGCCTTAGACTCGGTGGACGCCATTTCGTATTCCTGCCGTAATTCTTTTTCATTTTTGGCCAAGCGAATCCCTCTTCCACCTCCACCAAATGCAGATTTGAGGAGAACAGGAAATCCACAATCTGTTGCTATTGAAACAGCTTCATCAAGATCCGCCACGACGCCATCGCTACCAGGCACCAATGGGACGCCGGCGTCCTTCATCACTTCTTTACACTTCATCTTGTCGCCTGTGACTTCCATAGCCTCACTTCCAGGCCCTATGAATATTATCCCATTCTTCTTGCAGATCTTCGCAAATCCTTCGTTCTCGGACAAAAACCCATATCCAGGATGTATTGCATCTGAACCTGATTGCTTTGCGATATCTATAATTCGCTTCATGTTCAGATAACTTTCTGCTGCTGCGGCTGGTCCGATGTTGTACGCTTCGTCAGCTCTTTTTACATGTGCCGAACGAGTATCTTCATCAGAGAAAATTGCAACAGATCTTATTCCCAATTCTCTACATGCACGGACAACTCTTAGAGCGATTTCACCTCTATTTGCAATCAGAATTTTTCCTATTAGTTTGGTCGTAATCTATTCACCTCTATAAATTAATATTTCCATGTTTCTTCCACGGATGCGTCTCTCTTTTAGTGGCCAATGTATCAAGCGACCTAATAATCATGGGCCTAGTTTCCATTGGATCGATGACCAGGTCAATGATACCCTTCTCTGCAGCGATATATGGATTGGCAAACTTTTCTCTGTATTCTCTTGCAAGAGCCTTCTTGGTTTTTGCCAAGTCCTCAGATTTCTTGAGATCTCGACGATGTATTATTGTTATTGCGGCTTCGGGACCAAGAACTGCAATTTCAGCTGTTGGCCATGCAAAGTTAATATCTGCTCTGAGATTTTTGCTCCCCATAGCTATGTAGGCACCTCCGTACGCTTTTCCAATTATACATGTTATCTTGGGAACAGATGCTTCACAATATGAGTACAGCAACTTGCTTCCGTGCCGGATTATGCCATTGTGTTCTTGGTCAGTTCCAGGCAAGTAACCAGGAGTATCCACCAAGGTAACGATTGGAATGTTATAACAGTCACAAAATCTAATGAATCTCGCAGCTTTGTTTGAAGAATGAATATCCAGCGCTCCAGCAAGATACAAAGGCTGGTTTGCCACAATCCCTACAGATCTACCCCCCATTCTTGCAAAGCCTACGACAATGTTTTCTGCAAAGAGTTCGTGTACCTCAAAAAAATCTCCATTATCAACAATAGATCTGACTATTTGCTTCATATCATATTGTTCATAGGGATTTTCAGGGAGTATAGATGCAATGGCAGAATCGATCCTATTTGGATCATCTTCTGTTTGAACCAAAGGTGGAAATTCGCTATTGTTCTGCGGTATGTAAGAGAGAAGTTTTTTTATCGTATCGATACAAGCGTACTCGTCTTTTGCTACAAAATGAGCGACGCCGGACTTACTCGCATGAGTTGCTGCGCCTCCTAGCTCCTCAAATGAAACCTCCTGCCCCAATACCTCGTGGACCACCTCAGGTCCAGTCACAAACATTTGTCCTATACGTTCAACCATAATTATAAAGTCAGTCATGGCTGGAGAATAAACAGCACCACCGGCACAAGGACCTATGCTGGCCGTTATTTGTGGAATCACACCCGATGCCATGGTGTTCCTGTAAAAAATATCTCCGTAACCGTCCAAACTCATTACACCTTCTTGAATTCTTGCTCCTCCCGAATCCAGAATGCCTATGATAGGGACACCAACCTTAAGAGCATGATCCATCACCTTGACGATCTTTTTTCCTGCCATTTCTCCTAATGAGCCCCCCAGTACAGTAAAGTCGTAAACATAAACAAACACCTTCCGACCATCAATAGTACCAAACCCTGTCAACACCCCATCCCCAAAATAGGTTTTGCTCGCAGCATCGATATTTCTATGGATTACATACTTGTCAATTTCGATGAAAGAATCCTCGTCTAATAGAAGGCTAATTCGTTCCCGAGCTGTAAGTTTCCCCTTGGAGTGCTGGGCGGAAATCTTCTCCTGCCCCCCTCCTTCCTCAGACAACTTCTTGATATGATAGAGCTTCTTAATCTTATCCTCATGCATGGCCTGAGTCATATGCGAAGAATTAGGTATATAAATAATTACGAAATGTTATCCAAATGAAAGGCTAAGATCTGGCAGTTTGCGTCGAATCGATATAAGATAAAACCAACGCTTTAAACAGTCCAAATTCTCATTCTCGCAGGCCTGATCTTCCCCCTTGTGCCCGCCGAAAATAATTCATTCCTAAGTTATAATTTTCAAACAATGTTTCAAGTGTTTCTATCTCATCAGCCAATCTCTGAACCTTCGATCTATCCCAGTTCTTTTCGTTCTTCAAATATTCCAACTCACTAAGTTTTTCTTGAATAAGCCTTGTCACATTCTTCTCGTACTCGCTCGACATTCCTGCTTGAGAATAGAAAAGAGGTTAGGATAATAAACCTTCCCAGTATCGGAAACTACCGCCTCCATAAAAGGATCACTCAGTGTGAGGAAGGTTTTTCTGCAGCAATGCATAAAGGTCTCTCTTGTTTAATTCGTTGAACCAATATTGATTGTAGTGGTTCACATACTGGAACAGGAATTCTAAGAAGGGCCTGAATGCGTATTCGTGAGGCAGCATATCTAAAGCAATTCTTGCCTCATCCAAATACGTTGAGCTCTTTCTCATCGTAAGTTCGAAGGCCTTCTGCACATCACCAGTGATCAGGCTATAATATAACGGCCAAGATGGAATTTTTATAGATCCGTTTCTGATTGCATCCTGGATCTCATTTCCACATCCTACGCCTTCACTGGCCTTTGCCATTCCCAAGTGATATATTTCACCAAGGGGTTTCCGATCAAGTGCCATATTTTTAGCTGCTGTACCCATAATTGCTCGATATTTCTTGTAACAACCCATCATATTCTCGTCACTAACAGAATCAGGTTTCGATTTGAGTCTCAGATCGATATACTGTCCAACTCTAGCATCCTTAAATCCCTCTTCAAATGATCTAAGTACTGCATCTCCTCCGACAGCAATCTTCTGCCTAGCAACCTCAAGAATGTATGGATTCATTAGCTTATAATCATCTAGGTAATCTAAATCCTCGTCTCTGTCAATGATTCTGTCCATCGGTTCGCTGAGATCGATTGCGATAATGTGTCCATCTATTATGGTAGTCTTCACCTCTGAACTAATACTCTCTTGAAAGAAGGCTGCTGCGCCATCAAACAATGCGTTCAGAACTGGAAAAGTCATCAAGACAAAATTCGAATCTAAGATACGCTCCACTCTATCTGCAAGAATTTCAGGGCGAGAGATCCTTGCCATAACGTCTTGAATTTTAGAGTCCTCAAGAATCATTTCTGATGACCCTATTTCTTCAGAGAATCTTTTGAGCGAACTAGATGGATTTTGATCAGAAATGATCAGCTTGTGTAATGATAATAAGTATCGTTTAGTGAATTCCTGGAATTGTTCTTCAGTTTCACGACTGTACCTACTGAATTGCTTATATCCCTTTTCTCGCAATAAAGCTTGCTTGATTATGTCCCGTCCTGCCCTAGTACTCATTAGGGTACTTTTCTTGAATAGAAATTCATCTTTACCGTTCATTTATATTGATTTTCACTAGAACCTTGCTATTTAAGTTTCAGCCCAGATATTTAGCTTCATGCGTGATATTAGAGTGTAACACTTCCTCTGTACTAATGATGGTCTGGGCTACCGTGACGCCATTGCCACCCTCTCTTGTTCATTTTTCTTCTTTATGGCGTGACTCGCCATTTCATTGTCTGAAGCTAAGATCAGTTCTCTTGCAAGAGCTTCCTCTATTGCCTGGGGGTTAGAATATGTTGATTCTCTCACCCCTTCAGCTATAAAACGCAGGGCAAGATCAACGCGCCTTAGAGGAGCTACGTCAACAGATACATGGTAAACTACTCCTCCATAAACGATTCTGGTTGTATCTTCGTTAGGAGAGGCATTCTCAACTGCTTTCACAAATACCTCTAATGGATTCTTACCAGTCTCTAAGTGGATAATCTCAAATGCAGTTTTCAAAACGTTTAACGATCTTGCTTTTTTGCCTCCCATCCGACCGGTATTTTTCGCATACCTTTTGCCAAAATGCATTAATTTGTTAGCAAGCCTTTCTACAATGTTAACCTCTGATTTCTTCAGTCTTTGATGCTCATGTCGTCCAAAGGTGATGGGAATAACAGAGGGCTTAAGCGATATCACTCTTCGGAGGCCAATATCACCGATTTCTATTTTTCTTGTATCCCACTTGTTGAAGAGAAGTAAAGTTGCCTGTTCCTTCCCACTCATATCAACTATCTCCGCGGTTTCTCCTTACGCCCTAGGACTAACTCATTAAGGGATACACCGTTCACTTTAAAGACTCGCCACCTCACTCCAGGGATATCACCCATCGCTCCTCCCATTGAACCTCCAATTCCTTCGAGCATCACCTCGTCGTGTTCATCTACGAAATTCAATGCCCCGTCTTTCGGCAAGAATGCCGTGATAGTTTTTCCATTCTTTATTAGTTGTACTCTGACACATTTTCTCACTGCTGAATTCGGCTGCTTCGACTCTATTCCGACTTTTTCAAGAACAATTCCTTTTGCCTGAGGAGCCCCCTCAAGAGGGTTAGCTTTCTTGTCCAGCATCAACATTCTCCTCTTATAATACTTGTTCGACCATCTCGCACGCTTTCTCTTTGTCTTGAGCACCCGTCCTGCGAATAAACCTAAAGGTGATTTAGCCAATTAATCTGTTACCTCGTTGCCAATCATTCTTTCGGATGCACTTGTTATCAATATATTAGATATTTGAAAGTACCTCTTTGCCAACAATCTGGCCTTTTCAGCGTTTCTTCCTTCCTTTCCTACGACTACGCCTTTTCGCTTCGCATCAACCAGAACAACCGCCTGCTTGGATCCATCTACTCTCTGCGTGATCCTTACGTCATTTACCATTTGAGGGTTCAGCATGTTTCGAACGAAATCTGTTGCATCATCAGAGTACTCCACTAGTTCCACCTTTCTAGTCACAACGTTTTGAAGTTGTCGTATCGTAGCGCCTCCCTTCCCTATAGCTAAGCCCATTTGACCCTTATTAATAATAAATATTACACGATCCATCTTATCATCAACTACACAATCTCTAGCAGTCACACTAGTTATGCTCTGAAATAGAGACATAAGTCGCAGTTCATCTGAAGTCAACTTAATTTTCTCAGTCAAGTCTTAAACCCTCTCATTACCACAAGCACAAAAGGACCATACACGCACACGCAAATCATGCATCTGATTCATCATCGCCAATTTAAGTCTTCCACGTCGAAGGAAATTCACCAAATCACAATTTGTAACCGATCAAAACTGAATTAATCACTCAACTAAATTGGACCTATTCACGTTTCGGAGAGAACGTTCTGGATTTCTTCTTCTGTTCCCGTCCGAATTGAGAGTACGGATATTCTATGCGGCCGATTGCAAACCCTGCCTAACATGACGGAGGTTCCATCAAATTTAAGTACCGGAACACCAAAAGACTTAGCCTGATCTTCGATGTAGCCTCTCTTCTCCCCACTGACAGAATCAGAGATAAGAATCAGTCTTGATCCCTTGGCGAATCTCAATACCTCATTAGTACCTTTCTTGTACTTGCCGCTTGCTACTACTTCTTTAATCAGTTTGTCCAGTGCTCTCATCTGTACTCTCCTCCTTCACTTTCATATAAAGATCAACCATGCCAGTCCCAACTGGAACCGTGGCTCCTACTATAACGTTTTCCGTGACTCCCCTCAAAGTCTCTACTTGTCCCTCTAGTGAGGCCCTCGCGATAGTAGGGACTGTAATTTCAAATGCCGCGCGTGCTAAAACGGAGGTCTTTGTACCCGCAATACCATGCCTTCCTATCTGTTGAAGGTAACCTTTAGATGACATTAAATCAGCCACTAACATGATATGACGGAGATCGACTTCCAACCCCTGTTCCTCCAAGGTATTTGTTATTTCCTTCACCAGTGCCGTTCTTGCAGCTTCTATTCCTAATGTCTGCCAAATCTCGTAAACATTATTTGTGGAAACCCTCCTAGTGTCTACACCTGCAATTTGAACCACCTTGGATAAGTTCGAGCCCGCAGTTTGTATCACCCATTCCTCATCCTGTTTCACAATGGTAACTCTTTCAATATCAGGAACACCTTTAACCCTCGAATTCAAAAGTTTATTTTTTAGAGTCAAGATAGTTTGGGCGTCGGGGTTGTCTGGTATTGAAATGCGTATGTGATAGGATTCATCTTGCATGTTAATGTCATATTTCTTCTTCGAGCCCTTTAGAACATCAAATACATGTTGAAGTTCGCATCCGCGTTCAGCAAGCTGAGACTCGGAAAAGTAAAAATTTAGAATTCCGCTATAGTCAATATCAGTTTTGTCTATTAGGTCAGAAACTCTAGTATAAATAATTTCTTTGGCTACTTGTAGCGCTTTTTCCCTACTAACCCTATGTTCTTCGTCCAAGTAAATATCCATCGTGGGAGTGACTGGTTTCTTACGTGCGTCTACTAATTCGATTAAGCGAGGTAACCCTAACGTTACATTTCTTTCCTTAACACCAGCAAAGTGGAATGTTCTCAGAGTCATTTGGGTACCTGGTTCACCGATGGATTGTGCTGTGACTACACCGACAGCCTCACCAGGTTCAGCCATGGCCTTCTCCGTGAAATCTACAATCTTTCGCACCACTTTTTCTAATCCAGCTTTGCTCAGTCGGTTAGCCAATAGGGTCGTCTCCAGACTAGACTTAACTTTTACGTTCAGATTATCGCCGAACGAGTTAAGTATCCTCTTAATGTCATCGTCTGTGGCTTTCCTACCCTCATCTACAATTGATTCACCTTCAATCAGCCTCAGTATATTCACGGCCTCCCCATGGTCACTCTTGGCGGGATCGATACCATCTTCACCGTACAAATACTGGATAATATTACCATGGGGGTCTCTCACAGTTAAATCATATTCAATTTTCAGATGTTCTAACGCATTTATTAACCTCCTCTGCATGTATCCAGACTGCTGCGTCCTTACCGCGGTGTCTACTAAACCTTCTCGACCTCCCATAGCGTGGAAGAAAAACTCTAAAGGACTCAATCCGTCCCTATAATTCGATTTGACAAAACCCTTCGCATCAGGGTTAGTATCATTTATCCTAAAATGAGCCAAGGATCTGTTGTGATAGCCCTTGTTAATGCGCTTTCCCCTAATAGATTGTTGTCCTAAGCACGCAGTCATCTGACCTATATTCAGTGTTGAACCCCTAGCCCCGGTAGATGCCATAATCACACCGGAATTATCATCGGGAAATGCTCGATCGGCTGTTTTACCTGCCCTATCCCTGGCCCTGGAGAGTTCATTAACCACGTACAGCTCCAATGCTTCTTCAGAAGACAAACCTCTCGTTAGAGGCAGATTACCGTCTTTCTGTTGCTTTATCAATTCTTCAACCTTATCATAAGCACGTTCGATAATTGTGTTGATTTCTTTCCTAGTTTCGTCGCTCAGCCAGAGATCTGAATATCCATAAGAGAATCCACGCTGGGTGAGAAAAGTCTTAAGTATAATCAAGATCGAATCCAAGAATTTCCTTGCCGTATCATTTCCGTAATCCTTTGCTATGCGGTGAAGCACACTATCCGGCTCTTCTGCACCAATCGAAGCCTTGTCTATCACTCCGCCTATAAGTTGACCATTTCTGATTACTACGTCCTTGCCCTCTCCTTTGGATGCTTTGTTCCATTTGGACGTAATAACAAAATTGAAGTCATCAGGTAAGAAAAATGAAAAGAGCTGCTTACCACTGTAAGGGTGATTTTCGCCACCTTTTGAGTCTGACTGTGGAAGCACGCCCCCATATCCTCCACTCAAGGCCATATTAGCAAATTCCTCCTTGGTTAGAAATGTATCATTTTTCGTGAGAATATAACCCCCGGTAATGAAGTCTCTGATACCACCGATAATGGGTCCCCCATATCTAGGAGAAATCAACTGGTCCTGAACCCTCATTAGTAATGCGGCCTCAGATCGAGCCTCTTCGCCCTGTGGTACGTGTAAATTCATCTCGTCCCCATCGAAGTCGGCGTTATAGGGGGGACAAACGGCTGGATGAAGTCTAAATGTACGATATGGGAGAACCTTAACATAATGAGCCATTATGGACATTCTATGGAGCGATGGCTGACGATTAAAAATCACGATATCACCATCTGAAAGATGTCGTTCTACAACATAGTTTGAAGCTAGTGATTCGGCTACCATCTCTCTGTCAGTTACATAATCAAGTCGAATCTTTACACCGTCAGGTCTGATGATGTAATTCGCTCCAGGATATATATTCGGCCCGTTAACAACAAGAGCTTTCAGTCGTTCAATATTCCATTGGGAGACCGTTTCCGGAATGGTAAGCTTCTTGGCTACGTCTACAGGGACACCCACGTTGGAGATTGTCAGATTGGGATCTGGGGATATTACAGTTCTGCTTGAGAAATCAACCCTCTTGCCCGAAAGGGATCCTCTAAATCTGCCTTCCTTACCTTTCAATCTTTGAGTAAGTGTCTTCAATGGCCTTCCAGAACGGTGATGCGCTTGTGGAATACCAGAAACCTCGTTGTCAAAATATGTAGTTACGTGATACTGCAATAAATCTACCAAATCCTGAACTATCAGTGGTGGTGTGCCAGCCTCTTTGCTCTCCTTCAATCTCTGATTAACACGTATGATATCTACTAGCTTGTGAGTCAAATCGTCTTCCGACCTAATGCCAGTTTCCAGGATTATTGAAGGTCTAACGGTGACTGGAGGTACTGGCAAAACCTGCAACACAAACCATTCCGGTCTTGCTGTTTTAGAATCGTATCCCAGCAGGAGTAGGTCGTCATCAGGTATATTCATCATCCTTTCTCTAATGGTAATCGGCAGTAGTCTATTCTCTCCGGCCTCAGTTTTTTCTACAAAAATAGTTGGTTTTGTAAAGACTAACTCGTACTGTTCCTTCTCACAGTGAGGGCAGACCTTAACTTTCTTTGCCTTTTCTATTATCTCATCCTTAATGTTCTCAAGTGTTATCACGGAATATGCAGCTTTTGCGCTACGCAGGGCACGATATTTTTCTATGTCACCTTGACCGAGTTTCACCCTGCTGCATGATCTGCAACATGTGATGAGCAGTTTATGAATATCATCTACAAACGCAATATGGAGTACCGGTTCAGCAAGCTCAATATGCCCGAAGTGTCCTGGACATCTTGCCGACGTATTCCCACATGTGCCACACTTTTGACCAGGTTCCAATGTGCCAAGTCTATTGTCCATCAGGCCTCCCTGAACAGGCATACCATCCTCGTCGTAGGTTTCTGGAGCAGTAATCTCTGCAACACTAAATTTTCGTACTTCTACCGGAGACCAAATGCTAAATTTGATTCCTCCCAATATTTTCATCGATTCCTCTGTCAAAACAAAAACACCTCCTAAACTTTGTCCTTTGCCAGAAGGCGCGGAGCGACATTTAAACTCATCATTTCCTGTAGCAATAGTTTGAATGCATACGCAATTATCACAGATGAGATTTTTGCTTTATCCCCGCACACCCTACATACGTATCTGCGTTGTTTAATGTCATAATAAGCCAACAGACCGCACCGCTCGCATACGTTGATTTCGGCCTTGTCCGATTCTTCCAGAAGACGATCCTTAAGCATCATTGAAGCACCATACGCGATAAGACAATCACGTTCCATTTCCCCAAATCTAAGACCGCCTCCCCTTGCTCGTCCTTCTGTTGGCTGCTTTGTAAGCATTTGCACTTGACCTCTAGCCCTACTGTGAATCTTATCAGCTACCATGTGATGGAGCTTTTGATAATACACTACACCTATGTAAACATCGGCTGGAAATTTTCTTCCCGTCCTTCCATCATACATTACTTCCTTTCCTGTGAGTTTAAAACCGTATCCTTCTAATACCTCTTTGAACTGGTTCAGCTTTTCACCTAGGAATGCTGAGCCATCCACAATTCTACCTCTGAGTGCGGCTGCCTTACCCCCAATCGATTCCAGAAATTGACCTACTGTCATACGCGATGGGAAAGCATGAGGGTTGATCATAACATCGGGGACTATCCCACTCTCTGAGTATGGCAAATCTTCTTGATTAACGAGCATACCAACGACACCCTTCTGACCGTGTCTTGATGCGAATTTGTCACCTATTTCCGGAATTCGCATATCCCGAACACGTATCTTATACATCTTGCCACCCTCAACAGACTGAGTCATTATAACCGTGTCGACAACGCCATTTTCTGATGGCCTAACCCCTATAGAAGTATCCCGTCTATATGGTCCCTTGACCTCGAATTCTCTATATTCTTCCATGAATCTAGGAGGAGAGGTTCGACCAATCAGAATGTCACCGCCTATTACCACAGCTTCGTGCATTATGGCACCATCTTGCTCCAGTAGGCGATATGCCTTCTCGCCTCTGTAACCACGTATGTTCTCGTCGGATGAAGGCAATTCGAAATTATCTTTCATGCCACCCGGATACTGCTTAGCCTCTGCTTCATAGACTCTATAAAAGAAGGTTCTGCCAAAACCCCTATCTACTGCAGACTTGTTAAATACAACTGCATCTTCTATATTATAACCTTCGTAGGGAAGGACTGCAACAATTGCGTTCTGTCCCGTTGGTCTATCATCCAAACCTAGTAGATTTATTGCTTTGGTGCCAACCATCGGAGTTTGAGGATAAAGCATCAAATGTTGCCTCACGTACGTGCTCGCATTCATCAACGGAGTTGAAAATCCAAGACTTTGTTTAGCCATCGCACTCTCATAGGTATTTCGCGGAGATTGATTGTGTTCCGGATACGGAATGACTGATGCTCCCACCCCCAAAATGGACGAAGGAAAGACCTCTAAATGGGTGTGTGAAGGATTTATAACATCAGAACCAATAGCAACATAACAATTCTCCTCTTCATTCGCATCGACCAATTCCAAGATGCCAGTGTGCAGAAGATCAGTCCATGAAACAAATTTCTTTTGAATCTTCTCAATCATTTCATCAGTCAGCTGTGGTCGGCCATCCCTAAGAATAATTAATGGCCTAAGGACTCGGCCAGAATTGCAGCTAATATAGAGACGTCTAGTTGCGTTATCGTTCAGTGAACTGTAAAGGTATATACCCACATGGGGATGAATCTTGCCAGACCTTCTCATTATTCTTAAAGTATTCGCTAGGTGGCCACCATTCTCCACGTAACCAACGAGCTGCCCATCAACAAATACCCTTGCTCCAATTCTCTTCAAATTATCATTTGCTTCGTCAACATGCTCAACGCCTAACTCAAACAGCTTTTCGACAATTTCAGCTGAAGAAACGCTTACCGATATAATGGCTGACAAAGCGAGATTCTTGACCAGACCGCAATTAGAACCTTCCGGTGTCTCAGCAGGACAGATTCGACCAAAATGGGTGGCATGTAAATCTCTTGCTTCAAAATTAGGCTGGCTTCTGCTAAGAGGGGACTGAATACGCCGCAGATGGCTAATTGTAGACATATAATTTGTCCTATCAAGTAGCTGGGTTACTCCAACCCTACCTCGCCCCCAATTTCCAGTTGCAATCGCATTATTTAGCTTATCGGATATTATTCCGGGTCGGACAGCGGCAGCAACAGCATTAATTCCTCGTTTCTGACCTGAACGCTCGAGCTGGTACTTCATATCACGAATCAAATTACGGAACGCGGTACGGAACAGATCAGCTAGCATTTGCCCGGCAAACTTTATCACCTTATTGCCATAATGATCTTTGTCGTCCGGGTCTATTAAACCAAGTTTAAGCTCGATCAATTTACTAGCTGCTTCACCGAGGAACAGCGCCTTTTCATGCCGATTATCAGGGTTCTTTCCCAAGTGGGGTAAAAGGCCCCAGTCAAGAAGGGTTTCTGCTCTTTTGATCTGAAATTCTTCAAGCATACCAGGCGCGATTCGCTTGCTGATATATATTATTGCTTCCCGGCTTGTGACTACGTCGCTTGATTTTTCAAAAGAGGGTTCAAGCTCATCTTGTATAAGACTGTTCAAAGATACTCCATTTGCAATGTCCTTGTCGGTTTCCAGTCCTAGAGCGCGTATCAATGTGATCAAAGGCACATCCACTGGCGATCCCGGTATCTTTGCCACTACAGATCCATCAGGTCTCATTATAAGTTCCAATTTCGCTCGATAACCAACAATAGATGAGTATACTTTCGCCTTGTACAGAAGAGTACCTGTAGCTTCCTCTACATCAACTATAATCTTGTTATAAGAAAGATCTTCCAGTCCGACAATCACTCTCTCAGAGCCATTGATGACGAAGTACCCACCAGGATCCCGCGGATCCTCAGCCAACTCAATCAACTTGTGTTCAGGCATATTATGCAATATGCAAGCATTGGACTTCACCATGACAGGCATGTCTCCTACGTGAATAAATCGGGATTCCAATATTTTGCCGTCTTCTACGATGCTACACTCTAACATGATGGGAGAAGCATATGTCAAGTTCCTTAAACGTGCCTCCATAGGAGCTACATGGGTAATTGAGCCATCAAGCTCCATAATTCTAGGCTGCTGGAGCTTTATCTTTCCAAGCTTTATTTTATAGGGGTATTCTGAAGTTTCTATTTCTATTTCCGCAACTTCATCGATAATGCTTTGAATGCCTTTCTCCATAAATTCATTGTATGAATTCAAATGTTGCCTTGCCACTCCTTCCTTTCTCAAAATGTCATTTATTATAGGCCACAAAACGAACAACCACCTAAACTATTCCTATCCCTCTACCACATACCGGTAATATACACTTTCACCTGAAGTGGCACTTTTGCGAGTGATCTTTATAATATCCCCAGGTCTAACATCAAGATCCTGCAAGCCTTTATCACTTAACATTATATAAGGGAGTTGACTAGGCTTAGCGTTATACTGTTTCAATACCGCATCAGATTCTCGTCTAGGCAGGATCTCATGCTTGGGTTGATAGACATGGTCAGTTATTTTGACGATCTTTTTCTCAGCTGACAAACACTTCCCCCCTCACTCGCTAAATGTGCAAAAGAGCGCAATATGAGATACAAATTCTGATACACCACTACACCCCTTTCTCAATATATAGGTATATCCTGCACTAAACTCTTCTGAATTTTTGAACCCTTCATTCTACTATGGAAGGTTCCAAACGTCAGGGCTAATCCTTTAAAGACATGATGTCTGCACCAGAGATTACGAGTATTTTTTGAGATCTCCCATATTTTGATAAGGATCTAGCATAACAATCCCTACTGGATTTGAAGGTAATGAATCCCAACTTCACAAGATAATATTCAGGCAAAGTCGAGATTATACCAAGGTCATAATTTTTCCCTAACTCTTCCAGAAACAAAATATGTTCTAGGCCCTCTATGTATTGGAGGCTATCCCTCAGGTGGTTTTCTACATTGAACCTATCTTCGACGAACATTTCTAAAGCTTGACAACCTAGGCCCATACTATTTTCCGAGAGCAGAGCCGCTAACCCGCCCTCTTTGACGTGTCCTATTACATTCCACAGGGAATCTAGAGATGAACATAGAGTGAGATGTGACTCAAGGTCGTCACCCGGACTTAACAGCGTAATTTGAGATTTGCCTGGAACAGTCTTCTGACTATTGTCTAATGAGCGTGTGGCACTCTCAAATGACTGAGAAATGTCTCCATGGTGCAAGCTAAAGATCTTTGGGCTGCCAACTACTTCAATTGAAGCATAATCGAGGTTGTCGACTGTTCGCAGTGCAATTTCTAGAGGTGAAAGTTTCTTGCATGGATTAGGCAGATTGTTTGATCGTGAGTAGAACGCTTCGCTCATCTCTCGTGAAAAGAATTGTCTAAGAAAAAGGGTGGGTGTTCCGCTATAACCAAATAATGGATCATATCTGGCTTGCGAGATGCAAACCACATTCTTGTACCTTTTCAGTAGCGGAAACAGCGAAGCATGTGACGCATCATATACAGGATATGGCTGTTTTTTCAATGGATTCTTGAGTATTTTTACAATATTAGATCGAGAGGCAAGACAAGCGCAATTACTCAAAACTAATTTTTGAGATATTTGGTCTATCAATCTCAAGACCGCCTCTGATGCAGATAATACAACGAAGATTGTGTTATCAGATATCTCCATCTCGGAGAGTTCATCGTCTATTTGTTCTTCCGACAAGTAAGTTGAGGGAGTCGGACAAAGATGAGATAGTAGATTTTCGTACTTTATGTCGACTGCTACAGAGGTTTGGCCATATTTCAACCACAGCTCAGGCATACAGGATTATCACAACTTGATTGTTTGATTTCGAATTTAAATGGCTTGGAATATTGAAGCATTTTTTGATTATGATAAGCAATTTTTTAAATGTCATGGATTGCCTCCTCAACTTTGAATAAAATACCAAAAGATGATGATTGTATCGAGATTACTCAGCCTTCGTAGATCATCAAGTTCTTTTCTTCCAATAGATTATGGAGGTTATGCACAGCCCGATAAACTTCTGTTTCCTTCTTGGCTCCTGTGCAAACTAATTTCCCCGAAGCAAATAATAAGATAACAGTCTTTGGATCTAACATTCGATGAATAAGCCCTGGAAATTGTTCAGGCTCATACATGCTTCTAGGTAGAACTCTAGCAGCGAGCTCTAGATGAATTTTTCCACCCAAACTCGCTGAAGCTACGATATTCTGTATTTCAATAAAAGGTTCATGCTCGATTGAAATTCCGCCCTTTTTCAATTTTTGGACTACATTTCTTACTGCTTTAATTGCTTGATCCTCAGATTTAGCTCCTGTGCATACCATCTTTCCTGAACTGAAGATAAGAGTCGCGGTTTTTGGTGATTTCAATCTAAAAACTAACCCCGGGAACTGGTCAGGATGATACTCCACATCTGGAAAAATCTGGGTAATCAAATTGAGATTTACTGTCTGGCTGACCGTTGCTGACGCTACTACATTTTCTATGCTAACTATTGGTTTGGTCTGAGGCATACCCTAATCAGCCTTTATAAAGGAGAACTATATATACTGTTTACGTTGATGCACGGTCGGAGTTGATTATTGGCCGTCCATACAATCCCCATAATCAGTAAATTAGACTTGAACTCAACTCCAGTGTCTTCTTTCTTGCCAAATAATAGGGTTTTTCAATTCCCAATTTTTCTGCAATAGCGAGACTAAGGATTTGAATAGCGAAAATCGAAAATAGTGTTCGTTCAAAAATACTTTTGCCTACATGGGACTGAAAATGATAGGAGTTGAAATGAGTCTTTTTCAATTTGTTATGAAAATTTGCAGATCGTGAGTTTTTAGCCCTATCGTGGTCGATAACAAATATACAGTCTCGTTTTTTTAAGCTAAAAATAGGCGAATGATAATAATCATCGAGTAGATACCCAAATGACGTAATTCCAAAGAGCTCATTCATTTTGAGCGCCCCGTAACATGCAACGGGATATGCCATGCTGTCTCCAAGAAATATGATTGACTTGAAATTCGTTGGCAAGTCTATAGTACACAGATTGACCTGTTGTTGAGCATCTTTTATTATGTTTCCCAAGATACTCGTTTTATTGTTAATTCCTATCAACGACATGCAGGTTATTACCGTAGCTGTAAATCCCAGAATTCCTGTGTCTGAAGGGCGCAAGTAATCGAGATTGTATGTTTCACTACACACCTCTTCTAGAGCGCTCTTAGGTTTGACAGTAACGGCAATAGTTTTAATCGCGGCTTTACGAGCTATCTTAGCAGCCTCAATATTTGAATGGGTTCTACCAGAAGCTGATATAAAGACAATTTCATGATCCGATACCATTTGAGGACAACAGAGTATATTGGAAGGATGGAAGGCAAGCATCTTGTGCTTGGACATATATTCAATGAGTAACGCACAGGTGTAAGAGTCGCCTGAACCAACAAATAGGCCGCTCTTAAGACTCGCGGATCCAGGAAGTCTGAGTCCTTGAAGATGCTTTGCTTGAGAATATACATCATTCTTAAACCGGCTAATCCAACCGGACATGATCACATGTCACTAGGTCGGTAGTTCGAATCGCTAGTACTCTTCTTCGAATTCTTCCTCGCCTTCATCTTCAACGTCCTCAATGTCTTCATCAAGCTCCTCTCTCTCTTCCGCGCTCTTATACGGCAGATCGGTTTCACCCGCTGCACCGCAGACAGGACATTTGAATTCAATAGTTTGGCCTTCTAAGTCTAACAGGAAATCCTTTGAGAAAACTTGATCGCATTTAGAACAAACCAAGGTCGTCTGAATATTATCTTGGCTGAATTTGTGGGATTGGACTCGAAAAATACTGCCTGCCATACTTCTTACCTATAGAAAATACTCTTTTTTATAAGCCTTTGTGATTACGAATGACGAGAAAGGACCGATCCTATCACATTTAGAAGGAATTTAGGCCTGGCTTAGAATTAGAAATGAGCGCAAGTATATTCTCTCTAAGTTCCTTTTGTTCCATTAAACCGCGATGTGCCATTGTAACGACAAGGCTGTGATTTCTGACTCCTCTCATTTTCATACACAAGTGCTCACCCTCAGCTATGACGATAACTCCCCTGACTCCCATTTTTGTTATTTCCTCAGCTATCTGCCGTGTTAGCCTTTCCTGTATTTGCATCCTGCGTGAATATTTTTCCACGAGACGGGTTAGTTTGGATATACCAAATACCTTTCCATCAGGCAAATATGCAATATGGACCTTGCCGTAAAAGGGGAGCATATGATGTTCGCACATACTATAAAATTGAATGTCCTTGGCGATTATAGCATCAGTTTCCTCAGTGAAGCTCACGTCGAGTCCAGAACTCATTGTGTAACCGGAGAATATCTCTTCAAATGCTTCTACCATCCTTGCAGGCGTTCCGATTAGGCCCTCCCTATCAGGATTTTCGCCCAATTCTATCAGTAGACTTCGCAGAATCTTTTCAATTTTCTTTTTGTTTAGGGTTTTACTTCCTTCCTTTTCCTTGAACAATATCTTACTATTGGACTCCAACACCAGTACACATCTGTTCAGATATTATTCTTACTCTGCAACGTGGGCCAGTCTTCTGTTGATGCAGAGAGGCTCATTTAGCATAAACCGTTTTGTCCGGAATATCTGCCTCGCTAAAACCTATTTTTCGGTTGTGACATGATTCGCAAACGCCACAATGCACTGGCTTATTAAACCTATCACTTAGTTCAGAATAACAGCTCCAGGTATGAAATATCTTGTCCCCTAGAATACTGTATCCGATTTTGACAAGTTCGTACTTGTGAATGTTATCTAGCGCTGGACACCAAATCTCGATTCTCTTTCGTAAACCTAGATTTATGGCGTCAAGGTCGGATTCGTACAACATCTTCTCTAGGGAAGCTATAAAATTTGGTCGACAATCAGGATAATTCTGGTCGTCAGCATGTGCTCCATACACTAGGACACCAACCTTCAGGCTAGTGGCCCATGCCGCACTTATCGCCAAGAAAATAGAATTTCTGTGCGGAACTACTATTGATTGATGAAATTTTTCCGGAATGGAACTAGAGTTATTTCCAGTAAGACTATTTTCATTGCAATAGAGATCTTTCATGAAAGTCATATCAACCTCCTTGTGAGCTTTAGATCCTAATAGCGTAGAAAAGAATTGTGCTCTTCTCATCTCTTCACTCGATCTCTGACCATAATGAAAGGTAATCGTATAAGGCACAAGATTACGAACTTGCTTAACATAGAATGCAGAAACAACGGAATCTAAGCCGCCGCTCAATATACAAACTGCCTTTGTGGAATTCACATCCTGAATGCGAGGCCATGCGTTATGTACTTTCGTGTGTGTCAAATATGCGATATTGCCTTTCAGCCCCGAGGTGCAATAAAAAGGTGCCAACCAATCGAACATCTCAATCTTGCAACTCGATAATGCTACGGGAAATGAGATCATCCCCCTACAATAGTTTGAGTTCGAAGATGGGATTAATTTTTATCATTGGCACAAGATGCTTAATTCATGATCATTAAAGAAGGATCGTACGTATTGCTTTACCACTCCCCTCAAAAAACTTGGTTGATAGAGGTTAGTACTGGAAAGAAGTTCCACACCCACATAGGAGTACTCGATATAGGAGAGGCAGTAGGGTCTCGTTATGGTTCATGCCTAATGTCCTCTAAGGGAAAAATGGTCGTTCTATTAGAGCCGCTGGTGTACGATTTTGTGATGAAATCAGAAAGGTTAACTCAGATCGTGTATCCTAAGGATTTGGCGTATATTGGCATACGGAGTGGACTCATAAGTGGTTCACGAGTTCTAGAAATTGGCACTGGCAGTGGCGGGTTGACTACCTACCTAGCGAGTGTCGTTAAACCGTCGGGGCATGTCTATACTTTTGACGTGAATACAAAATTTAGCGCCATCGCCAGAAAAAACATAGAAAAAGCAAATCTGTCTAGCTTTGTGACTTTTCATGATCATACTGATTTCAGAGAGGTAGGGGAGGTGGATATAGTTGTAGTCGATATTGGGGACCCCTGGACCATGATCGAAAGGACCTATGAATCCTTGAGACCGAGTGGAACCCTTGTGGCAATATGTCCTACAATGAATCAATTAGAAAAGATGTCCTCGGTTCTGTCAGAGTTCGGCTTCGTATTCATTGATTCCACAGAGTTAATTTTAAGAAGTATCGAGGCCAGGACGGGAAAGACACGGCCAGCTATGAGAATGATAGGTCATACAACCTATCTCATTTTCGGAAGAAAAACGCTAAAAGATACCCTCTAACCATTAGATAGGTCGCCAATCTGTCATACTCCAAGTATCTGTTTGAGTAAAGCGCGGTAATCAACCGTCTCTTTGGTGCTACCGGGAGAGGGAAGTTCAAAGATTAGAGGTATTGGCTTCTTGGATCGCAATTCCGTCAATTGGTATCGAATCCGCTTCCCGAAATCATCACTGACAAGAATCAGTCCTACGTCATCGTTGCTGCTAATCCTGCCGATTTCGTTTAATACGTCTTCTGAAGAATTTACCTTAATGCCCTCTACGCCTGCCAATCGAAAGCTGGTCACAAAAACCCTGCTGCCTATAGCGACAACTCTCAACCTAGATCATCAAGACTCTGATGAGGTCCCCTTTTATTCCTTCTGTAGCGATTTAGAGGCTGTATAATTCCCCCTGGTGATTCTGTTACCAAATCTCACTTCACCCATAATATGAATGCCACTAGCCCTAGTAACCCCACAAACAGCAACAATGTAGCCTTCCACAAACTTCCACTCGTCCTATCGCTAATATCCCACATGCCTCCTGTCAGGTGGGATCGATCATATTCCTTCTTCAGATGCTCATAGCTATATACCTGCTGCCAATCAGCGGGAGGTGTCCATTCTCGATTTATGCGGGACTCCTCGTGCTTGTGTGTGCGATCGTATTCTTTCCTTGACCGGTCATCAGATAGAATTTCGTACGCTTCCACGACCGCCATGAACTTCCTCTTGGAATCTTCCGAGTTTCTGTTCTTATCTGGATGATGCTTTAACGCTAGCTCCCTAAACGATCTTTTAATGTCTTCACGGGACGCTGACTGATGCAGGTTCAAGACGTCATAGTAATCGAACACGATCGCATATTCGTGCAAACCCATAAATAATCATTCTTGTGGATACAATCTCCTCAGAAGGGGGAAGAGGAAATCAAATAAATATGCAAAAACTTGCATAGAACGAATCGATGAATGACAGCTTATCACCATCAGACCTTAGATGTATTGCTCAATTGCACGAAGAAGGTTTTAATTTTTCTAA
Organism: Nitrososphaeraceae archaeon; assembly: GCA_035643435.1. Taxonomy (GTDB): domain Archaea; phylum Thermoproteota; class Nitrososphaeria; order Nitrososphaerales; family Nitrososphaeraceae; genus TH5896. The sequence continues at coordinate 14,052 of DASQQK010000277.1, read as the reverse complement.
GCTGCACAGAAACCTACCCCCTCCATCATTAGTTGAGGCTGCCATTCATAGGCTTGAGGGAGAACTTACCACAACCGGAGCTCTTTCCGTCAGAACTGGGAAGTTTACGGGCCGATCCCCTGATGACCGATACGTTGTGGATGATGACTTGACGCATGATTCAGTTGATTGGGGCAAGATAAATCATCCAATTTCTGTTGAGAAATTCGATCGAATATTTAATGGAATAAAAAAATTTCTAGAAGGAAAGGAAGTTTTTGTCTTTGACGGATACGTGGGAGCGGAAAAAGAGAGCAGGCTTCCGGTCAGGACAATAACCGATACTGCATGGCATAATCTCTTCGCAATGCAGATTTTCATCCGTCCAACTCCACTTGAACTTCTGATGTATAAACCCTCATTTACTATACTATCTGCAATTAATTTCAAAGCCTATCCGGAAGTAGACGGCACAAAAAGTGAGACCTTTATAATTCTCAATCTCACAAAGCGGCTCGTATTGATTGGTTCAACATCATACGCAGGGGAAATTAAAAAATCAATGTTTTCCGTAATGAATTATCTCCTCCCTTTCAAGGATATTTTTCCTATGCATTGTTCCGCGAATGTAGGCAGGGATGGAAGAACAGCTCTTTTCTTCGGTCTGTCTGGCACAGGAAAAACGACGCTTTCAGTTGATCCAGAAAGACGTCTAATCGGGGATGACGAACACGGATGGTCAAAGGATGGTATATTCAATTTTGAAGGCGGTTGTTATGCAAAGTGCATACATCTAAAAAGATCCAAGGAACCACAGATTTGGAATGCAATAAAATTTGGTTCGGTTATGGAGAACGTTATTCTAGACCAAAAACGTGAACCTGATTTTGATGATGAGTCGCTGACGGAAAACACCCGTGTCGCCTACCCGATCGAATTTATTCCAAATGCAGTCTTACCAAGTACTGGGAACCATCCAGATGTCATTATATTCCTGACAGCTGACGCATTCGGGGTACTCCCTCCGATCGGAAGATTATCAAAACATCGGGCTATGTATCATTTTATTTCGGGCTACACCAGTAAGTTAGCTGGGACAGAGAGGGGAATAACTGAACCACAGGAGACTTTTTCTCATTGTTTTGGCGCACCGTTCATGATGTTGAAACCGAAAGTATACGCAGACATGCTAGGTGATAGAATCACTAAACACGATGCAAAAGTCTATTTGATAAATACAGGATGGTTTGGGGGACCATATGGGGTAGGGCGTAGAATGGACCTTGAGCACACTAGGTCCATGGTAAAAGCCGCAGTTAACGGCGATTTGGAAACAGTACCTTACATGTTACACGAAATATTCAATGTGGAGATTCCGACTTCATGCCCTGGCGTTCCTGACTATATTCTCAATCCTATCAATACCTGGCCTGACAAACAAAAGTACTTAGAATCTGCGAAGAGACTCGCTTTTCTATTTGCCAAAAACTTCGAGAAATTTGGAAGTCTATCGATGGAAATCTCTAATGCGGGTCCCAGAATACAGTAAACTAGCCCGGAGCAGATTCGAACTGCTGTCTTCAGGTTTCTTTTCTTAAAGATCCAGAGCCTGAAATCCCTAGCCTTTTAGATACTTTGGCCGCTAGATTTGGCACACGTTTGTGATGTGTTCTACCGGGCTTCCGGGCCGTGCGGATTAATAAGACAAGACCGATATTTGACTGTAGCGATCGTCCTAATATACTAAGGAATTATATCTTCTTTTCAAGTCGGTAATTCCTTCTTTGATATAACCAATATGTAATCACGACAAGCAAAGCAGCAAGGAAAGCGCCGCTTAATAGTGTGCTTGGATTCTCATACGACAGGCATTTATACTCGCCTGCGTAGCATCCCAGAAGAAAGAACAAGCAATTCCAAGCTGAATGAGATACAACTGCAAACCAACCTTTACCGGAAATCCATACTCGAAAGCTGAAAAAAAATGAAGGAATTACAAATAACCAATTAATATAAGCGAGGTTCAAAACAGATAAATCCTCAGTATTGATGAGGTGAAGAAAGACCCATGCCAAACCCCCTATTAGAGCAGCGATTCCGTTTGCGAACCCGTATAAGGGTATGCCAAAGAATAGCGACTCTTCTATGGGGCCAGCCAACAACACAGAATCAAAATATCTAGGGAATGTGGGTTCGACATAACCTGGAACGGTTGTTTGTATTAAAAGTGTACCAGTGAAGGCAGCGATAAGGCCCAGCGAATGATAGAAGCAGAACATCGCCAACAAGTATGGAATGGACGTTTGCTGAAATTTGGATATCCATAGCAAAGGATTCAAGTCGACAACAAATTGGCCTTGTATTCTTGCTTTCATTTTTCATCCTGTATCTGCTAATATAAAGCTGCCTTCCTCCCGAATTGATTGCAATGATTACTTAATTGCCAGACAATATGAATGGTTAAAATGTTTCAGCATCACTTGAAATTGCATGAAACATATGCCGTTGCGAATGTATGGCGCTGATAGCGCTATTGACGCTGTTCCCTGAGTCTTCCACAACAATGAGTATCCTTGACGTCTCTTCTTGCGCATCTAAATTGAGTATGTTAATACCGTGCTCGCCTACAGTGCTACTCGCCAAAGATGCGATTCGCGGACTCCTCCACATATTGTCGCCTATCATCGTTACCACACCTCTTTGATAAATAATATCTACCTTTGGGCTGTAAGCTTTAAAATACCTTTCATTTTTTCTTATGAATTCTGCATCCAAAAAAAGTATCCTTGAGATTTCAAGATCGTCAACTTTATAAGGAGATAATTTCACAAATTCATGATACTCTTTTACCTTCTCAAGCATTGCCAATAAATGTGAAGCTGAGATGGAATCCATTCTTACAATAGCACAGTTTTTTTTACCAGTAACGATTTTGATCAGATTCTCGTCCCCATCATTTGGTAATGCTCTCTTTAGGATCGTGAAGCATGAAGGATTAGACATATCAGTTACTGTTATAGGGATATCTAGACCGTTGTCATCAATCTCCCTTATTGCCACAGGGTCGAGAATCTTCATCCCAAACATACCTGCCAATTTAGCTTCGTTATAAGACAAATGGCTAATGTGATGTGGTCTATCATTGACTACCTTTGGATCAGCGCTTTGAACCGCACCATCCTTCTCGAAGTCTAAGCTGACATCATATTTGTCACTAAGAAGGATGGCAAGATCGGCAGCAGTCCTATCAGAACCACCTCGTTCGTAGGTAGTTTCGAGCCCATCAAGCGTCTTTCCTATGAACCCTCCCATGGTCACGACTTCGTTACTTTCAATTAGATCCTGTAAATAATAAAGTCTACTTCTAGAATCTTCCAAACTGAAGTTTGCTCCTTCAAAGTTGTCATCCGTTACAATTGGCCATTGTTTGATGCTAACATGTCCAGATCTGAAGCCCCTGCTCTTCAGAACATAATCCATTAGGTAAGACATTGGAATTTCTCCACTGTACGCCAATGTCCTTGATCTAACAACATCTACAAAGCGCTTATTTTCTGCGGCATGCTTGAGAGATATGGTTACTTCATGAAAAAAATTGTTTAAAATATCTATAAATTCTTGTCTATATATTGAGTTGAGATAATTCGATGACAGTTCGTCGTATACACTTCTGAGGACTCTCAAGTCATCTCGTCGTGAAGAAGCATAACTCTTGCCTTTGCTTATAGCTACGTCTGTCATGGAAACACTCTTTTCAAAATAATTAATTATAGGTGCGGAAAAAACAGCAACTATTCTTGCATCTTTTTTAAGTTGCCTTATCCGCTCGATAACTGAGGGGATCGAAGATCCGTGTACACCTAGTGCGCTTCCTCCGAATTTCGCCACAATAACTTTGTCCAAGTCAGCCATTCGTAAAGTGGCTATATATCAATATATTTGCTGTCCTTTTTCGACTGGGTTTCTCTCCTATCAGACACTTTTAAAAATAATAGTTTTGAATCTCGCGATTGATTCAAGCCGGATCTAGATGCAATACATTACACCACCGGAGACGATGGGTATTTTGGTAAGATCAGATAACTCTTTGACTCTTGCGACGATTGCGTTAAACCAAAGGCTATCAATTCCTTGACTCCAAATAGTCACCTTCTTGAATCGCCTCTCTGATCCCCCTGCAAAGAACCCGGTGCAATCTTCTGCGGTCATGTTATTGTATTTCTGACCAATCTCTGCCACAATGATTTCGGCTTCCATTGGCAAGTACAGTATAGTCAATGTCGGGAAAGGAACAGCATTCTGCGAAGTTCCATCTTCCATATGACGGATAGTTCAAAGGCACAGTTATATCTGGATTTCGAGAGGCTAGGAAGGATCTAGTAATTAGATTTTCGTGGTAGCCTTTTGTAGAGCATTTCCGATGTAAAAATTAACAAAATAGCGAAAACTCGTTCCAAAAAAAAATGGAGATTCTTTATCACTCAATATGACCCATTACCGGCACGTATAACAACATGATTTACGTATGTTCTGGTGATGAGCTATGCTGAGTACATTTCACAACTGAGCACTTGTAACCCGGTTGATTTAAAGGGTTCAGAAAAGGCGTCCCTGCTCAGGTTATTATCCAGCAGAAATGATGGAATACATATATGGTTCAAAAAGCACTCTCCCTTTAGCGTTGATGAAGAAAAGTTACTCTCCACTCTCGTCGATAGCAACATGATAGAGGTGATTCCCGGAAGTAGGTTGAGAAGGGGCAGCCGAAACTACGTGCTAACGAATTGTGGATTACTTTATATTTTGAGTGAGAATCAAGTCCTTCCCGGTATATTCCTTTCGAGATACTGTGATAGTGTCATTCTTCAACTGTTATTATTTCAGTATCTGGAAGTGAATACCGTTAAGAATTTGAGTCCCCGAGCCGAAATTATAATCTCCGAGTATTTGCATAAATGCTGTTGTACTTCAAAGCATACTTTCGAGACTATTAGATCCTCAAAGATTCCAGAATACAGAGACAGGTATTTGAAAAATCTAGAATCTGATCTCAAAGCGTTCGCATTTTGTCTAGGAATCAGATTGACTCTACTGTATTCTCGCCTCATGGACAAGGGGGAACTCAGATATAGGGATAAACTGAACCATCATGGAGATAAAATGGTAAGTTTGCTGTCAAATGATCTCAAGTTTTCCCAATTTCAGGGCAGGATTCTGAAGGAATTAGATGAGGCATACGAAGAACTAGCGAAACTCGAATCAAAATAAACTAGCTTGCCTGGACCCAATGTGTACTAATTCTCCTGAGTTATCCGCAACAATGATAATATCAAAGACATTTTGGTAGATCACATGATTGTGGGTAGCTGCTTGAATGAATACACAAAATTAGGCTTATCTAAGCTGATGAAGCCGTTTGAGAGTTCTCCTGATGACCTCTATAAATTAATAAAAGCCTTCAGTGTAGCTTTCAATACACATGCTGGTATTTCGAGAAACAACGATAGAAATGACCCGTACATTAATCATTGCCTAAGAGTTTCACTTATCTTGAGCGAAGAGGTTCGTTGCAGAGATATCAATACATTGAGCGCGGCTCTTTTGCATGATATTTTTGAAAAAACGAGAAATTCATCATATGACTCGACAAAGTTGTTGGCAGACTTTGGTGAGAACATTAGCAACATTGTTTCCACGCTATCACGCACCATGGAAAAGAGAAAAGCTGAACACTATTTTGAGAAAATTGCATCCAGCCCGAAGAATACTAGATATGTAATGTTGGCAGATAGACTGGACAATGCGAGGTTCATGAAGACGGTTAGTCAGCGCGAGAGGGCATTTAGGTACAAGGAAGAAACTGAGAAATATGTAATACCTATCGCTCAAGCCACTGATGAAAGATTTGCCGTAAAATTGTCAATAGCACTATACGAAATTAAGTGATCATTCTCCCTCAGCCTTATTGAGCTAGACTCTGAATATCACCTTATCACTTATTGAACTCAGACGGTTCCGCAGTTGTACAAGAGTTGAATACAATTATGCAATAATCAATAAAAGATGACATCTCGTCTTTTGTAGAAAGTTTCATATCTTGATACATGTATGCGTGCCTTCGAAATGTTATTTGCGCTAGTTGTGCTTAGCTCAATATCATTAATTGACAACGATCCCAACTTGACTTTTGAAGTTTTAGGACAACCAGATGTCGAAACTAATCTCAGGCCAAGTGATCCCGTGGAATCGCTAGAAGCCATTGGTTCCCCAAGCAACTTGATGGATTCAGTTCTTGATGAGGTGAGAAGCACTGATACTTCCAAAATGAGTATTAAGGAAGATGAAGAATACTCGTACTCGACAGGGGAAAACATACTGCTTTCACATCAAATAGTACCAGCTAAGGATTTCATACACCTCTATGATACCCACCCTTTTGCCATAGCAGAGGGGTCCATATCCACTAAACTTCCTTGCGATTCTGACAACAGTACCCAATTACGAATAATGATAGGAAAGATACCAAAATTATACCCTGTTAACTTAAGCATGGAGAAGGAGCTTTCCAAGCCGGGATACATGTGTCTCTACAACTTTGAGATCCAGCAAAATTCTACGAGTAACAGAAATACTTTACCGATAACGGACATAGTACTCTTTAATGGTAGCAGTGAGAGAACTGTTTTGCCTAATACAAGCAACTTTGTAATAGGTGTTACAAAGCTGTATCCTCTTCAAAATACAACCATTCTGGGGCCATGAGGAAGAGCCAATAAAACGATTTAAAAACCGGAAAACTTCTCAAACTTAATAAGAGTTCCCCATTATAGATTTTCGAATGCGCCATAAAGGATTGACTTACTCTGCGACTGGAGTAAATAAAATGCAGATAGATCTTGTGCAGGATCTGATAGGCAGCCATATACAACAAACGCATAGGAATATTAACAAGGGTCGAATATTATCTGGTTTTGGTCATTATGCTGGTTTGATTGATATTGGATCATGCATAATGGCTCTTCATTGCGATGGAGTAGGCACGAAATTATTGGTTGCCCAGGCTATGAACAATTTCAGTACGGTTGGTATAGATTGCATAGCTATGAATGTAAATGACCTTGTTTGCGTCGGGAGTACTCCTTTCGCCTTCGTGGACTATATTGCTGTTGCGAAACCAGATCCTACTGTGCTGAGTGCAATAGCCGAAAGCCTTGTAAAAGGGGCAGAAGAAGCAGGGGTTGCAATTGTAGGTGGTGAAACGGCGGTAGTACCAGATTTGCTATCAAAGGGTCACAGAAGGAATTCTATCGACCTTTCCGGAACCGCAATTGGTGTTATTAGAAAAAGATCGGAGCTCGTTTTAGGAGACAGGGTTACAAAAGGAGATATCATTTTGGGAATAGAAAGTAGTGGCATACATTCTAATGGCTTCACATTAGTGAGGAAAGCTTTGTCAAGACGGGATCTTCGTAAGAAAGTAGGAAACTTAGAAAGATCGCTTGGTGATGAGCTCCTCACCCCAACCCGCATTTATGTAAGACCGATCATCGATTTATTTCGATCTGGAGTTGAGGTCCACGGGATAGCACATATAACAGGTGGTTCTTTTACTAAACTGCGCAGGATTAATGACAGGGTTAACTATCGACTACATAGTATGCCTGATCCGCCGGAAATTTTCAAAGTGATACAGCTTAAAGGGAAGATTCGATTCACCGAGATGCACAGGACATTTAATATGGGAATCGGCTTATGTATAATTGCCCCTTCTCTTTCTATCGAAGCAATAGTCTCGTCTTTCGACAAATATAAGATGAGGACCTTCAATATTGGTAACATAGAGAAGCCCGGTACCGGCGAAGTTTCATGTAGGGATCTTAACAAGCAAATACGACTTTGATGAAATTGAGTGAAACCCATTAATAGAAGTTCCTTGTGGAGCTCCTACGTTGTTCCAGAAACAACAGTTAATATTCCTATGACCGAACAGTCTGCTGCACCACATATGGCTGAGTCGAAATATGTCGAAATCACTGGAACAGAGGATCATTTGCAATATGATCGAGCATGCAAGGAAATCGCAAGAAGAATATGCGAAATACACGAGTCTAAATTACCCGTAATATCAATTATTCTAAGACAAGTTTCCTCAGAGTTTCACCTGAACCATCTCCCTCGTCGACATGATCTTATGAAATATTTGCCAGACCATCAGCGGGATATGTTAAGGATAAGACCGGTGAGAACGGCATCAGGTGTTACCATTGTAACTGTAATGGCCACACCTTACCCATGTCCTCAAGGGAGATGTATCTATTGTCCGGGAGGGGTTGAGTTCAATACTCCCATGAGCTATGTAGGGTCGGAACCTGCCACGAAAATTGCTCAAACTCATTCATACGATCCCTATGAACAGATAACTACTAAGTTGAAAACACTTAGGACAAATGGTCACGATACGGGCAAGATAGAACTAATCATATTAGGCGGAACATTCCCTTTTATGCCTCGAAAGTACCAGTCTGATTTTGTAAAGGCCTGTTACGATGCACTCAATTCTGACGTCAAGATAGGACTCTCACATACCCTTGAAGAAGCTATGAGCGTAAACGAACTATCTAATCACAAATGCGTCGGATTAACAATCGAAACTAAACCCGATTACTGCAAACAAAACCATATCGACCTTATGCTGAGCTTAGGGGTAACTAGAGTAGAAATTGGTGTCCAATCTCTGCGAAATGAGGTGTTAAGCTTAGCTAACCGAGGGCATAACGTGGATGATGTAATAGAATCCTTTAGGATTGCGAGAAATGCGGGGTTAAAAATAGTTGCGCATATGATGCCAGGACTCCCCAACTCATCTCCCAAGAAAGACCTTGAAGATCTTCAACAAATAATGTACGACCCTCGTTACAAACCCGATATGCTAAAAATATACCCTACTCTGGTGTTAAGAAACACTGGACTCCATAAGTTGTATTCCCGTGGGCAGTTTGTTCCATACACTGACGAAGAAATGGTAAGAATACTTGTTGAATTGAAAAAGAAAGTCCCTCCATGGATCCGAATTATGAGGATCCAAAGGGAGATAGAGACTAAGGACATAATAGCTGGCCCCAAAAAGGGAAACCTTAGACAACTAGCTTTAGAGAGACTGTACTCGGAAGGCCACAGATGTAAGTGCATCAGATGTAGAGAAATAGGACTGAGAACAGATAAGTGGAATGATAAAGGATCTACTAAATTAACTAGATTGGATTACGAGGCGGCAGAAGGACAAGAGATTTTCCTTTGCTGCGAAACACAAAATAGTTCAGCATTATTAGGGTTTCTGCGATTGAGAAAGGTTACTGGATCCGATGATTCTGAGCTTCATTCCTATAATTGCCACAACGATAACACAGTAGCCGTTGTGAGAGAACTTCACGTCTACGGGCAGGCGCTTAGTGTTGGCAGAAAAGCAAATGGTATGTCTTCACAGCACAGAGGCATAGGCAAGGTGCTAATGGCAGAGGCAGAACAAATTGCTAAGTCTGAGTTTGGTGTGGAAACCTTATCAGTGATCAGTGCAGTAGGGACAAGAAAATACTATGGAAAACTGGGTTACAGTCGGAAGGGGTATTACGTTACCAAATTACTAAAGTGACTTTTCTTGAAATCTGATGCATTCATAGGAAAGGGAACTTGGCTTGACAAAGTTGCATACGAGTTGACCGAGAGAGAAAAGATGCTGGGAAGAAGCCTTTCCACGATCAGAGTTGAGAGTGGTCTCGGGGCATCAGGAATTCCCCATTTAGGAAGCTTGGGAGACGCTGTAAGGGCGTACGGAATCGCGGTTGCACTGAGGGATATGGGATATCATGCGGAGCTGCTAGCATATTCCGATGATATGGACGGACTCCGTAAAGTGCCCTCTGGCTTTTCGAAGGGGTTGGCTTCATACATAGCTAAGCCAGTCTCAAGTATTCCAGATCCATATGGATCTTGCCATTCATCGTATGGAGCACATATGACTGGGCTCTTGTTGGATTCCTTAGATAGGCTTGGAATACAATATACGCATATTAGTGGTGAGTCGACTTACAAACAAGGGTATCTCGTAAATCAGATCGACTTGATTCTCAAAAATCACAAAAAGATCGGGAAGAGTATAGCCAGAATCGTTGGACAGGATAAGTATCTTGGATCTCTTCCTTATTTCCCAATCTGTGATAAGTGTGGAAGAGTATACGTCGCATCTCCCAAAGAATATTTCCCTGACAAACGTATGATTGAATACAAATGTGATGGGACTACAATATCAGGTGATATCGTAGAGGGTTGCGGATATCATGGCGAAACGTACCTTGAAGAAGGAAAAGGAAAGTTACCTTGGAAAGTGGAATTTGCCGCTCGGTGGCAAGCCTTCGACATCAGATTCGAGGGATATGGGAAGGATATCTTGGATTCTGTAAGAATAAATGACTGGATATCAGATGAGATTTTGCACTTTGCACATCCCATGCATATCAAGTACGAGATGTTCCTAGACAAAGGAGGAAAGAAAATTAGCAAATCGTCGGGAAATGTTTTGACACCCCAGACATGGTTAAGATACGGAACTCCGGAATCTCTTCTATTACTATTGTATAAACGTATTTCTGGCACTCGGCATGTGGACCTAGAAGATATTCCAAATTTGATGGACGAATACGATTTCTTAGAAGATATTTTCTTTGAAATCTCCACCGAAGCGAATATTGCCAAGCGTGCAAAATTGAGAGGAATCTACGAATACATTCATCAATTAAATCCTCCTTCCTGTCCTTCGTTGCACGTCCCTTACAGAATATTAGCTCACCAGGCGCTTCTATTCAGAGGGGATGAAAAACAGGTGAATAAAGTGTATGATCGATTGGTTAAGTACGGGTTGGTAAAGGATAAGAATGGATCGTTAATCAACAAAATTCAACTGGCATCAAACTGGTCAAATGACCATCTGCCAGCAACACTTGGGAGGACAAACATAAATGTTTCAGAGACAGAACAAGAAGCACTGTTTGAATTGATACAATTTCTAGAAAATATAAAAACTGTAGATGATAAGGGCGAACTTGCTATCGCTATTCAATCAAAGATATTTTCTATCGGGAAAAGCAAAGGGCTTCAACCAAAAGGGTTCTTCAAGTTACTCTACAAGATCTTGATTAATGCGGAGACAGGGCCACGGCTAGGAAATTTTATAGCAGACATGGGGATCAATTGGGCTTATGAACATCTGAATGGTTTTTGCAGGCAGCCGGGGAACGAAGATATTAAAATATGATAAGAGATTATGGAACTGGCTTAAGTTGGCATATTACCATCATTGTCAGAGCTTTGGATGTAGAAGTGAATAATGAATAAAGGATTTGGTCCACAGCGATACCAGCTACAAGATACCTGACTCACGTAGTTTTTGAGGGAGATAATTCTCAGCCAAATATCTGAAACCATGCTTAAAGAAAGCGTCAAGTTCACATTTTTCCTTATTCTTGAGAAAGAGATTTAATTCCTTTTGCCATTTCTTTTCCTTTAGCCATGGTTTCTTTTTCATATCATTGGCTCTATTTAAATCCTCGTCAGACGCCGTAAGTCGAGCAACTTCCGGGATGTTATACTCATAAATGTCGGAAAACATCATGCCTAGCACCTTTGCGTCTGGAGTGACGAGTCTATCGCTATCGTAGCTCAGGGACTCACTACCTATTTTGTACCTTAATGCGATTCCTAATCCCCAAGGGTCTGCATCTGCAAATACCAGCACTGGTTTTTTCCATTCTTCATTTAGAGTCTTTACCATCATTCTTGTCGCCCTATCAGGTTCTCCTGAGCCAGTCATCAAAATAGCATTATATTTTTGTATGAATCCAGATTTTCTAATGTTATTCAAAACAGTATCTTTCTCAACGACCATCACGAAGTCAGCTTTGACGTCGACTATTTCCACATCCATGATATTTGTGGGGATCAATTGTGATGTCGCACGACTCCCGAGGTTGCAATCTATAATATCGCCTCCTACGCGAAGCAAGATCGGACCAGAAATCATACCCTTAGGCTTTGAAGTTACAGAAAACTCTTCTCGCGGCACTCCAGTTAATAATTCAACCGCTTTAATAGCATCATCTGACGCATCTTGGCTTGTCCAGAATTTTTGTTTGTTCCTTTCGTCTCCTACCGTACTAAGTGTAGCATAGTACATTCCCCTAATAGTACTCTCCATTTCCTCATCCAACAATTTCCTAACAGCATTAGACATTACAACATATTGGGAAAAAGTTGGGATTTTTTTGGTTGTATCAGGACTTACATGGACTGTCTTCGTTCCCACTGTAAGCATTCTTTTCTCTTCTGACCAGAATGTGTTATCATAACCAATCTTTTTTATATCGAAAGAAGGTAACTCTTTTTTAGAAAGAACATCATCACAAATGTCCTTCATTATTATCTTTATCTTCCTTATCGTCTCCTTATGGCGTTTATCCATTACCTGATCGCTAGCTCCTCTCAGGCGTCATGAAAGCTTCAATTTTCTCCTGCTTCCTATCCAACCTCTTCACTTTTAAAGAATTGCTTGACTCAGGTATCAATAACTCTTGTTTAGGCCTTGAGCTCCGCTCCTGGTCTCGCATACTGCGTTTTTGACCTAATATTTTGTGTTTCTCGGCCATAACCTTAGTTGATCGCGGGCTTGGGACTTCTTTCTTGACATGTCTCTCAACCAAATTCAAAAAGCTGTTAGTCAGATCATCAATGTTAACATTAATAGAATCAGAGATCGCATTTACTATCAGGGGTATATAATACTTGTACAGTTTGAGTCTATTCTCTGCATCTTTCAAATTCATTTCATGTCGTATCTGCTTACTCACTTTGCGATAAAGGTCACTAAGACAAGCTTTCATGTATCTTTTCAATTCGCCTTCTGATGCAATACTTTCTTTCCCTGCAGTCTTGTATGGGATTTTTGTCGAGCATATGTGAAAAAATATATGAATAGGAAGGAGATCTATCGCGCGATCCGGTCTAGACTCTAGACCACTGAATTGCTCTTTAACTTGCTTCTTTGACACACCCATCTTGTTTAATTCCACTTCCGAAATCACTTCCTTAGCTACATCAGATCCTTCATCATAAAGCAATGGAATCTTGTTCGCAAATCTGTAGAGCTTAAAATAAGAAAGGTTACCACCGTAAGCAAGTCCGCATTCAACTATCGTCGGTCTATTGTTAATTATACACGTGCGTGATGAATATCCTGTTAGTGTGGGTTTCATTTCCTTTGTCGACATTCCTGCTTGTGCGTGTTTGTCTGAAATCGGATTATGTTTACTAGTAAAGATAGTTCGTTCAGTAGTCATTCCTACTGTAAAGATTTGTTCTCCAATCGGGCTCAAATGATCTACATTGGGAGACTGAAATTTAGTATGCCTACAAATATTTACAATTTTGATAAGCTCGTTCTCATTATATTTATCAGCAGGCTTTGCCTCAATACCCGCATTTCTAATAATTTCTTTGGCCTTGTCAAAGGACAGCTTCTGAAAAGAATTACATAATATACCTTGTATCGTTGTCTTCTGAAGAGAATGATTAGCAATTGCTTTCTTTAGTGTCTTTAAATCCATGTCTGCGGGATGCGGAAGAACCTCCTTGGCGGGTTCAGGCATAATCGTGGTTCGCCTATCGAAGGTAATCTTTCCTTCATCAGTTGAAAAAGATATCACAGCATATGGGTTTACAATGCTGGTCTGGCTTATATAATCATGTATCTTACTCTTGGTTATATGAGAGAGGCGTCCTCTTAGGACTGCCTCTATTCGAAAGCCAGATTTTCCTTTAATGATAGATTCCTTGGGCTTATTATCACGCTTTGTCAATACTATTGGTTTATTGGTACCTATGTCCGTTCGTAACTCAAAATAGTATTCGCTAGATTCTTCAGCTGCTTTCGACCATACTCTAAGAGGATGATCCGTATCTTTTGTAGAAAACGCTGCGATCATCTTTAGGCCAACTCCAAATAACCCTCGCTGCTGCTGTTCGACG
>DASQQK010000276.1:0-3117 GCA_035643435.1 Nitrososphaeraceae archaeon | reverse complement strand
AAAACATAGCCTCCAGTCATCTCGCTACCCATTATAATAACTGATATAGGCGCCTTAGATGCTGCACTAAAAAGAGCTACCATACCAACTACGACTCCGGACGCGGCATCTATCCACGTAAACAGTCCATCCAAATGAAGGAGAGAAATAGTAAATGCACCGGTAAGTCCGCCAATTACAATACCAGGACCGAATACTCCTGCACTTCCGCCTGAGCCCACAGTAAGAGACGTTGCAAGAATTTTCAGGAAAATGAGTGCAAATATTATCCATAGCGATTCAAAAAGGATATTTTCATTGTGATCAATTAGCGTCTGAGCCCAACCGTAACCTGTTCCTAGAACTTCTGGCGCCCATACGGCGATAACACCGACCAAAGCTCCACCAATTGCTGGTTTAAAGTAATTAGGTATTCTTTTTAGATTATGAAAGAAGCCCTTTACAGCGTAGAATGATCTAACATAAATGATACTTACTCCTCCACATACTAATCCTAAAAAGGCGTACGCAATAAGAGAAACAGGATTGGCTAACTTTGCAAGATCCTCTGTAACAGAAAAAATAGGGAAGAAATATGCAAATGTGCTATATCCTATTACCGAGGCTATCAGCGATGGAAGTAAAGCCTATCCTTCAAGGTCTCTTTTGTATAAAACCTCAATACCGAAGAGGGCTCCTCCAAGTGGAGCTTTAAAAATGCTACCAATTCCCGCTCCTATTCCTGCAGCTACAGCTATACGTCGATCAGGAATACTCAACTTGAAATATTGTGCAATTATCGATCCAAAACCGGCAGAAAGAAGTGCAGCAGGTCCATCCCTTCCTCCACTGCCTCCTGTACCAATTGTAATTGCAGAGGCTATTGTTTTTACTATGGGCAGACGACACCGAACAATACCTTTATTGTGGTGAAACGCATTTATAGCAATGTCAGTTCCAAGGCCCTCTGCCTCTGGAGCAAATCTATATACAATTAATCCTACTATAAGACCCCATCCACCTGTAATAAACGGTAGGATCCAAGGTCTAATCGAGAGGGCTTAAAAGAAGCTTCTTGCAGGAATATTTATAAGATTAATGTCTAAAGATCCCATCTGTTCGTCACCGGTAAGCGGAGGATAATACCCCGCTGCCAGTCCTAGGAAAATGTAGCTAAAAAATTGAATTGCAAGCAGAAATATGACAGAACCTACTCCTGCAACTATGCCTATGACTATGCCCAAAAATGTCCATTTCTTAAGATAGGAAGACTCAGGAATATCAATATTTTTCAGCTTGGACATAGCTTGAGAAATTAGATATCCCAAATTCATAGAATTTAACGGTACTATACTATATCGTGATGAATACTATTAGAATGTAGCTTAATTCATTCTGTCATTGCTATCCAATCGCAGCCATAATAGGAAGATTGCTTCTCCCAAATGTGACTCTAAGATGAAAAAGATTAGATGAGTACCTATTAAACTATAGTGCTCGGAGTATACCATTATGGAATACCCTACTATTATCCATCTGTTGAAAACATATAATTAATAATCATAAGATTAAATCATGAGTATGAAACGGTTGTTGCCGCAACACTAATGTTATACGGGTTAATATTTGAGATCAAAGATGATTAGATTACTGAGCAAGCCATGACAGTAAAAAAATTTCTATTTATTTGTAAATTGTGTGGGAAAGACTTTCAGAATCAGGATGAGAGGTAGATAGGAAAAGAAGAAGAGTATGAAAGGGAGATGAATAGCATTACCTTTGGTTTGATCTTTCACATTGTTTAGGGCTTCTAATTGACTAATAATTATAAATTATAACATCTTTTTCCTGAGTATATTTAACCTGTAAGACTTTTTGCGCAGCATCAACAATCAACTTACCAACATACGGATCTATATGCAGTATTTCTGAAACGTCATGATTGCCAAGTCTTACTATAGATTCAATCGTGAGACCCGCATCTGTTAACAATCTTTTTAGTCCTTCTGCAATGTCTAACTCTTCTACCCAATCATCGACTGTAGAAGGTTTCATGAATATGTTAGCAGTCTATGGTATTTAACCATTTCTTGAAGAATTTATGGGATTTTTGCCAATGAACCTAATTTAAGAAGTATATTTCGATATAGTTATTGAATCATATCTTCACTTTTGTTCTGAAAAAAATCTTCCAGCCTTTCAAAGAATGGATGAATCATTAGGATTCTTACAACCATTTCTGGTTAATAGCAAGACGATGTGATCTCTTAGCCCTAGTTAATAATTACTTATTATACTACAACATTAATAGGTTCTATTGTTATTTGGCTTGTACAGAATCTGAGCGAGCCTAATCACCACTCATTCAGATATATAGTGCCTATGAAGTGTTTGGCCAGCACATTGATCAGACTAAAATGACTGACACTTCACAAAATCATTACTGTTACTTATGCAATATCGAATTCGAAACAGAAGAAGAATTTAAGCAATCATGTTGATCATTCAGATAAAATAGATCTAACGTAATAAGCATACGTATTTGGATATGTATTTGGAATATAATGAGTACTCTTGCCATATATAATAAATCTTATACTTCAGGCGAACTGAAATTAAATACCTATTATGATGGTTTTTACCGTTAGACACATTAGACATAATAGGAAAACAAGATATTAAAAAATTAAAAAATAATTGGTTGGTATATGAATAGGTTTTAGACTATACGATAGTCTAAAACCTTAACCATATATTCAGCTAGTCTATTCTGGCAGTCCAAAGGCAACTATAGAGCCTGCGTCATGTGCTGGTACTTCTGCAGGAATTCCTGTAGTCACATACAGCATTCCATTTCCTATTGACGGCCCTCCTATTCCGCTGGGGGCGCCCACATTAAATTCCCATAATTTCTCTCCTGTTTCTTTATCCAACGCCAAGATAATTCCAGAAGGTAGCTTTGGTGTATTAGTTGCAGCTCCAAATTCATTTATATCATATGGATATCCGAAATCTGTGATATGACCTGAGAATACGAGTCCATTAGTGACCAACGGAGATACCCAAGTCGGAAGAGGTGTCGGGAACTCCCACTTTACTTCGCCTGTTCTCATGTCCAAAGCAGTAATTGTACCATTT
>DASQQK010000275.1:0-5889 GCA_035643435.1 Nitrososphaeraceae archaeon | reverse complement strand
TTTAAAATATATGGTGCAATATTCACATTGCCTATCTAGAGAAAAAATTTCGCCCTCCATCGTGACATGTTGATTTAGATGAGTTTTTGCTATATTGACACTATTTTGAATCTGGGTTATAATCCTTTCAAGATTTATACCAACCCTTTTGTTTCGCATAGTTCTTGTGTTGTAATACATGATAATTCTTTATAATTATTGCACGATCAGACATTTCACGAAGGGCCATGTGCTTATCCTGACAGGAATGTTCCTAATTATTAGGTTGATTGTCCTTGCATACGTATCAGTGGCTGAGATTATTAAGAGGAAATTCTTCAAACGAAATTATCCTCAGCATAAGAAATGATACAAGCAATTTCTAATTGATGTCTTTTATGGGTTTGAGATGTGAATAATGGTCTTATCAACCTCCTCGCGATCTGCTAAGCATTAACGAGGAAAGCCAGACAATGACACCATCTATGTTCGATTCGTATTGATTAGAATTTCGTCACCCTCATCTATATTTGATTCGTATTCAACTGCAGTTTTAACGAAAGGCTACTTGGCGATATCAACGGGGGATTATGTAAAATGATAAGTTTGAAAGCATTCCTACATTGCTCTAACTGTCATATGTATGCAGAGCTACATGCAAAGCTTGAACTACCTTATTACCTGCAGCCGGCATCCCAACAAGGATTGCTCCAATAACTTCATTTCTTGTCACATCCAACGATTTAGCATGTTGAACATGAAATGGGATACCGCTCGTGAGTTCCAATGCCGCCAACACAGACAAGTAGGCAAGGGATTTTGTTTTATCATCTAACACATTAGCTTTGTCCAGTTCATCTATGGCTTTCATCCAAGCTTGAGAATATTCAGGAGCATCCCTAAGGAATGTCTGAAATGCATCGCTTATTGAATTCTGTTCGTTTTTCATTCTTTTAATAAGCCAGCCGCACCTATTTTAATCCAAACTGACTTCCATTTAAAATAAAACAGGAGTCGTAGCAGCTGCACAAGAGACAAACAAGAAAGCAGAAGCAAATGTCTTTCATACTAAGGACAGGACTAAGTTGCTAAGTAGAGGCAGCTACAGTGAAAGGTAAGAGACTAATAAGATTCGAATGTACTGTTAGTACCAGCGCAATCTCATACACTCAGAAGTCTGTAGGCCTAGTCCGAGGATTTGGGTCATCAAACTTTGGGATATGCGAGCAGAATAATATCCGTCGTCTATACGAATTAAGATAGTTGGTTCATTCGTCAAAATACATTTCTATCGATAGGCTTGTTAATAATCGTCATAGTCACCATCACCATTGGTTTTCCTTCATTGATATCTATCCTTCGCCTCTCTCCTTAGCTACAATTATTGCTGTTATCACAACGTATGTGATTTGAAACACTTCTATTGCAATACCTATTTCGTTGATTGGAAGTGCTCTGCCTTCTGTGATTGGGTTAGAGACTCTTGTTACCGTCCATAATATTATGAGTACCAAAGTTCCTGCAATACCTATAAAGTACCATACTTTTCCCCATCTCCTTATCATGGGTAATACCCAGAAGATCTGAGCCAGTCCCGCAACAATGAAGAAGATCCCACTGGTAACGTTGAAAGCTATAACATTTGATGCGAATATGAGGTGCAATATCCCAGCTATTGCCGTAGTTGCTGAAGCTACATAGAATAATAAAGAATTGCTTATTGGGTTCATAAAAACTGACTCTGCTTTTAATTTTAAATCAAAGCTCACTACTTCTTTAGCAACTTAAAAGCATGATTGCCAGTACCTGTTCTGAAGTAATAAGTAATCCATAGCAATGCAAGTGGTTCAAGGAGGCGCGCTCCTTCTAATCCTCCAATGTCGATTGTTTCCCATCCAAATGGAGTCAGGATATTATCAATAACCATCTTCTTGGCTTGTTCATCATTTCCACAGATGAACATGGTAGGAGGTCCACCAGGAAAATCTGGATGAACCATGTGAGGGTTACCCACTATGTTAAATGCTTTTATGACTTTTGCTTGAGGAAGTAAGCGTTGAACCGTTTCGGCTGCGGAGCCTGTATGGCCAACGGCCATCTTAGGTGGGAGACCTTGTGAAAAGTCTAAGGGATTAGTGGTATCGATAACAATCTTATTCTTCATATTATCCGGGCCTGCCATCTCTATGGCATTGGGTGTTCCGCTCCATGCAGTGGAGATTATGATCAAATCATCGCCAAATGACGCTGCCTCAGCAAAGCTTCCAATGTACGCATTTGCTGCTGATTCCCTTTCCCCCTTTTTCCTATGTTTATCAATCCATTCTACGACTTCCTTTTTGGATGTATCGCGAGTTCCAATCTTCACTTCATGCCCCAAGTCTAGCAAGCCATCAGCGAGTCTACGTCCCACGTCACCGGACCCGATTACTCCTATTTTCATAACTTGTATTGGGTGAAATGGCTTAAATCTTTAATTCCACCTGTACCCAAGTGTGACATAAATTGCTGTGCCCAAGTCTGGAGTGCTGCAGTGTCATGCACTGCCGCCTTAGAGCGTATATAATCAAATCTTCTAATAATTAGTATAAATATGTCAAGAAGTATCATCATAAAGAGTAATAATCCTATCATTTCAAAAATCAGATTAACTGATGCCAGACTTGTCACCTTCGGTATAATAGGAATGATTGCGGTGTTTGCCATATTAGTTCTATTTGTTGGTGGAGGAGGAGTCAGACATGTCCCAATTACATTTAAGGAGATTATACAAACAACGGTTGCCTTCCGCAATATGGATGGAGAGACGAAGGTAGTAGGGATAACAGGAAATACTCAAATCAATCCTACTCTAGTCTCCAGAACCGGAGCTGATACTGCTTATGTTCTTACAGTAATTAACCAGGACGATTCCTTGCATATGTTCTACATTGATGGTCTGAATTTGCATACCAAAATACTGAGACCAGGAGAAAGTGATACAATCACAGTCTATCCCAAAAGCGAAGGTGTCTATGATTATTACGACAGACTAGCGATAGATCCTGAAGAAGGAACTGCAGCTACATCGGTTAATCCATTAGGGGAATTTAGAATGGTGAAGGTAGCCGGCGATGATTGGTCTTAATGTAAGACGTCCACTCCAAGCCCAAACACACGAAAGAACATTATTGCAGCCACAACAATTAGTACTAGTCCTATAATACGTTTGAGACTTCTCTCACTGAATCGATTGGTATACCTTGCCCCCAGGTATCCACCGATCATTGCACTACTTCCCATTATAATGAGGACGAAATAATCAATATTGTTGTTAATGATATGTCCTATTAGTCCTGATGTTCCCATTACAGATGATGCTGCCAGATTTGTCCCCACAGCTATTCTGGGTTGCATTTTTAGTATTGAAATCATTGCGGGCATACGTATACTACCTAGAACAAGACCAACCATACCTCCGAGGATTCCTATTCCAAATCCGATAATTGATTCGAGGAAGATTGATTTCTCTTGCATATGAATGAACATACGATTTGAATTCTCACCGCCTTCTTCCTTTCAGACCATCCGCTTGCTACTTTTCTAGAGCAGTCATCTAGACAGCTAATGATATAATTTCTTTCACTGGAGTTACTGATATAGAATGGTCCAAGTATGTCCATCTGCACCATATCATTGGGATGCATCATAGCAAAACGTTTGTAGCTTCTTCTTTTGTATTGACACTTGAGGATGTTGAGACCATGTCTCTTTAGTATCTTGTATATGGTTCGTGTGCTTAACGATAAACCAATGACTCTTTTTAACCTAGACTTGATCCTATTACACCCAAATCTCTTGGTTAATCGGAGATCAAGTATTGTTTCCTGTACTTCAGATGTTGTCTTCTTGTACTTGATACTATGAGGTCTTCTAGATAGATCTGATAGTCCATCTATCCCTTTCTGTTTATACCTATTCCTCCACTTGTAGTAACTCTTTCTGGATACACTATATCTTTTGCAAATAATAGATACAGTCTCACCAGTCCATTCCTTTTCACGTATCAGATTATACCTTCTTTCGATTTCTATATGGATACACTCCCTGACAGAAGTGTAATCCATGTCTGTAAGCTATAATGTCACCTATGTTAGCACGTACAACATCTAACAATGAGTCAGTTAGTGAGAAGCAATTGCTTAATTAGAATAGAACAGCACCTTAAGAGGACATCCATTTGTGAGCTAGAACAAATAAATAGAATTCAATGGATCATTTGGAGATACGGTTTAGACTATTATTGGTATTATACAATGAATACTATCATGGAGAATTTCATCAAAGACATGAGATTGATAAAGTTATTGAAAAGGCAGACTTGCAGAGCCTTGATAATATATATGATGTTTATGGAGATATAATACATCTTATCGATAGTTCGTTTTTAGATTACGGTGGATTTTGGCCCAATTCGAAGGTACGTCCTCCAAGGGTACGGATTACCGACACTGGAATCTTATTCGTTGAAAATAGTTTCGATAATTCCATTCAGCAAATAGAGCAGAAACTAAAAATGAACGAAAGTTAATGGGTTCTGGGAATACGTTAAATCGCATCCCCCTGAGATAATTCTTCACCTCTCTTATGACTTCCTCAATGTATATAATATTCCAGTCTAACGTTCAGCTAATTCTGTATTCTCTTTAATCTCATGGCCATATATTACTTGTCGGCGCGCTCTATCGATCCTACGATATCAAATAATTCAACTAAGATGTGGATGGGTATGATGGGGAATGAAGTCATGGATAGACTGTTTCTGTACCTGTAGGTCTGATAATGTATGATAGAGTTGGTATCATTAGATCAAATACAAACATTACGTTATCCGATGCGATAAATTACGCATTTAAGATAAGTAAAGGAATTATGATTACTACGGGTATATCAAGAAGTACTATTTCATGAGTAAAGGATGACATGAATAATACTATATCCTGTGTGAATCAAATGATATTCGAAAACTTACACTACAACGTCTGTCTAGCGAATTGGCTGGCTAATATTGTGATATACGATCTAAAGACGCAAGCTATAGAGACTCCCCCAGTACAGCTAGTGTTTCACTGAGTATACCACAATTTTCAAACTATTGACAGACATAAATGTTTCGACGCCGTATTCCACTGGCACACCGAAAGTCCATCACGGCTCTCGTGATCGGATAGAAAATGATTACGTCACATTAACTGAAAAAGTGGATCTGACCAAGAAGCAGTATGAAGTCTTGAAAATTGTATGTGATACTTACCAGAAATCCGTCCCAGAATACATGCAAGAAGCATTGGTTGAAGTAATGAGGTCTGACATTGAAGAAGGCAACTTCTGTGATGCTCTTCTAGATAAACTTGGGGGAGAAGATAGGGAAGAAGAGAAAGGAATGAAGAATAATCCTCCGACTTTTATGAATGATAACATCGATAGTTTGCAGTTCTAGAAAACGGACAACCTGCAGGCTATATGCGCTTCATAATAATACAGCCAGTTAGCAATCCCGGGTGCGTTAATGTCGTCCTGTCCATTGCTAATGTTATAGCTAGTGTCTTAAACAGTTCTTCTTCTGCTTTAATGTTGTTTATTTTTCAGCAAAGATGCCCCCGACATCGGAGAATATGAGATCAACAAACATACCAAATGCGAAGTGTTACAGCCAATCTTGATTCTCGTCAAGTACGTTTTAGAGAGCAACTAAACGACTTGACCACTGCTGCTTCTTTCTGAAGTCTTTGAAGAGATAAGGGTGAAGACTTGGATGTTAGGAATCTTGATATGCGGTTAAGGACAAGAACGATATACGGTTAAGGCAGAACATTATGGAAGATTGTAAATCTGTTTTTGAGAATTTTTTTACCATTTACCCTTATTTGC
>DASQQK010000274.1:0-2455 GCA_035643435.1 Nitrososphaeraceae archaeon | reverse complement strand
TTAGCCCTCCAATTCCTCATCATCGCAGGTCCCTTCTCCTTCTGTTTCTATTATTGGCTATATTCTGTTCTCTTATGCATATGTTTCGTATACTAAATATCAGATATCCTGCTAGACCAATTATTGCCGCTTGCAGAATTTTGCTAATAATATCTAATTTACCCACATAGTACTCTACACCGACCACAGGTACACCTACCGTTCTGGAAGCAATGTATATACCGATCATAACAATAGAGAAGACTGCTGATACTAGGTATGGATTCTTGTTCTTTAATCTAGATTTAAGTACCCATACTACTAATCCCAAGTATATTATGGATGCTCCTACAAAAACAGAAATCTCTAATTGCTTTTCATGTGTTTCACCATCAATTCCTATTTGCTGAAGCTCAATTAAATCTCCATATTCCTGAGATGCCACTGTCAAGTACACTACTGCATTTGAAATGAGCATTGCTGCTAACACGTACACTACGATATTTTGGATTTGCATTTCTAGGCAGATATGCAAGTCCTACATTATAAAAGGACTATAAGAACTAAGTTCCTATCTTCTTTTTATGCTCAGGTTAGTTTGGTAATCCTGCATGAAAAGAAGAATTTCAAACCAAATAAGTAGTAGTACTGGCCTCGTAGCTGTAATATCTGCCGCAATAGTATCATCTATGGTAACATCACTCCTTCCAGGATATGCATTCGCGACACCTGCCTCATCCACAAACCAATTAGGAACACAGATAGATTCTGCGATCGCAGCGATACAAGCAGGTAACACAGAGGAAGGCAGGAAACAGTTATTGCAATCAGAGAAACTTTTGGAAGATATGCCATCTGCAGGGATTGCTGAAAAGCATATAGAAGCGTCTCTTCAGGCACTGAAACAAGGAGATAATGGCGAATCCATTACACATGCCGAAGAGGCAAAGAACACTCTTACGTAGGTTGAGAAGAAGTTTGAAATGAAATAATTTCATCATTTCATAAATCTACACATTTTTTTCTCAGACCGTGATACAACTGCGAACATTAATAATGTTAATGTTATAGGCCCCGCAAATTCTCACAAATCACTGAAAATGTGATATATCTCGTATCCTTTCTCAGTAATTTTATTATAAGTCAAGTCAGAAGTTACAGTTGATTCTATGAATCCGTTCTCTTCTAAATTATCCAGTATCTGGGATATTCTATCATGTCGTTGTTGTCTGATTACTGAAATCTTTGTCAGGTATCTGCTTGGTGATCCATGTTAAAAGTTAATACATAGTGTATTCATGGCACAACTTCTTCTTCTCGTTTAATTCAATAGATAATTAAGTGCCCTATAATATGGTTGGGGATATAATGGCTAGTCATATAAACACGACAGAAGCGCTGTAATCTATCGATGTATGAAAACCTATTGTCAATTATCCCGACCTTCCTGCTGCGAATAACGTTGTTTCGATCTGTACAGATAATAACTCTCCCGTTTCTCCTGTTGCAAATTCTACAACCTCTACATTTGACGCTACTCTTTCATTCGAGTTATCGTTCTTGTTGCTACTAGTATTACATTGTGTATTCTCATTCTTATAGCTGCTACCACTGCCAATCTCCAATTCCTCAATTGTAATTATCAAAGAGTTAATACTTGTAGTCAGCATTAACGCAACTACCAAGTATATTGGTTGATTTCGCTTTCATACAAACAAATCCCTGAAATAATTATAATAGAGTAGGAGTAACTTACCTAGTTTTCCTAGTGATGAACTTAGTTTCGCTAAAGCTTTATATATTTTGAGGAAGAACATTTCAATATGAAACTCATCTATGGATGTTAAGGATACTAGCAACGATGGTAGTAAAAAAGATGGAAGCAACAACAATGATAATGGCAGTAATAATGAAAACAAGAAACCATTACCATCACGAACACTAGAATCTCCAACATTAGCTACAAGATATGCTCATGGAGCTGCAAAATTAGTACGCTCTATAGAAAAGAACTTCTATGTTATAATCGGCATAATAATTGCTCTATTTATTCTATCTATATTAGATCTGCTACAAGTTCATGAAGATCTCCATTTTTCATTTGATCCTATAATCACAGTTTTTACTGCTGCTTCTATAGTTGCTTTACTTTTTATGCTGCATTTGACGATAAAGTCCAAAAGATTTCTTGAACGTTGGGCTGATATCTTTGAACGAAACTCTATAGCAACCGGAATAAACATTTCATTGGGTGGCAGAACTGGGGAAGAAGTGGTACATGCGATAGCGGAAAACATACAAGAGATAGGTCCGCAGTTAAGAGAATATATCTCTTCGAGAGATAACTATAACGAATTCTTTGATATTTCTATTGGTAAAGACACTGCAACAGCAACACATTTTGATATAGTAATAGATAAGGATAATCTAAAGCCAACTGAAAACAATAGTTATCAGGACCTCAGGCTAGCACTTG
>DASQQK010000273.1:0-2040 GCA_035643435.1 Nitrososphaeraceae archaeon | reverse complement strand
ACTTTTGTTGATGGAGATTCTTATCCGGCTAAAGTGATTGGCAAAGATCCCAATTCAGATATTGCCGTGTTAAAAATAGATAGTGATGGTTTTCAGGATAAAGTTGAACCGCTGAGAGTTGCAAATTCTTCATCCCTACAGGTGGGAGAACAGGTCATTGCAATTGGCAATCCTTTCGGTCTCAGCGGAACTCTTACCTCCGGAGTGATAAGCCAGTTGGGACGAGTTTTACCAAATGACATCACCGGATTTTCAATATCAGACGTCATTCAAACCGATGCAGCAATAAATCCTGGTAACTCTGGTGGACCATTGCTCAATGCAAAGGGAGAGATGGTGGGTGTTAACACAGCGATTTTCTCAAACACTGGAGCATACTCAGGGGTCGGATTTGCTATTCCCTCAAACATGGTCCAAAGGGTAGTTTCATCCCTCTTGGAAAACGGTTCTTATGATCATCCTTATATCGGCATAACGGGAATCACTTTGTCTTCTAAAATCGCAAATGCGTCACATTTGAACGATACAAAAGGAATTCTTGTTGTGGATGTCACGGCAGATAGTCCAGCTGACAAAGCCGGTTTACGGGGAGGAGATATAGTCTCAACTGTGGATGGTCGTGACATTAGATTGGGAGGAGATATAATTGTTGCAATCGACAACCAGAGTATTAGAACCATGGAAGACCTTCTTTCATATTTAGAAGATCATAAGGCTGTTGGCGACAGCATCGATTTAACAGTTGTCAGAGAAGGTAAAGCCCGACATGCAGACGTAATTCTAGCTTCTAGGCCGACTCAAGAAAATCAGGGGAAATTTCAGCAAAGCCGAGGGACAGAACAAAGACCTGCTTTGGGAATAAATGGTATTAACGTGACACCGGAATTAGCTAAAAGAATGAATCTGACACAATCGCAAAAAGGCTTCCTTATTGAAGACATTATCTCTGGTGGACCAGCAGATCGAGCCGGGATTAGGGGGGGTTACAAAGTTGCGAATATCAACGGGAGTGATATTAACCTAGGAGGAGATGTTGTTGTAGGGATAGATAATGTCGATGTTAATAGTCTCCAAGATATACAATCTTACTTGGATGCTAAAAAAGTCGGTGACGCAGTACAGATTCGACTATTGAGGGAGGGCCAGGAAATAACTGTTCCTTTGACATTGGGGAGGCTCCCAACTGTACAGACTCCTCTCGGAAATGCACCTCTCGATCAGCTGCCGCAATTACCTTTTTCGCAAGAGCAGCCCTTTGGAGGTGACTTATTCGGCGACATGTATAATCAATGTGTCAAGGGAGCTGGCAAGGAGGTTTGCGATCAATTATTTGGGAGATAAATGCTAAGGATTATGAGATGAATCTTGCTTGAGAGCTCTGCAAGATGAGCGGTGTACGGCCGCCACTCCTAATTTTTTTGAAAGACCGGAAACAAGATCGTACCTCGTCCTCATTCTTGCATGGGACTTGAAATCTTATCTAATAGATTTCCAAA
Source organism: Nitrososphaeraceae archaeon (assembly GCA_035643435.1). Lineage (GTDB taxonomy): Archaea > Thermoproteota > Nitrososphaeria > Nitrososphaerales > Nitrososphaeraceae > TH5896. The sequence continues at coordinate 544 of DASQQK010000273.1, read as the reverse complement.
CACCGGGCTGAATCTTTTCGTCTATACACTTCCACATACTGAGAACCAGTTCCACCTCGGAAAATTTTGTTCTTAATTGAGTATTCAACCCAACATAAATAGCATGACTAATAATAATCTGGTTAGGGTTTGCCAATTTAGTTAATTTTGCAGCCATACTTATTCCATAACCTAAAATATCTGCATAAAAATTTTCTCCCATTGGGCACAACCAATCGATAATGTCGTTTTAGGACTTAATCTCATTATCTTCTGTGCCTGTCTTTGTTCACCAGTAACACCTATAGGTCCTTGTTCACCAGATCCAGGTCTTCCCCGGTACCTAGACCAATAAGAAAAGATGAGGTAGAGTTAAGTAATATGGGAAAAAAAGAAAGATCGATTGATTGGCTTATGCGGTCGTTTTGACTTCTGTGACCCAGTCTAACTTTATTCCTAATTTTTCATGATGCTTTCGAACTGCTTCTTCGTCGGGTGCATTAAGATGACAGAATAACTTGTTGGCTTTTTGGTTATAAAGTATGTTTATGTGAGCTACACCGAA
>DASQQK010000272.1:0-2508 GCA_035643435.1 Nitrososphaeraceae archaeon | reverse complement strand
CACTTTGTACCAACTTATTGTCAGGCATTTGTCAGGAAGAGAAATTTCTGTACCAATAACCCTAATCGTGCATTTAGTGATCGATCTATAGGGGCTTTTAAAGAGTAATTTCTATTATGTCTAGTCATTTTATGTCCCATTAAGCTTTTTCTATAACGATTTTGCTTTCATATTGTGTCACGTCTACATAGTCGCCTTTTCGGATCCCAAGACGTTGGGCAAATTCCTTAGGTAATACGACGGTCAGACTTCTTTCTCCTGTTAAGGCTTGGATTTTCCTTTTTTCCTTTTTAGTTGTGTCATTTATTGACATACTATACATTAGTAAATATCATATATGTCAAGGACTTGACATAAAAAGGAGGAATATGTCAAATTGGGTTTAAATATATCTAATCGGAGGACACTTCATTCGAAGGTCGCAATAACACTAGCCGTTTGGCATTTTGGTGCAAGTGAAAATGGTATAGCAGGGAAAGAATTAGAAGAGAAATCAGGCGTAAGCAGGCAGACAATAAACTGTGAACGGGAAGGCCTAAAAAAAGAAGGATTAATTGATTATAAACACTATGGGAAGAGAACCACATACTATCCTGGTAAGCTATTCTTGGATAATCAGTACCTTCGTTCAATGATCTATGGAAGGAAATTATTAGACACACTTACAAATCCTCCTCTTAACATTGAATCTCCTTTACTCACTTGGGATCCTATGTATGAAAAGACAGAAAGAACCATTGCTACTTTATGTATACGGATAGGACTGATACTATTTTACTCATTTCTACAGATTATGAATCCTAAGTCAAATGATTTAATTTTAGCTATGGAATACAAATCTAATACTACAACATCCAGAGAAATAAGAGAAGATTTGGCCATGGAGTGGCTTAAGGATTCAGTCGACTTTGAAAAAATACTAATAAGTTTACGACAAGAATTTTACCTTTTAGGATATAAATTCAAAATAAATAGCAACAAGAAGTCTCATATTCGCCATTCTTTTTTTGAGCTTGAAGACAAAAGCTATATCAAGATCGCACAAGCATATGCAAGTGTATTTCCTAACGCATTCGAATGGCTGGAACAGATTGGCAGAGATCTATCGGGTGATGTAAATTATTGGAAGATGAGGCGTAGACGTCATAAATGTGAGCATCGCTATGAAATGAGTACTGAGAATAATAAAAGAATATTTACTTGCATAGATTGTGGGAATAGAATTACTGGGCCTGATGAAACAGAGATACGCAAAATAGAAACTGTCATTCCAGTAGCAAGACTTAACTCGTTAAGGCCGCCCACTGATCATAACTGCATTCGATTAGGTCATCAGTGGTACGATCGTACGAGACGCCAATTAAACAGCTTGAGATTTAGTTGCGTATTATGCAATGCAACTATTAAGCAGAATTTTGAAACCGATGAAAAGATGCAGTTAATTGAAGAAGAAGTATCAGTTAATATCAGCATACACTATGTGAGACTGGCCAAAGATGTTGAATATTTTTTTCATTATAACAGAAATAAAGCAGTTACAACCCAGGACTTCATCAAGTTTCATAAGGAGTTTAGAGGGACTAAAATTGTGGAAGAAAAATCATTTAGTAGTATAATTTCTAAGATAATTGAAATTTTGCTCAACTCTTCGTACATTAAGCTTAAATCTGATCACACAAATCCTTTAAAAAAGAAATACATGAGAGAGCTTGTAATAGATTTATAGGAAATAGCCTTTATGTTCGTGCCTGACGGAGACAGGCATTTGACTCCTATAACGATTTTCTATGAATTACGTACACTCGACTCACTACAAGCCAAGCCGAACCTTTTAAGAGATATTTCTGAAACAATCTGATGCTAAAAATTGAGAAACCATTCTGTATATTTAAAACCTGCCTGACCATATTCGTATTTAGATGAGCTTGTGGACTCGTAGAACTATGAAAAACTCAGACTATTCTCTTTGATTCTTTAGTTCTTGTACTTCTGACATAAGTTTCACAACTTGATCTGAAAGTGTAACTAACGCATCATCTTTTTCCCGAAGTCTCGTTAGTACCTCTGCTTCATGAGACTTATTTCCATTTGTTTGTAATTGCACATCTTGTAATTGTGTCTTGAGCTCGTCAATCTCTTGAGCTTGTTGACCTTCTCGCCATTTCAGTCTAGCGATCTCTTGGGCCTGATCATTTTCTAAATCATTTACCCTCTGCTGAAGTCTCTTTGTTGGATCGATAGTCAAAGCATCGGCTGCATGAGTCATATAGTCTTCCAATACAACAGATTCTTTCGTTATGTAGTAATGCTTCTTAACACCGATATCATGACCCGATAATAAAGAAACATGAACTGATTTCATCGGTGTGCTTTCACATTGTGATACAAAGAACTTACGGAAGCCGTGAGATAAGTGAATAAGGCCAGGTTTCCTGACTCCAGTCTTCTCTAGTGTATCGTCTATAATGTATTCAATCGCCTTCTGAGAAACAAACCTAGGTGAGTTTA
>DASQQK010000271.1:0-3246 GCA_035643435.1 Nitrososphaeraceae archaeon | reverse complement strand
GCCGTAATTGCCATTTTTGATATGGTATGCGAGTACTCCATCGCAGTCACCATAGCTTGGAGCCTGAGCAAAAGTGCATGGACATGGTACGTTACATTTACATACATCAAACCAATCTCCTTTAACCTTCCAGTTTGGTATCTTTCTTTGAGTTGCTGTATCCATATCTCTTTATACCAGAGATATTATTTTAGCATTACTAGGAGAGGGATTCTAAACTCATCTCGCAAAATCCGAACCAAAACTAAAATTGCTCTAATATTCATGTATATTGATTATCGTAATATACTGTTTATCTTCAAGCCTGATTCTTATGGATTTGAGGCTTGATATGGGCCCAAAGTCTCACAGCAGTGCATAACACCACCAGTTTATACTATTTCAAATACGATGTGAAGTACAGACCATTAATGGATTGCTGGTCCATAGACATTTGGAAATATTGACATACACATAATACGCATCGGATCTGGCTCTATTCTTTAATGAATACGGGAGCAAATAAAAATTCGCCAAGGTTTCGTGCACAATATGTGCAGCATGATATATCTATCGATGGAAAGAAAGTTGAAAACATTGAGGATTTTAGCTTTACAACCGATTATTTTAACATATCATACCCGGAAGGCAGCGGATTCATGAGATCACATTGTTAAAAATAAAGCATATCAGTATCGCAGGAACCAACAAAACCGACATTATGGTTACAATCAATATACCGATGTTCCTTTGTTTACTCTTATTTCAGATCTACCTGACATAATGCTCGTTTACTAGAATGTTAGATTAGCTGTCTAATCGTATACATTATATTCAAAACGTAAGAATTTAGGTATTAGGACTAAAATCATTTCATTTCTGCAATTACAACTTCTAAGATCCTCTACCTGAGCATGTATGAAGTACATTTTAAATACCATTTAATGGTCGAAGATTAAACAGATATTGGATACTGAAACTAATAACAATTCAATGGGAGCAGGAAAAAGGAACAAATCAGTGGACCATCAAATTAAAAGAGAAGAAATGAATACGGAAGAAACAAAACTGTCATATCAACAACAGACGGTGCTAAATCTTTACAACTCTGGAATAACCCCCGAGATAATTGCTCTACAATTAGATTCAACCAACGAAGAAGTCATAAGTATCGTAAGAAAGGTACTAAGAGATGATGAAAGAAAAGAGGAGTCAATCAAGCAGGTTTCTGATTCATCTTCTCTAGGAATGTTTTATCTTGATTCTGTTATGGACATCGAGAGATTAGTCAAGGATGCTCAGAAAAGAATGTGGAACGCACTAAAGTTAGAGCCAAGGTTCGATATACCATTAGAACAGACACAAGAAATACTTGAAAAATTTTGTGGCTCAAAGATCATACTCGCTATTTTGCACGTAGATTTAGTTGGTTCTACAAAATTATCAATGACTCTACCTACTGAAAAACTTGCCATAATAGTTCAAGCATTTACCCAGGAAATGTCCTCATTGATTTCAGCATATGGAGGATATGTATTCAAATACGTAGGAGATGCAATATTGGCGTTCTTCTTTCTGAGTGATAATAATTTGTATCTGCCGTGTAGTAATGCAGTTAATTGTGCTCGAACTATGATTAGAGTAATGCAAGATGGTATTAATCCAATTTTAAACGACAATGATTATCCTGAGATGGGAGTCCGTGTTGGAATAGACGTAGGTGAAAACGTGGTAGTTCAATATGGTTGGAGTACTAACTCGTATTCACTTATAGAAGCGAATTATGACAATGAAACAGATAGTCATGCTAAAAAAGATGCTCAATACTATATTGATAACAAGGAGGTTGCGAGCTCGATAACAGATAATAGCGTTACTACTAAAACTAACTGCATAGTTAGAAAGCCTCATCTTGATGTCCTTGGATATACGACCAGTATCGCAGCGAAAATGACAGGTTTTGCAACACCTAATCAAATCATGATTGGCCAGTCTGTTTATGAAACCCTGGATCCTGTTAACAAGAGCAATTTTAAGAAAGTAAACATGAGTAAGGATAATTGGGATTACATTAACCCTTCGACAGGAAAAATATATGGTATATATAGGTATATAATGCAGCATACATCGTAGCTCAGTTCCAAGGTAATTCTAGAATAATGTCTATTTTGGAGTCTTGTTTGAGCTTATAGAATGATGAATTTATTTGAGCATTACCTTTAGTCCTGCTTCTACCTTCTGTGCTCCAAAATGCTTTGATAGGAGATCCTTACCTAATCTTCTCAATTGTATATTCTGATATAAACAAAAATTTCTCTTCCGAGTCCGTTATAAATAACAGTTTTTCTATCATACAACATCTCCTGCCTGCGGAAGATCTATTATGTTATGAACCTCCTAGGGTACGGAAACCAATGTCTCTTGCCATACAGCACAGGAATTAGTAAATCTTGCAGGCTAGTTCTAGAGAAATGTGAGGCGTTCAAATTCACCCATAATGAAATTAGCTCCAGCTGGTAGTAAGGCCATAGATTGTTTCATCGATTCACCCATTCTTTCGTCTTTTTCCATCTTCGACATTACTTCATTCATATGCTGCCGATCTCTATAATATATAGACTCAATCCATACTTCCTCGTCTTGATTTGCCGAAACTGTTTTGGCAATATTGTCAAACCTATCCATTAGCTTATTCGTGTTACTCAACTTAAAAATGTCATAGTGCAGAATACCATATTGCTTTAACATTTCGTAGGCCTCTTTGCATAGTTGCAACATTGCATCATGGTTGTTTTTGGGAACCCGATAAATAATATGCGAGACGATATTGTCATTCGTTAGATCTGAATTGCTCATGCAGTTATGGTACATTTGGCTCGTATAAAAATAGTGTAGATCATACAAAAGGGAGGAATTACAACGTGAGCAACTAAACCAAAATGCATTTGGAAATGAGGTGGTTACAAAGACAAGGTGGGGGGGGTCAAAGCTCACTCAATCTTATGATATCTAAGAAGCTTGTCTTAACTATGATTTCATTAATAGACATATTCCTATTTCATTTCGTAATCCCTGGTAAAACAAGTATTAGGTAGCATATGTAGGATTTACCTGTAGTTATCTATCGGATGTTTCACTGTCACCCGAAGTGATAGGAGATAGACGGTTGCACTGCAATTGTATTAATTGCGGATTGTTGTAGGAGACACCCGGTCTATGTCAGCTCAAGCCTCCAAACACTTGCTGCGGGAACATTCAGGAGAACTT
>DASQQK010000270.1:0-2006 GCA_035643435.1 Nitrososphaeraceae archaeon | reverse complement strand
TTTATGCTGAAGGAATCCTTATATGATAGACAACACTGTATGTGTGGCCGATCTCATATAAGGATTCCTTCAGCATAAATTAAATCTGCAGTATAGTCTGTCCCAATTGGCATCACGAAAAATAATTGAAACAAGAATTTGAGTAAGGCCACTATTACAATGATCGCAATTATAACAATTATTATCCACAACAATGTTCCCAATACCATTTCCTATATGATATGTAACAAAGTATTTAAGCTGTCTATAGCATTCGTAGGCTCTTCCAAGCCTATTCGTAGATAGTCATTTAACAGCGCAATACTAGATTTAGTGAGAATCAGAATTTGTTCTTCATTCAAGTAATTGTATAATGACAATAGTGCAACGTCAATCGCTATTTGCTGTGAGACAGTACTAATGGGGCATGTGTTAGGCGTTGCAGGTTTTAACCGAAGAAATAGACTAAAAAAAATGACATGTTTGAAGATAATAGAAGAATGCGGTACTAGCCAATCCACAGAGGGCCAGAAGGCCTAAGTTAAATCTGAAATAGGGTAGATGATTCATAGCAGATCTGCCGAGATTTTTAGTGTGGCACATAGATAACATCTTATGTTCTGAGAAATTTAGATGGCCTGTGTGATCATGCTCTACTGCACTGAATTTTGTAACTGTACCAGCAGGCGAAAGACTAGCCGCTTAACCTGACGGTCAAACAGTGGCTATATTTTATTCATTTATAATAAGTACAGGGACCTTTGTAGAATCAATAACCTTTCTTGTATTACTCATAATTCCTTTTATAGTTGAACCTAAACTGCCACTAGCCATTATTATCAAATCGATATCTCTTTCGTCAGCGATACTAACTATTCTTTCCGATGCTTTGCCTGTCTGTATCAAATATGAAACCTTGCTTTTCACTCCGGCATCTTTGCAAATATTTATTCTTTCCTTCATCATCTCTTCTAACTTTCCTTCTATAGTGATACCTATATTTTGGTCTTGTATTGAGACCTTAGTTCCTGAAGCTTTTTCAGCGCTTCCAAAAGTATCAAGTTCGCTTTCAAAAGTTCCCACATCATCCATGTTATTTTTTATCACTGATTCCTTGCTAGCTGCTATTGTGGTTGGAGCAATTTCATGTATGTCTTCGACAACATTTAAAATAACTATCTCAGCATTTGAAATCTTTGACAAATAAATGGCATGTGCCAAAACCCTGTCAGACGATTCAGATCCATCATGTGGTATTAATAGCTTCATATATTGAGGCGCATAGCGATCCACAATTTCTCTTGGAGTCATCAAAATTTGCTCGTTTGATGTTGAACTAATCTTTCTTTCCTTTTCTCTTTCCTTTTCCTTAACATACTCATCTTCTAAATCTCTATCGGAATCAAGGAGCTTTTCAGCCACTGCTTTTCCACCCGCTCTAACTTTATCGGCCACATCTTCTATATCTTTTTCAACTTCAGTTCTATCATCATCCTTATAGCGGGAATCATTATCTGACATACCAAAATTATTTATTTACAACCTATTTAACGATTTACGTTGTTACCAATTGCCTTGATTCTTTAAGCAAATGCTGTTTAGTCATGTCGTATATCGGCCCAAATATCGTGACAGCGGTAATACAGGTTTCCGCTTACAAAACAACATTTTACAAATGTCTTGTAGCTTTTTTTCATAAGTTACCAGCCTTATGTTTATGAAATCAAACCTCTTAGCCATCATTGGTACTACACACCATATTGCTGTCGACTGGAGATCACAAGAACTATTACTATTATGTATGAACTGAACTTGAATATAATCAGTACGAACCTCTAATTCCAGGCTCAATGACATAGTTCACTACATTCTACGATATCCAAATTTCCTATTCTGCTGACCCGCCAGGTAACACCTCATACCGAGTAACTTCATCTCCTGAAGGAATGTTTGTAGTTATAGTAAATGCGGATTGTTGTCCTGATTGGAGATTAGCCAGACCAGCTTTACCGATGGCGGTAGTTATT
>DASQQK010000269.1:0-2462 GCA_035643435.1 Nitrososphaeraceae archaeon | reverse complement strand
GCAATACTGCCTGATCCGGTCGCGTTCGTCATTGAGGTATCATTGACTACCCCACTGCTTTGATTGCCAATAGCGGTTGTATCGTTCTGGGCGAAGGAGTCTACTCCGCTGACCATTACCATCGCAAAGGAAGTTACTGCTACCATGGTTATCACTGCTATGATTCTGGCGTTATTCATAACATTATTTTGGCTTACAGCTATAAAAATTGTTCCCTCATCTAGAAATTGCTAGCGCTTTTGGCCCATACTTAGCTATTGCAGTCAATCCATACGCACCTGTTAAGGGAGGGCAAACTTTCTTGGCTCCTACTCTATTGTATCTTTTGGTCAGATCCCTAGCAATTAAGGTAGCATCAATGTGAATAAGAACCGTCAGTGTGTCAGTTATCGCTCGCGTAAAGGTAAATAACTGTAGTACCGTGAGCCACAAGGGCTAAAACAATTCTTGGACTACACGGTTCACCAAATAGTCTTTTGTGGCTGGCTTTTTTATGAAGCATCCAAAACTCTTGGCAGGATGACGGATTTCTCGTATGGCTTCATAATTAATCTCCCCTGATGACATAAAACAGACCTTGATATTGAGATCAAGCTTTATTATTTTTTCAACTAGCTCATACCCGTTTACGGTTGGCATATTGATGTCAACGAGTAGCAAGTCATAAAAGTATGGTTTGAAATCTACCAAGGCAGCGACGGGATTCACGTACATGGTCACCTCGAAAACCTGAGATTCAGACTCATGGCTTCCTCCTCGGTTATAATAACTCTCAAGACATGCCTTGATTGATAGAGCACTATCTTGGTCGTCGTCTATGACCAGGACTTGCTTTACACTCGCGTCCAATTCACTCGTCAAACTGAAAGGTTCCGATTTTCCAAACTTTTTTTGTCTTGACGATGTCGAAGTATCTGAATACGTCGATGAGACTCTTTCTTCGTATTTGGAATTAGAGCTATCGTCTGGGGATAATTCTAATTTATACTCGTTATGAAATGTGTTCGCCATATTTACGTCACCCACCTCAAAAATAGAGACAGGCTGAAATAGATATTAATTTCTAGGCACCTCTGCTAATTTGTCTAAATTGAAGCTTATATTTCAACAAGCCTCTTGATAATTAATTACGTATCACCACGACGGTAGCCAGTTAGATGAGATAGATTTTATCTTACTGACAAATGTACATTTTAATACGATCTAGATCTGAAATCTTTCAATTCAACTCGACTGATGAAGAAGATTAGAACCAACTTGCACTAGTATTCCCGTCGACGGTTCTGTTATCACACTGTCTATCTTTTGGCGACTGATGGAAACATAGGCAAGATCCATTGATCTTCCCATACCAAATTACACTGGGGGCAATTCGCGATTTCGATCACCATATTCTGTTTGATTGGATGATTGGAGATGCTTAATAGTTTAGAATTACAACGGGGACAAACATATGGCCCTTGATTCTTAATCCGTTTTGTTTCCGAGTACATTGAATTTTATATATCCTTGGCCTTTGTTTATTTAAGATTAGACTAAAAGATATTGTATTTTTTAGCATATGCTACTTTCTAGGCCATTGTATTCAACTTTTGAAGTGGAGCTACACGGAATTAGCGGTCACTATGATGTTGATGTGCCATCAGACACACTTTACGATGGCACAGTTCGCGATCTTTTAGGTTTCCTTGCCCCCTTTTGTTCAAAAAGCCATCTCCGCCTGTATTCTTCTTGTCGTAATCTGAACCCTTTAAAGATATTAAAATAGGCTTGCTTTGCGTGGTTTTGCTTTTCAAGTTCTGCCTGGATCCACAAAGTATCAAATACGGAAACTGTAGCGGTGACCTTCGACTCGTTGTTAGTAAAGGTGGTTTCTCCAACCAGTTCTGGAAGTGTCTTTTTTGTGCTATCGGTTATATCGGTAGAGAGTAAAGTAACTTGATCAATAATGAAGAAAAGGTTTCTAGCCCTCAAATCCCTAGTCAAGAATGCTATGCTGGCATAAAGATCATTATTCTTGCTTCTCAGCTTCCGCTTAATCCTTTCTTTTATGGCCTCGGCCTCTCCTTCACTTTTGTCAATGTGCACTATCGCCCTGACAACGACGTTATGCCTAATCTTACTCCCTAGCGATGCTATTATTCCTGCACTCTCTGCACACCAGAACACACTGGCATATGGAAACATGACCAAGATTTCACTTCTTGATGATTCGACTGCTTCTGCAATAGAATCAATGATTTCCGATGGCTCACTCATTACCTCCTTCAGGATCTTTTCACCAGATGCAACCCTCTTAATCTCCGCGATCTTCTGCATTGCTGGAAGAGCCACACTCCAGACCCTCTCAAAAAAGTAACTCTGCATCTGTATGAAAGATTGGTTAGTTGAGATAATCAAGTCAGAGTCTGTATTAAAGGGTAGGGCAGGTTCAACAAGGTTTTCTTGCCAGGATGAAATAA
>DASQQK010000268.1:0-7908 GCA_035643435.1 Nitrososphaeraceae archaeon | reverse complement strand
ACTAAAAACCATGTAATACCAATTACTAAATTTGAAAGTAAGCTTCAGTCAGCCGTCGAAGGATTAGATCCGTACTTCCTAAGATTACTCTCAGAAATATCCAAACAAAATTCAGCTTACATAATAGGTCGTCTGGTCACCCTTTAGACGTATCCAAATTCACAATATGGAATGCTCCAACAGATGTGCAGAAACAGGTAGCGACATTGGTGACACATGCTTATGAATCACGCAAAAAGTCTATAAGAATTAGAAAAAGTATACATTAGGTAGTTGCAATTTACTTTAGTTCTTAGGTTATTAGAAAAGTATACTGAACGAAGAGCTTCTTCGTAGCATACTTGCACGATGTTCATATACATAGATAAGCAACACTACCCCCGATTCTTACGTCGATATAAATTTGAAAGTAAGCTTCAGTCTGCCAGCCATCACACTGTCATACATGTCACACAGATTGCCTAGAGATCCTGATGGTGGTTCCGGGTCACTTTTATTGTTGAGCCCTTGTTCTTGCTCCTGCCTTTCGCCTCTTTAAGAAAGTTATGACAATGATAGCAATACCAACACCAAATGGTACAAACGCAATTGCCAATGCACCGCCTACAGTTCCCATAATACTTCCAAATAGCTTTTCTATAGCACTACCATGAAAAACTGCTAAGACGATTTCTGGTCTCTGCTCCTGCTCTTGCTGCCCTTGAACAGTTGCTGGATACGATGCTGATAACTCGTATTCTCCAGATTGATCTATAACAAAATCAAAAAGTCCGATTCCTGAGCGACCTCCGATAGTATATGTGCTGTTCAAGGATGCAGCGGAAAGAGGAATTTCAGCCCCTGTGTCTCTTGACATGAGACTAACCTGGATACTTGGGATATCCTCACCAGTAGAATATATCCTATTGCCTACCATAGACTGGTATTCATAGAATACTGTATATTTTCCAGTTTGTGAAAGAGTGATGTCACTTGTACCTGGTACCACTATCTGTATTGATGGCACTTCTGTCATATCACCTATGTTTGAAAAAACGGCCGAGAATAGAAATATACTAGATATTATCGGACCTCCTACAAGGATTACAATACCAATTATGTAAAACCATCGGCTCGGTTTTATCCTCTCCGGGGTACTACTTGTCATTGGCAATTTTACTTTCTAGTCCTAGTATATCTTTGTTTGTCTGTCATAGGAATATTTTAAAAGGTAGTGATTAATATTTGAGAACCAAAGACAGCATCAAGATAGATTGTGTATGCTAGAAAAACGCCTCTCTCTGTTCTAGTACCGAGGTAATATCAGTTCTTTTTCCATCAGGTGTAATTATATTCAAAGATATTTCATCACCCGGCAGTTTATTGTTTTCCATATAATCAATGAGCTCGGACTTATCTTTCACAACGTTCCCGTCAACTGAAAAGATGATACTAAAAGGGGCTATGCCGGCTTTCTCCGCAGGGCTTTCTGGAGTCACACTTTTTATAAATACTCCTTTAGCTTCCGATAAACCAAGTGAGTCTGCAAACAGTGGAGTAACGTCTGCAATTTCTATACCAAGCCATGGATATTCATATGTACTCTGTGAAATCAGTTTAGGTATTACTCTTTGAATTGTGGCAGGCCCTATGGCAAAGTTTAATCCTTGCTCAGACGCTCCAGTTGCTATGTCAACTAAACCGTATTCGTTTACTCCAACGACATCACCATCTAAATCCAAGAGAGGGCCACCTGAATTACCAGGATTTATAGCTGCGTCAGTCTGAATGAGACCGCCTGTCCAAAACCTCCCAGTTATTATGTTTAGGTCTATTCTATTGATCTGGCTAATTATGCCTTCGCTTACAGAAAGGGTAAGCCCCCGAGGACTCCCGATAGCAAACACTTGTTGACCCACTTGTACGTCTGAAGAGTTTTCAATTCGTAGTGGCTTTAGATTTTCTCTAAATAATGCAGATGAGTCAACCTGTATTATAGCCAGATCAGAGTACGGATCCTCCCCAATTATTGTTGCCGGATAGCTGTTACCACTAGCGAACCTGACATAAATAACGTCTGCTCCCTGTGTCACGTGATAATTTGTGACTATATTTCCATTTATATCATATACAAATCCAGAGCCAGAGGTGCCGCCACCGTATGCCAGAGGAGCATCATCGATGGTTATTTTTGGATTAATTACATTACTTACAGTGACTATCTCAATTACTGAATCCTTAACCTTACTAAATAAATCAGAGATAATGGCGCTTGTTACAGTGGCACTAGCATTCGCATCAGAAATAATTTCTTGACTGTTCGTTGCAGTCATGGTATCAGTTGCATGAATAGTATGGTTCCCACCTAAAAATGGCGTATATGCAGATAAAGTAATACACAAAATACTCAGAATCATAAAAGCAATAGATCCCTTTAGAGGAATAAAATGCATGTGAGATAGAGGTGACAGATTAACTATATAACCTTTATAGGGGCAGTTCTAACACTACTTCGTATCCTCTTTGCTATTACTTTGATCCTTAGATAGAATTACTTAATAGTTTGGTCACTTATACTTACCTCTCATAGTAAATGAAAGATAATGATATCTGCCACTTATCCAACGAAGACATGAGTGTGAGCAATGTTTATTGCTATCAACAAAATTCTTGGAAAGCAAATTATTTTTGTAAGTCTCACATTCTGTGTGTCGGCCTAATAGTTATATGTGCAATATCTTTGTTTGCTATTTCAGATACTCTTATTTTACAACCAAAAATTGGATTCGCGTTTGCATCATCACCAGAGGGAGAGGACGACGATGATGAAGATAACGATGAGAATAGTAATGTAGAAACCTTACTGGGAGCTAGCGATGGTAGCGATACTAGTGATGCTGCTGAAAGCTTCTTGCCATACAATAATTCCGAATACGGTATAAAGATCAATTATCCATCTGACTGGAGCTATCAAGAAGTACAGGCTCCATCTGATGCTACAATAATTCCCATTCTCAACATGTTTCCTCCAATTTCAGATGACCCTGATGCCGTTAGTTTCCTAGAAATAGGTTTAGAAGAGCTTGAAACCCCTTTCTCAATTGATGAGTACTCAAGGAGTATAATTAACGGATATAGAGAAAGCAGACTGAACTTCGATCTGGTATCCTCTAGTACCGATGACACACTTTCTGGACTTCCAGCTTATGAAATAGTTTTTACAGACTCAGCAAACGGAACTGATAGAAAAATTATGGAAGTAGGAGCTTTAGATAGCGACAACAATAGAGTATATTACTTATTGTTTAATACAGAGGAATCAAGATATGAACAGTTTGTTCCTGCTTTAGAAAGTATGATCGATTCCTTTCAATTATCTTCTATAAGCAAAGATAATATCATCGCCCGTAACATTAGCGATAATATGCAGGACGGTTCAACGATAAATGCAACAACAACAACAACAACTCAATCATCATCACCACCGTCTCCGGATACCATCGAGAACAATAATGTCTTACTGTACGAAAATTCTAGCTACGGCATAAGTGTACAATATCCGGCCACATGGATCCAATTTCATCCTATAAGCGATCCCGAAAGTCGTACTACATTCATTACTCAATTTGAACCTATTGATGTAAGTGGAATCACTCTCTTCGCAGTAGCAAGGGATACATTCAGCCTTAATGAAACATTAGATACCTATCTGGCTGAGACAGTTCAGAGTTATAGAGGTAATACCCTTAATTTTACACTTATTTCAACAGCAATTTCGCCAGACCTGGCTACTCCTCCCCTGCTAGCAGGTAATCCGGCGTATTCCTTATTGTATACCCATACAAGTCCTGATTCTGAGGCAATGTTATTGACTCAAGAAATAGGAACCATAATTCCAGAAACCAGTATGGTATACTATGTCTATTATACAGCCGATATACCAAACTACAACCAGTTTATTGATGATGCCGTGTCAATCGCTAATTCTTTAGAGATCCATCTTACGAACCTGAACACAACAGAATCAGAAGAGACAAATATCTTGGAAATTTTGGAGTCATTACAATCAGGAGAAATTTAGCTTATACTTATCATAAGAGCAGGGTCAGGTTTGAAAAAAGAATTTGTAGAGTGTGGTGAATGTGATTGTGTTTATCTATCACGCTAGGTTAATGCGTTGACTTCCATGATTATATCTAATGCAAACCTATATTCTGTTGCTATAACATACATTCTATGAATGAAGTATCAGTATGACTAAAAGGCTAGACTAACGAACTTATCTTTGAAATAATCTTTAATATATGTGCACCTTATAGTCATTGAACCTACAAATGAATGATCGAAGGCAAAAACTGAATTTATTGCCAAGATTAATAGGAGTGACATTAATAGCTTCAATTGTATGTGCATCATGTTTTTTACAACAACAGCAGCCAATAATGGCTCAAAGCAGTAATGATGATTTAAGCCGGCAACTTATAGGCAGTGGTGGTGTACTAACCAATGTTTCCTTTTCCGACCTTGATACATTATTTGATGAAGGCAATAAACTTCTTGATGAAGGTAAGTATGAAGAGGCTATTTCTGTTTATGATAAAGCTTTAGCTATAGAACCGAATTATGTACCCGTATTAAGCAATAAAGGTTTTGCTCTTTATAAGCTGGATAGATATGAAGAAGCTATTTCAGTTTCTGATAAAGCTTTAGCTATCGAACCGAATAATGCCGATGTTTTACACAACAAAGGCATTATCCTTACTGATTTAGGAAGGAATGAAGAAGCTATTAGCTATTTTGATAAAGTATTAGCAATAGAACCCAATAGTGCCAAAACATTGAATGGCAAAGGCCTTGCTCTTGTAAATTTAGGAAGGAGTGATGAAGCTATTATTTACTATAATAGGGCATTAGCAGTGGACCCCAATCTGGTTGACGCAATAAACGGTAAAGGAGCTGCTCTCTCCGATTTAGAGAAGTACGAAGATGCTATTGCCCACTTTGATAAGGCTCTGGCTATAGATCCGAATTATGCTAGTGCATTATATAACAAAGGACTCACTCTCAGCGATTTAGGGATGAACGAGGAAGCTATCATCTCTTTTGATAAAGCATTAGGTCTTGAAGCGAATTATGTTAATGCACTAAATGGCAAGGGTATTGCCCTTTATAGGCTAGGTAATTCTAGCGAAGCGATCACTTATTATGATAAGGCCATAGCAGTAAACCCTAATCACGTCGATGCAATAAACAATAAAGGTCGTGCTCTATACAACCTTGGCTTATATGATGAAGCTATTACCTATTATGATAAAGCTATAGCTTTAGATCCAAGTTATACTCTAGCATTAGACAACAAAGTATTAGCTCTCTTTGATTTGGATAGATTTCAAGAAGCTCTTGACGTCTTTGATAAAATTCTCGCTATAGATCCAAATGATACTGATGCTTTAGATGGCAAGGGCGCAGCTCTTGAAAACTTGGGCAATTATGAAGAAGCTATAGGTTATTTTGATAAGGCTCTAAGTATAGATCCGAATCATACTAGCGCATTAACCAACAAAGGTGCAGCTTTTTACAATCTAGGTAGATCAGAGGAAGCTGTAGCGTATTTTGATAGAGCATTAGCTATTGATCCAAATTATGAGTTTGCAATGAATAACAAACGCCTAGTTCTTGATGCAATGAGCAACCAAAATATTACATCAACATCGGAACCATCTTCGAGTAACAGAACTATTGGTTCCAATAGTACAGCTTAGATCATTAGCAATAACGATAACAATCCATCATGAATAGGGATCGATAATGATGCCATTATTCTTATTCTTCATCCTGTTATTGTTGTACGTTTTTTATGAATTGGAAAGCCAAGAACAAAGACAATATCTACATTTGACAATGGGTCAGATTGAAAATATTACAGTTCATCAGATGCCAAACAATAGCGATAATAACATTACAAAAATCTCAAATCAGACATCATTTCTAGATCAAGAGGTCAGAAACTTTACTATGGAAGGTAATGCTGCTCTGTACGACTTTAGATATGATGAAGCTATTAGCACTTATGATAAAGCGTTAGTTCTAGAACCAAATAACACTAATGCGTTAAGTGGTAAGGCTTACGCTCTTTCTATGTTAAGTCGGTATGAGGAAGCTGTTAGCTACTTTGATAAGGCTCTGTCTATAGAACCAACTAACGTCACCCTGTTGTATCTAAAAGCCAACATTCTTCCTTATCTGTCAAAGTATGACGAAGCTATTAATGTATATGATGAGATTTTAGCTCTGGAACCTCAAGACGTTGACGCATTATTTAACAAGGGTTTTGATCTTGGTCAATTAGACAGATATGATGAGGCTATAGACGCATACGACAAGGCTCTAGCTATAGAACCTAGGGATATTGGGGTATTGTATCACAAAAGTATTGCACTAGATAATTTAGGAAGATATGATGAAGCTGTTGGCGTATATGATAGGATCCTATCTCTGCAACCCGATTATGAAACTCAACTAGCGGTACTACAAGCCAAAGCTCTCGCTCTTCTTAATTTAGGGAAGAATGAAGAAGCTATCGCTGTGTCTGATAAAATACTATCTATAGAGCCCAATATGATTCATGCAAATATTACAAAAGGTAATGCCCTTTTCAATCTAGGAAAATATTATGAAGCTATAGCCTTATTCGATAAGATCTTAGAAACATATCCTGATGAAATAGTAGTATTAAATGGTAAAGGGGATGCTCTTTTGAAATTGGGGAAGTACAAAGAGGCCATTACCATTTATGATAAAGTTCAATCACTAGCTGTTGGCGATAATGATGAATTTGAACACGCAAGAGAAGGCAAGAAATTGGCCATTGAAGCACTAAGTAAAGAACATGAGAAAATACAGATGCCTAGCGAACTGATTGATAACATTACTACTACTATTAATATAGATAATGATACTACACAGTAGTCCTACATACTATCTCTTTTACTAAGTTAGCCAGCAAGTCTGCCATAACTAACCTATTTGTAGATGAAGCTATCTTCATTGATTCTTTCGAAATTAGTTCCTCAGATTCTTCCTCTCGTGTATCTTCATCAGTGATTCTAGTTCCTTCCATAATGAGCGCGATCAATTTCTCACTTTTTGCTATTTCAATAAAATCTCTTGTCATCTGGGGAACTGTACCATGTAACCTGATATTTCCGATATATCAAATTGGACCTGTTGATGTATATATTATAAATCCGTATACACCGGGAACAGAATGGTCAACATGAATTGGTTCTATTTTGAGCGAGCCAATCCTGCGATTATTCCTGGATGGGTTCGTCTTTCTTATTTGCAGGTCTTTCTTTGTAAGACAAAATCTCTCTTTCACTCTTTCAATTTGTCTGTTTGACCTATCTTCTATTGCTTGTAATATAAGATGACATATTTCACCCATGTATATTGGAATTTTTTCATGCAAAAATGAAATGTAATCAACATGGTCGGAATGTGCATGCAATCAACATGATTCGGATATCGCTAGTGATACATGAATCTACACATCTAGCACTTCTAAAAAGGGTAGGAGCCTGTCGAACCACTAAATGGTCGCATCAATATTAGACTAGCTTTATTTACGTCCTGGATCATGAGATTTTCTTTGAGTTGACGGGCTATTTCTTGATAGATGCTGGGTTAAAATTCATAAGCTAAGAACTAGAGTAAGTTGAACGAAGAACTTCGTAGCATACTTGCACGATGTTCAGATATACGCAGATAAGCAACATTACCCCAGATTGTTACGTCGATATAATCAGTAATCAATTCTAATCCCACTCACAATCGAAAAATTTGACGACGATGAATTGACTAAGAGGCGATGTGACGATTGTATGGGTAACTGGGTTTGTGATGACTCTATTGAGGGTTATTGTCTTT
>DASQQK010000267.1:0-8426 GCA_035643435.1 Nitrososphaeraceae archaeon | reverse complement strand
CTGTAGGGATGAAGAATTTGCAACTCTCAGCGGTTCAACTTTATCCTGAAAACCATCACTATCTATTTTTAACACGGCAATATCTGAATTGGGATCTTTGCCAATCACTTTAGCCGGATAAGAATCTCCATCAACAAAAGTTACTTCGACACTATTAGGATCAGAAATCACATGATTGTTGGTAATAATATGCCCATGCTCATCATATACAAACCCTGAACCTAAAGCGACGTCATCATGAGGAATCTGCTCTCCATTTGCTATCACAAGAGTATTGCTATTAGGATTTGTACTAGTTACCTGGACAACTGATTTCTCAGTCTTGTTGAAGATTTCAGGCAATGTCAATGGACTGGAAGCTGACATTGACAATGGAAGCTGACCATTAATGCTGGATGTGTTGCTCGAATTATTATTATTTGTCGATTGGGCCATCGAAGGTAGTGAGCTCGCTCCGATGAACGTTGAGGCAGCCAAAATGGCTATCAAAGTAACCCAAAAACGTTTTTGCATGTCAACGCTGTAACACATTCTGTTATTTATACGTTGACAATTATGTCATATAATATGTATCGGAATGTCAGCCATATGAACATGAAAAGACATTTAATCAGATACAGCATTCCGCGATAATTCGACAGATCTATCATAACCTCAACTGAGACCATCATTAGGAACAGTTGCACATGGATGTCGTTGTTCTATGTACCAAAACGAGTAATGGTTTCTCCTATTCCTTCTATTATGTATTGAATAGCTATTGCAGCGACAATTACTGCGAACACTCTCGTGACGATCATTGAACCACGCTGTCCCAGGACTTTATTAATCGAATCAGCTGTTCTAAAGATCACGTAGGTGAGGCCAAGAACAATGGCTATTGAAAGAATTGAGGTCACAATACCATTGGCCTGATACGAAATAATGACAGCCGTTATAGCTCCTGGTCCAGCTAGCAGGGGAAACGCAAGTGGAACAACTCCTGACTCACCCTGAAAGCTATCACTGGCATCTTGCTTGTTCGCCCTTATCTTCCTTGGCACGCTGAATGTCAGTTCTCCTCTAGTCAATAATTCAATCGCAACTATGAACAGAAGTATACCACCTGCAATCATAAAGCTTGAAATTGTAATACCAAAGATATTAAGAATCTGTGTTCCCGCAATAGCAAATACTAACAATAAAATTCCTGTAGTGATTATCGCGTTAGAAGTAACCGTCTTTCCTTCTTTTTTTGATATGCTTTTAGTAAGTGAAATGAATAAAGGGATTACACCAATAGGATCAATAACAACAAATAAGGCAATAGTAGATGTAACGAGATCATTCACATTTATGAATGACATAACGTTTTCGATGATAGATGGAATAGATGAAACTGTGGACATGAGGAAAGAGTTAAGTTGAATAATTAATTCTGGATAAGGTAAGAACTCTTGAAGCAATGTTCTAGTTATGTCACTTGAGTAATATAACTGATGAAATGTATTGGCATTAGTACCGCTTACCTGTCAGACTGGTCGGAGCAAATTAATAAGAGTTCTCTCAGAGAATTCTTAAGTTGTACTCAACCAAAATAACGGCGACGATAGCGGTAACTACAACGTTGGTGGTCTTAGTAGGATTATCTAACGTTTCCCTGATTAATGCAACCACGATTACTGTCACTCCAGAGCAATCTAAACTAATAAATTGGTGCATTAACGAGATGCTGAGATTAACTGATGCTTCACCTTCTCAGGCTTTGAATATATGTGCTGAGTATTACCTAAGGTACTACCAACAGTAATAGCCGCTTATCTATCTCAAGCCTGGTTGAGAGAAATAAAAAGCATCTTAACTTAGCTAAGTAATGCAGGTATTGTAGAACAATATCAATCATTGCCGCAGCATCATATATATCAAAGATAGCAGCATCCTATATATCAGCAGCAGATACGATATTGGGTAAAGTAAAGAAGGATTCAGTCTCGCAAGGCGCTGGCTACGGTAGAACCAAAGAAATTCAAGGGGGAGATAAACATGGAATTATTCTTGCTCGAATGGCAAAAGCTGGTGGAATAAGAGTACCTATACTAAGGAAGAGGGAGTTCTACAAAGATAGAAAACATTATAGAAGCAAGCGATCACAGGCTGTTGAACTAAAATAATATGTACTGAATTGTAAATTCTTAGGATTGATACTAACTTCAGCTACAACAATTAAGAAGCTGCTTATTATGCTGGCAGGCAACGGTACCACATGTTCGGTGCGGACAAAACGCCGTCCATGGTTGACGAGCTCGTACGAAACATCAGCAACGTGTGCCAACCTACATGCCAGTAGTTCCCTTTCCTATTTCATTTGATCCATACTTACTCTGTCATCATGATTCACAGCCGTTCTAATGGTAGAAAGTGAAATAGCGCGTAAGGACAGTGATACTAACATCAGGTGTTAACTCAAACCTTTTTTATACTATGTGTTCGAAAGATCCAGTGGCGGTACACAGAAGTACTTCCTCCGAATCCTTTAGTCGAGCAAGCATTTGTAGACTGCATTAGGTGGACGACCAACACTTCGTATTCTGCCATACCTATGAGCTTCGGTGGTCGTCTACCTTTTTATTATGTTATTAGGCATCGCATGAATCGACTAGGAGAGGTACCAACGCTTGTATTCAAAGGCCTAGGATAGGTTTTGCTTGATCTTGGAAGTATATCCTGTCATCTTTGTTATACTTTATAGTATCAGTTTTTCCTCAACAAACATCCCACATACTGGCCATGACTTCCTACCTCACTATAGATCAAATTATGTATAAATGTGGGCCTTTACAATTGTAAAGGCATAATAAACCTTTTGGTTAAGGTTTAGCATATAAATGCCTTTTCCACTTGACGATTATGACGTAGCCGTACTTAATGCATTGATCAAAGATGGGCGCAAGTCTTTTCGGGAAATATCTCGGGAGACGGGAATAACTGCCCCTACTGTCAAGGCAAGATTTCAAAGGTTAGTTAATACTGGACTCATAAAATCTATCTCCCCGATTTTCGATTTTGGAATTATCGAAAATGACCTTCCAGGGATTGAGGAGGTCAGGAAGGAATACTCTCATAGATATTCGCAACAAATGAGGGATACTCGATCCAGAATTAGGAAAGGAATAAAAATTAAACTAGATTGTGAATTCTGTGAAGGCCCAATCGAGGGCCATCCCCATATTTTTAAGTTCGCAGATTTCGAGCGGTTTTTCTGTTGTGCAGTTTGCCTCTCAGCTTACAAACAGAAATACGGTGGTAGAATAGAATCGATAAAGAGAAAGTTTGAAAAGAGAGAATCGGAAGTCTGAATGACGAAATAATATCAGAAAGACTAATGAATGCAGGTTTGATTCGCAGGTCCATTGCAATCTCCACAGGATACAGCTATTTCCGATACGGTTTTGTGCTAGAAATGCGTACCCGTTATGAAAAAATGTCTCAACCAGAACGAAATTACGAACAAGTGCAAGCGATAATGTCTAAACTTATGGGCAGGTTATCGTGGAACGATCTTTGCTCCGAATTGTCTGACTTGGACAATCCATTATCAGATCAGGAACTTAGCAGCAATGAATGTGGAGTAGACTATATAAGAGGTACAACGGAGAATAAAGCATGGACGACCTCTCTGGTATTAATGTCATGGGTACTACGTAATTTCCAGAAAAGAGAGGAAGACGGATATTGTCATAATATTACGCACCCCCATGGAGAAACCAACCCTAGGAACTGTGAACAAGGAAGAATATTCCACAGAGAACTATTTAGTAGGTGCTTGCAGTCATATCTGGACATATTATATACATTGCGGAATGGCAATATTACAAAGCACAACTGACCTACCTTGCTCTTTCCTGGAGTTACGATGACCTTTGATGGTACACATCAGTAAACTATAGCGTTATCATATAGCGTTATCATACCTTAAATTGCCGATAGTAATGTTTATGTCATCATTTGCCGTTTTTTATTTTGAGTACTACGTTGTACGAAATAATTGAAGGCAAACTCGCAACAACAAATATGCCAGAGAATGGACCATTGGATCCCTATGAAGGATGGGGCCCCAACGATAAGACTACCCATGATCGAATCATAAATGGAGAGTTATGGATAATCGTTGATGCACGTATCATATCTGATCAAGGCGAAGAACATCATAATAGATATCCTTTGTTACACAATTATCTTGTCGCAAACGCCTACCGCATCTTGCGGAATGGTAACCGTTGTCTGATAATATGCGACACAGGGGCATCGAGAAGTAACTCTATCGCATTAGATATACTGGTCGGATATTTTGGCATTAACTTCTATGAAGCTTGGGAACTTATCGAAGAAAGGGTTCCAATTTGTCAAATAAGTCAACCTCATATTGCATTCCTGAAGAGAAAGTTTGGAGTTAAGCCTTAATTCCCGAGTGCTTGCTGGAGACCGAGGCAATGCCAGGTATTAATCAACTATTCACTCAACTTCACGAGAAAAAATAAATATCGATTCTTATGCTGTATAGATTAAGGACTACTATGTTCTAATGAGGCTTCTATTCATGACTGCGCATCTTCCGTTTCCCCCCGCTAGCGGGGGCCGTAGACGTGAGTTCGAGCTGATTTCTAGATTAGCGATTGATTTTGATGTTCATTTGTGTTCATTAACAGAAACGCCTGAGATTGACAACAGAAATGCTGGAAAACTAATGGACTATTGCAAACACATTAGTATATTTAAAACGGGACCATCTCCGTTAGCTAATGGTACGTCTAGGTATTCCTCGCTCCTAAGAAGGTATTATTCAAGAGAGGGTTTCGATGGTATTTCCAAGTTGATAAGAAGTCCTGGGTTTGATATTATACATATTGAGGGAAGCTATCTTATGCAGTTGATTCCAGAGAATTGTCCTGTTCCCATATTACTGGTTGAACACAATGTAGAATACTCATTATACTTACAGAGATTAAGATTATCCACTTCTGAAAGCGACAGATCCTTTTATCATCAGGAGTATGATAATACTCTTCTGTGGGAACGTCTTTTTTGGAAGCGAGCACAGAAGGTAATCTCACTAACACCAGAAGATGAAAGACACATTAGGGATTTAGAACCCAGTGCTAATGTGACTTTCATCCCAAATGGCGTAGACCATTATCTCACAATAGATCGAGCTAATGCATATTCACCCAGTAATGGGAAGACCGGACCAGCATCAGTACACTTTACACCCAGTACAATTGAAAACTGTCATCCGATCCTATTTGTTGGTAACTTCGCTTATGATCCCAATGTTGATGCGGCTATATTTTTATGCCGCGAGATACTTCCCTTAGTTGTTGAAAAAGTCCCTAATGCTAAACTGTTTATCGTAGGTAACTCTCCCCCGTCAGAACTTCTTGATCTAGTGTCCAGTAATAATAGCAGTACTGACAGGAGTACTGATACTTCTGAAGAGGACAAACCCGATGCCAATACTATCCACGACCACATAGAAATTACAGGATATGTTGATTCACTTGAACCATTCTATAAGTATGCCAAAGTTGTTGTTTGTCCTCTCCGAGTTGGAGGGGGAGTGAAGGTGAAGATTTTGGAAGCATTGAGAGCTGGAAAGGCGATTGTAACTACGCCGATCGGAGCTCAAGGATTTGGTCTTAATAATGAGGCATTATGTGTCTGTAGCCTAGTTTCTGATTTCGCAAATAACGTTGTTAGATTTCTAATAAATCCTTATGAACGCAAGAGGCAGGAAAGAAGGGCGTTGCGTTTTGCCAATACGTTACCCACATGGGACCAAGTGATAGAGCAATACCTCAGCTGCTACGAGAGTTTGGTATCTAAAACATTGACAAAGAACATCAATATAGGACATAACTCAATTCAACACCGAAGTACTTTATTTAATTAAATCGAATATTGCAGATACGTATGGATATTAGGATTGTCTGGTCTAACTCAAAAAAGGTGAATTAGTGTATTCCAATGCTGAAAGTGAGAAACTTTTGTAATACTGCAATCCTTTACTTCACACATTGTATCACCTAATATGTTATTTCCCACTGTTACATATTTTTTGATTTATGTTGTCGATGTCGACAAACATGCCAGATCCAAGTTAGCAACAGACATCATTGTAGATTACGTGCACTCATTGTAAATTCATATAGTATATGTATTAGTAATAGACAGACATGAAATGGGGCTTTTTACCAAAGAGGAACTAGAAAGATATATTGAAAAGTTCCTTTGCGGTCTGTATGGACAGACTGGAGGTAATTTAGACCGCTCGGCCAACAGCCTGCATATTTATCTCAGAAATATAAGCTTTGGCGCATATGAAAGACCACAATACGGTTACCAGGCCACTCGGGCAATCCTTAGCGAATTAAAGGATAGGGGACTGGTTCAAACTTGGAACCTGGACCAAGAAGTTAGACTTACTGCAGCTGGGCTTGATAAATGCAGAGAAATATGTCGATAATACTGGCATTGTAGTCAGAGCAGACGCCCATAATTGAACCGTCTTAAATGAAAATTAGGCCAGCCGGCTATAATTCATCTATAGCAAACGGATCTATTTCATAATATTTTGATTTCTAATAGATTCGAATTGATTATGCTCTAAACCTACATATATCGAATATTGCTCGGTGGTAAACAATCCGTCTTTAACTAGGTTACTCCTTAATTAGCAAATCTTCTCCACTTCGGTTTGTTCCCAGGAGGTATGCGTTTGACACTTCATTAACATATACTATACCCGCAGGATCCGACTCTGAGCCCAAACTTGTCACCAGTTCTTGCACTACACTATCTGCCACCGAATCAGGAACCAGTGTCTGTACCTTGGTTCGTTTTTCTGTCTCTGGGATAACTTTCTTGCCATAGCTGTAGGCGCGTACGAGATCTGGAATATCACTTCTTTTAGTTCGTCCGGTTGCGTGTATTTCATGATATGACATTCCAGCAATTTTGTGTTTGCGAAGAATTTCAGTCAATTGTGGCATATACTGCGTGAAAAAGATGATGGTTATCTCCTTCATAAGTTCAATGAATTGCAAAACTAGATAAAGGTTTTTTCCATTAGCGAGCCTATAAGGTTTTTTCCATTGGTAATATTGGTGTAGGTACGGTTTTCATTTTAATGGTATTACATGCCCCTCTATATTTGCTGCTGTATGTAGGGTGGCATACTAAGCAGCACATCTTTCAAATATTAGCACTCAAGGTATCAAATATATAAATAAGGCGGGTAGTACCAGTAGATGCCCATTACGCTTGGTACTCCCGTGTGGCACAGTAAAGACTAGATTGGCTGGAATCTGCTCTGGCAGATAAAGAAAAGATTTACAATTAAGAAGGGATAAACCGCTTTTGTTAGGTACGATTTATTTTACAGATATCGAAATCTATGTTCCCTGAAGTGCGTGCGTTCAGACTCGCTTGCCTCCATTTTAGTAATACGTACGAGGGACTGTACACACAGTAAAGGTTAGCTTGTATGGAATTTGAAAAAGAAAAGATTTGCGAGCTCAGCTAATCTCGTAAATCACAGATATCGAAATCTATGTTCCCTGAAGTGCTTTCAGACTTGCTTGATACTGTTCTGGGGTAATTTCCCCTTTAGCAAGTCTTGTCTGAAGGAGCTTTACAGGGTCTTCCGATTGTTGAGGCTGTGCTTGTTGAGGTGCTTGTTCTGCCTCCTCAGGCGCTCCCCCTTGTGACATCTGACCCATCGTACCCCATCGTCTTGATGTTCTTCTTGCAGTGCGACGAGCCACTCTTCTAGAAGTTCCGAAAAATGCCATTTAGAGAAGTACTAGGTCATTATATAAAAACGTTATTTACTAACTGCTCGCTCCTCTGAAATGTGGAAGATGATCAACTGTAGATGCGGCTAGATGGATATGGACGAAATTATTATAATATCTCTATAGGAGGCTCATTGTCTGCCAGTACCCTGGGGACTAATTTTGTGGAGGAGTATTAGTCCTTACGATCTTTTTCCCCATATGAACTGAATTTGGTGTCTGTTCCATACCTATGGGTACCTTTTGTGTACATGGTAATGCTGTGCAACTTTTGGAATCTTACACTGGGATCAGATGAATGTAGAGAAAATGATCCGAAGTGTCTAAATACGGCTGGCTATGGATGTCTACTGATATTAGATTGAAACGAGGTTATGCGATACTCATAGCGGGAGGGATATTTCTGGTTGCGAGTGTTATCATATCGATTTCAGCCATCTCCTCGCTTGCTGCTCTATCTGCATCGATGCCCACTGATGTTTCTGCCAAGGATCTGATCTCTTCTGTTTTTAATATGAACCAAACCGCTATTAAGGAGTCTCTGAGGAGCATAGGTATAGACGTGGGATTAGCTTCCTTTGGATTAATTGTTAGCGT
>DASQQK010000266.1:0-2865 GCA_035643435.1 Nitrososphaeraceae archaeon | reverse complement strand
TCAAATCCAAGATAAATAATTCGCTAAGGTCGGTACTTGATATTTTTGCTTGAAACAATATCAAAATATCTTCACAGTCAGAAAATAAGTTATATAATAATCTCAGTAATCATTCTGGCATTATTACTAGACATATCTCTTACCAAAATATCTGACCTGATAAGAACGGATCCGAATTACAACTGGAGAATTGGCATCTTTTTATTCATATCTTTTGCTGCGATTATTGGTCATCACACAATACCGAACCTGATATCAGTCAAGCAAAAGGAATATGTGAATCTGGCCATTCTCCCAATGTACATTGTCCATAGATTAGTTAGGATCGTCCAATACGCCTTAAGCGGCGTTATACTGCTTGTTATCTTTCAAATTTTCTTATTGTCAAATTACGGAACTAATACCTTACTAGCTGCAACGGTTATAAGTTATTCCTTAGCCATAGTCATGCTTGGGATCCTTGCCCAAAGATTCTTTTCCTGGTATAGGTCACACAGGGATCGCGTAATTTTATTCTATGGGTTATCTTCGGCCGCTCTTCTTTTCAATGTAGTTGTGATATTTCTTCTTGCTCTTTCAAGCTATTCAAATTCACCCGAATTCATAGGATTACACGTTGCAAATTTGCAACGGATTATAACTGATCCATTGCAGGAAAATCTAAATTTCGCAAAGACGATATCCTCAGTCGTAGCATTTGTATTAATGTGGTTGTCGACCGCGGCTTTATTAAAGCGCTATTATCATGAGATGGGTAGAACAAAATATTACATTCTCATCAGCATTCCTCTAGTCTTTTTTGTTATTCAATTTCCTTCATTACTTACTGGGATATTTGGTTCTTTAATTATGTCTGATCCTATATTCTATGGGGTTCTTTTTACTGTAGTCTTTTTCCTGAGTAACACGGTTGGAGGAATATTTTTCGGCGTAGCTTTTTGGACTACTGCACGCATGATTAAGGAGAACAAACTTGTGAGGAACTATATGGTCATTTCTGCATTTGGCCTGGTTCTATTTTTTATTTCTAATAGTGCTTTTACCGTATGGATTAATCTGCCGTTTCCAGCATTTGGACTTTCAAGCATATCATATACCGGATTATCCTCATACTTAATACTCATTGGGATTTATTCAAGTGCCGTAACCGTCGCTTCCGACTCGAAGTTACGTCAGTCGATTAAGAAGTTTGCGACAAATGAATCTAGATTTTTGGATAATATTGGTATCGCACAGATGGAGGAAGAAATAGAGACGAGAGTTAAACACTTGGCAAAAGAGATAAGTAGAGAGACGATAGAATCTAGTGGAGTGGATACAGAGATTTCGGAGAAAGATATGATACAATACGCTCACGAAGTAGTGCAGGAAGTGCAAAAAGCTAAGGAAAGAAAACAGTAAAAAATGTAGAAATTTAATTACCAGGTGTCAGATTATTTGAGCTTAACCTGGCGATCGATGCTCTCTTGGAAATAATGGCAGAAATTATTGCCTGCATTTTCGACATTTTTATATGTATAGATTATCGTTCTTAATAGGCTTTATGCTTGAATAACTGATGTAGTATCCTGAAATTATTAACATTCCGTCTCATGTTTCTATTTGCCATTCAATCACCTTAAATTATTAATCATAAACGGTAGATGTCTTCTTCTGCCTATCTTTCTGTAGAATGCCTGTATCGGTGTTTCTAATTCATTCCAGTTCAATGACATATGAGGCCTCTTGGTGTTGTACTACATGGAGATCACTGGCAAACCACTTGAATTACTTACAGACCATGGTAGTCAATTCTATGCAAATTTTGGTGAAATAAAGTCAGTCGGAATAAGCAAGTTCCAGCAGTATCTGGTTAATAGAAAGATCAACCATATACTTGGAAGAGTACAACATCCTCAAACTAACGGCAAGATAGAAAGATTTTATGAGACATTTCAGTCAAAGGTAGAACATTTTAATTCTATTCAGGAGTTTGTCATATGGTACGTCGTACACTCATTGCGTCTCCGTATTGTATTGTCAATTCTTTGTTGTAAATGGTCTAACTTGCTTTTACAGAATGAGCAACAGTATGTTATCTCATCTTCGTCTTCTTCTAAGTCTTCCTCTGTGAACATTTGGATAACTGGATCTTCTGAAGCATTATCATATCTGTCTAGATAGTTCTGATCTCTTAGGCTCCAACCTGGATTTGGATTGCTATTTTTATTTTTAGTAGTCTTCATCTCTTCTCAATCTGTTACTAACAATATAATAGTATTATAAACCTCAGCGTGTTTTGTTCGCGGTAAAGTGTATAAACTTGTTATGGAACCAGTTGACACCTCGCCTTGAAATGACATACCTGTAAAGGCGATACAGATAAAGAAGTTGTATACCGGTCTGCAGGTTCTAGGGTACAGCATATTAAGTATCATCTATTTCCTAGTGATTTGTCTGGCTGCTAATTCTGATTAATTAAAAATGTGAATATTTCCTTTTAGTCTACTTATTACTCCATCTACTATTTCTTTATCTACTTCTTTACTTAACTGTTGAGCTTGTGAGTTTGCTAATCTGCATATCTGAATACATTTTCGCATGTCAGTTGCGTCGAATTCTGTGAAGACCTTGAATGCTACGTACTTTGCTATTTCTTCTGTATTGATCCCTTGCTCTCGCTGCAATCTTATACTTGCTACATATTCAAACTTGTTATAGTTCAGAGCTGGAACTGTGAGAATGATACACCTATTGAGTAGCTCTGGTTGCTCTGTCTGTATTTGATTTATGTTGTTACAAGTAGCAAAGAACCATACTTTCATTTCAGTAAGTAATCTTCGTTCATTGCGTAGACTTCTGCTAACAATTCCTGTCTCCAGTAAA
>DASQQK010000265.1:0-2407 GCA_035643435.1 Nitrososphaeraceae archaeon | reverse complement strand
TTGAAGCTTGCTGCTTGTATCTTTTTCTATATATCAAGGGGTTGGTTGGATTATACTTGCCTGCAATCCGTCCGATCACGTAGTCGATCATTCTGATTATAGTATCTTGTCCGTGATGAAGTACCCTACTATGGCGGTATGCACTATACCTTCGCGTAAAATCTTGAGAGCATAATGAGCAAACCCACGCTTTGTGCATCGTAATTGTTATGTCAAATCTATCTTTAAATGTATTGTTATTGCGCAACGCTATGCAGCGAGGCATCAATGCGCAAGCGTGCTGCGAAGTGAGGTAGAGCATTGATGTTGCCATCTATGATAGTAATGTTCGTGATAGTTTGTATATAGGTCGGAGTACAGGGTATTGATAATACTAATAGGCAGCCTTATCAAGAAGACTAAGGAAGGCGGACACGCAGAGGAGATTTTCATATATGTTCAGTTAAGGTTACGACTATAGCTGAGAACGGCCTACTCTATGACAATGACTCTTGTTACTAAGGGCCTTAGGAAGAAGTCTGAAAGTCTATCTGGACTTATTCAAAGAAATCATGTCTCGATCTGGAATTGGATTCAACAATACAAAGCCAAGAAAGCTACTTCACGCTGAAAGAACAATATCTGAATTCATAAATTATGGGAGGTAATGGCTACATCTGGTTGTGGGTTGCTATTGTCAAAAGATAAGATGATTGTCGAAGCAATCCTATTGTGGTGGGAATAGGCTTTAGTCGATACAACAGACCGAAGCCTGAAAGCTTCCTATGATCAGCTAGTTCCTTCTGGTAATCCAAAGGAAAGTACAGATCCTGCATCATGTGCCGGTACTTCAGCAGGAATTCCTGTGGTCACATACAGCATTCCATTTCCTATTGATGGTCCTCCGATGCCAATGGGAGATCCTACATTAAACTCCCATAATTTCTCTCCTATTTCTTTATCCAGCGCCAGGATCATACCCGAAAGTAGCTTAGGTGTATTAGTTGCAGCTCCAAATTCATTTACATCATATGGATACCCAAAGTCTGTTATGTGACCTGAGAATGCGAGTCCATTAGTGACCAATGGAGATACCCAAGTCGGAAGAGTGTCTGGAATACCCATTTTATTTCGCCTGTTCTCATGTCCAGAGCAGTTATTGTACCGTTTCCTATACCATTTGGCATTTCTTCAAATAGCGGTTGGAGATATCCGCTTAGTCCCTCCACGATGAAGTTAAAGGCTCCACTGCTAGTTGCAACATACATTGTATTATTATCATCTACTGCATGGAATGCTTCAACTCCACCTTGTGTTCCAGGCCATACTTCTCCGCTACCTCCTTCTTCTAATGTCTTAGGAATGGCATATGTACGGTAGTTAGTTCCTACGGTAGTCCACCAAAGCTCATCTCCAGTATCAGCATCCAAGGCCATTACATCTCCTCTTTTATCATGCCCTATCACCACTTTTTTCTGAGTTCCATTGTCGAATGTTACTTGGGTAACACTAGTGCCAAATGCTACATCATAGTCATGAGTATCCGGTAACGCGACATTCAATACCGTTCCATATGCAATGAATGGAGTAGCCCATATCAGATTGCCACTCGTAACATTCACTGCTATTACACGATTAGCATAGTAGTTTGGAGTTAATCTACTAGTGGCATTAAAGTCAGGTGTAGCATTACCTACAGGTACGTAAAGGATGCCGGTTTCAGGATCAAACGAAAATCCAGACCAGGTTGTGGCTCCTCCATTTGGTGGGATCACTTCAGCTTTTGGTGTAACCCAATCTCCAGCGGTAAGGTCTAGGTTCCAGAGCAATTCACCATTGGTACGGTTGAGCGCAGTGACGTTACCTTGTACTACCCCTGGATGAGTTGGCAGGTCCCCTCCAGCTGAGCCTGCAATTACCACATCATTCCAAACTAGAGGTATAGTGGGGATATTATATCCTACACTAGTTGGACCTAGGACAGGTGATTCCCAGAATACGTTACCGTTAGAAGCGTTTACTGCAATCATTGTTCCATTATGCCCTGTTCCACCATACAATACACCGTTGTCATATGTTAGACCATGCATTAGACCTCCGCTACCTGTATCGATCTTCCATATATTCAGACCAGTGTTGGCATCAAAGGCTAGGATATTCCCTCCGTTATCTTGGACATATCCCCTATCGCCGACAATTAGTGGAGGGTTTTCAATTGGGAATGCGCTATTTAAAATCCACTTGACTTCGAGCTGATCGACGTTATCTTTTCCTATAACGCTTTGATTGCTGTACCTGGTACCAAAAATATCATGATTAGCAGTAATCCAATCGTTTTCATGATCTGGTTCAGTACCAAGAGAGGTGGCTGTAGAACTCGCTAATGTCTGATTGATTGTTGCAGTCATATTTTCTGGAAATTCGGTTG
>DASQQK010000264.1:0-2196 GCA_035643435.1 Nitrososphaeraceae archaeon | reverse complement strand
CTCGTGGTGATAATTGATTCAAAATATTATTTGGTATGCCTTGAGAGCATGATTTATCTAGTTTTACGGATAACCCTTTCTTACATGATATGCAATCACCGGCAAGTTCCAAATCACCGTCCCCAACTTGATTAAACTTAACTGATGCTTTACTGCCACACCTACAATGCAGCCAAACTGGGGCATTGAGATAGGTATTGGGACTAACCCTTGTATTAACACCACTCTGTCTAAACATTCTGTCACTCTCACTCAATATTTCAGAATATTTCCTAGAATTCTTGAATAGAAAATTAAGTCCATTTTCGAAGACTTGCGATATTTCGGAAAGTCGTACAAATAATGTATCGTATCCCCAGATCTTGTTTACCAGTCTGGACATGATGAATGAGTTAAGGTCGGCATATGAAATAGACCTATCATATGATGCATCCACTTCTCTCCAAAACTCTCCAAAGTTCTCAAACAAGGTTAATCTTTCATTTTTATCAAAACCCAGAGATGAGGAGCCATTCTTAATCCAAGAGACTACTTGATCTCTCCACATTTCAACAACGGCTCTAGGAGGGACTTCCATATTTCGTACCAGTTTCCACCTGTCTCTCTCTTTTATCGGTATTCTTAACTCGAGTATACCATTTGAATGTCTTATACTTGGAAGTTGTGCGACTCTTATCCATACATCATCCATAAAATCATGATCAACTACTAAAAATAAATTAATGAACTTGAAGCTGGAATCCCCATGATGTCTTTCTAATATGGACTTTATAGTTTGAAGAAGAACAATCTTCTTAAATACCCCACTATAGGGAAAAAGGTTTGGTTGATGTATAGATATCAGAATCTGTGTGGATGGATCTAATAAATTCTCCACAGCTCGGCTTATCATCGAAAAGTCGGTGCCGGCTCTGTTGTGAAACGTAGAAATGTATTTGATGAGTTTTTTACGGTTAGATAGAACATCATCCCCCTTGACGGGTATTAATTGTTCATTTATCATTTTCACTGCATCTGAGAGTCCTTCAGGAATAGATGAAATGTATTCTGAAATTATCCGGTCATCTACTTTCTGATATTTAGAATAAAGGGACTTTATATAGTATTGAGAGGAGCCGTCGTTAGATGATCCTCCAGCAGTCATGGGACATTGACCAGACCCTGTTATATAAATTTCAAGCAGATAAATCATTAGAGTTTCTGTTTCTATCCGTCATTTTCATCTCACGAGCTTAAAGCAAAGCAAACAAAATTAGAAATGACGAATAGTGGCATAGGAGAGAGATCGAATCTGTGCTTGCGTTATAGCATGGCTGATATTTATGGGATATTTAGATGATATGTGAATGTGTGTATATTACTGAAAAAAGCTGCGATGCGCTGCGATGCGCTGTGATACACTCGGTGAAAATCTATGGAACTGGCTGCCGACTCGTAGCACATCCGCCATCGTCTGATGCTCAGGATGACTATTAGGTAAGTTATACTCCAACCCTCTTCATTTTGGAACCGCATTTGGGACATGCTATTTCCCTGTGCTCAGATCCACAATTCATGCAATAGTACTTCACTTTACTTTGGCCATAGCCAATTGAATCAGAGAAGTTAGATTTGTATAATTCTTTAATCTTTTTGAAATCAAAACCGGTAACTGGGTTTGTCGGGTCTTTCATGCCTACTTTTCTTAAGAGTAGATATCTTCTGTACCAACCAAGTGCCAAGAATGTAATCAATGCTAGGGCAAGATCAGCGGGGAAGGGCAAGAAAAACATAATGATAAAAGCAACAGCTAAATATATGACAGTCCATTTGAGCTGATTCAAAGCTAGCTGCTTCCTATCAAAATCCTTCATTTACGTACATTCCCATTAATAATATAGTGCAATCTAGAATATAACATTCATGGAAAAAATGAGCCACGCTGCTTTATTGCCTGAATCATTATCATAATAGAGTCTGTTGACCAATTGGAGTACTATTTCAACAAGAATAAAAAAAGGAGAAAGAAATAGGGATATAGAGCTCAGAGGTACTGATTCGACTTGGGCTCAGTTATTGTCGTCGCCGTTGCTGTCCCCATTATCGTCACTGTCGTCGTCATCGTTGCCGTCCTCACTGTCTTCAGCTGCACTTAAAGAACCTAATTCAATGGTACCTCTTATCTCGCCTGGCGGATTAGATTCAGTATGTACATTT
>DASQQK010000263.1:0-10626 GCA_035643435.1 Nitrososphaeraceae archaeon | reverse complement strand
ATCGGTAATAGACGGCGATACCAATAAGGTTATTCATGCCATTGATGGTGGAGATAGTCCACAATTCCTAGAGTACAACCCAAGTAATGGTAATATCTATGTGGGTAACTTGGTAGATGTACTTGTAATAGACGGCGATATCAATAAGGTTATTCACAAAACAAATATAAGATATGGTCCAAACTCTTTAGCGTACAACCCAAGCAATGGTGATGTCTATGTGACTTCTGTGGATGATGCAGGTGATCCCCAGGTAGGCTACGTTTCGGTAATAGACAATGCCACAAATAAGGTGACTCATACCATTAGAGTAGGCGATTATCCAAGCTTCCTAGAGTACAACCCCAGTAATGGTAAAATTTATGTGGGTAATGGAGGTTCAAATAGTGTGTCAGTAATAGATAGCGATACCAATAGAGTTATTCATGCTATTAGTGTGAGTGGTAGTCCAAGCTTCCTAGAGTACAACCCAAGCAACGATAATATTTATGTGACCTCTGCGGATGACGATGGATCAGGCTACTTATCCATCATAGACAGCGATACCAATGAGGTGATTCATACCATTAGCGTAGGTGATAATCCAGCCTTCCTAGAGTACAACCCAAGCAATGGTAATATGGATATGCTTGACTTTCCCAAGGGCGAGCCGGACCTGAATAGGGGTGATGTGTCCGAAATAGATAGCGATACCAATAAAGTTATTCATACTGTTAGTATAAGGGGTACTCCGAGCTTTCTACAGTACAATCCGAGCAATGACAGTATTTATGTGGGTAACGAGGGTAGTAGAACGACGTACGACATAGCAAAGAGTGTGTCGGTAATAGAACCAACCGAGACCGACTCCCCTTCATGACAAAAGCAGATCACATAAATATTATGCGATCTTCCATCTGAGAATGATCCACTGAAAAATAATTGGCATGATGTTGCTAGTCGCAGCAGCAGGTGCGTCTATCGGATTAGTTACAATTGGTTTTCAGAGTACCATGACGATAGTCTGGGGTCAGGGGTCAAATGCACAAGCAATCTCTGCGGACGTAGAAGGAGATGTAGAAGCAGGCAATGCAACAAGAGCGATGATGACCAATCGGACTACATATGGAAACATGACTGCAGTAAAATTCCTATCTATCCAAACCGCAAAGTCTGGTTCACTATCTCAAATCAATGAAACTGCATATACACTCGAGTTAAAGAATGTGGCAAATAATACTATTCAATTTTCGGATAGACCAGAGAGAGTGGTAGAAACAGTTAGTACTGCTGATTCTATTGGTAACTGGACTACTTGACCTAACAGTTTTTCAGTAGATGCACCAAATGATGCTTTAATAGTGGAAGATACTCAGACAGGTAACCTGCAAACCTATGTTATAGAGTCTTTCGATCCTGTTTATAATACGAATACGAATACGTTAACATATACGATTATCACAGAAAATTCAACATCTATTGATTTGCCAGATGAGTTTGGACAGTCTGTGTTGGTGATAGATGTCACACCAGATAGCGACACAGGTTCGTCAGCCCTCTGTGCTGGTTGTGGAGGTCCACATTGTCCTATATGTTAATGAGTTACATGATCGTTCATCCATAATATTAGCGAAGATAGTATCGAATAATAATTTATGTTTGTTGTTTGTAGCGCTCGGGCTGCATTTTTAGGGGATATTATTCAGACTGTTTTCGACGGTAGAGAGTATTTAAGCCACATCCAACCATATTAATATAAACGAATGACTGAATATTACTGCAAACTATGTGACAAGTTTATCGCGGATACTTCAACATCACAAGGGGATAGGAACACCGAAATATTTCATCATTTCTTTGATATGCATCAGACTGAGACTGCTACCAGACTGAGAGCGGAAGACATCTTTAGTAGTTTATTAAAGACTGGTGGTTGGACTCTTGGAGAGCAACAAACTAAAGAACTTTTCGAACAATTAGAACCAGAGAACACGAAGGCCAAATGATGCTTTAATAGTTGAAGTATTCGATCGTCCTTGTCCTCCTACATTGAGGTGCGCCGGAAAGTAACTAAAGGCAAAGAGCCTTGAAGGACGAGGTGCGAGACGTTATTTCATAGACGTTAATTGGCATGCAAAATTAGCCAACAGTCCATTATGCAAATTAATAACCGAGGGGTGTGACAAAATCAAGATGATACTAAATAACTATTTGTCATTATTTGGTTATTCCTGAAGTACTTTATGAACGAATGATATAGCAATTGAGCCTTCGCCCACGGCAGAAGCAACACGCTTGATGCTGCCGCCTCGTACGTCACCCACTGCGAAGACCCCAGGTAAACTGGCTTCAAGCAAGTACGGCCGACGAGCAAGGGGCCAGTGTGCAGCACTCAGATTTTCGGGTGACAGATCGATGCCTGTCTTGATGAATCCTTTAGAGTCGAGCGCGATGCAGCCATCTAGCCAACCGGTATTAGGAACAGCGCCAGTCATGAGGAATACATGTCTTATCTTTTGCTCCTCGGTGAATCCTGTATGATTATTTCGCAACCTAACCGATTCTAGGCAATTGCCACCTCGGAGAGCCACGATCTCAGTATGTGTTTGCACTACAATCTTAGGAGTCTCTTCGATTCGGCGAACCAGATATCGTGACATCTTTTCGACCAAACCAGCAGATCTGATGAGAATGTGTACGCGCTCTGCACTATCAGCCATAAACACGGCAGCCTGACCGGCGGCATTTCCTCCACCGACAACGATCACCTTTTCTCCTCGACACAACTGCGCTTCCATAGGGGTTGCAGCGTAATAGACACCCACACCTTCAAAGCGCGACAAGTTTTCTAACTGCGGCGGCCTCCGATAGGCTACCCCCGTTGCAATCACGACAGTACGTGTCGGAATTCTGGCTCCATTCTCGACTTCGATAACGTATGGTTTTTGGTCGCACAGGAGCCGCGTGCACCTAGTGATGAGAATCTCCGAGCCGAACTTTTCCGCCTGAAGATATGCCCGACCTGCAAGCTCCTGGCCAGAGATACCCGCGGGAAATCCTAAGTAATTTTCAATTCTTGGACTTGAACCTGCCTGGCCGCCAGGAGAGCTCATTTCCAGCACTAGAACCTCAAGCCCTTCTGAAGCACCATAGACTGCCGCAGCCAACCCGGATGGACCGGCACCGATGATGACGAGGTCGCGCGCCTGGATCTGGTTGATAGCTTCGTTAAAGCCGAGGCAATCCGTGATTTGCTGAGTACTAGGATTTCGAAGCACAATCTTCCCTCGGCAGATCACCACGGGTATCTCACTGGTAACGATATGGATACTATCCAATAGGTTCTGTACTTCAGGATCATGTTCGAGATCTATGAATGAGTAGGGGTGTCCGTTGCGCCACAGGAACTCTTTGATCCGAAGTGTATCGGCCGAATGTGTCGACCCGATTAGAACAACGTCTCCTACACCAGCCGCCACAAACTCAACTCGGCGGAGAATGAATGCCCGTATCAGGATCTGGCCAAGTTCAGCATCGTCCTGCACCAACGCGAGCATATGTTGGCGATCCAGTTCGATTACCTTACCCGGCTTAGAGACACGTAAGCGGAAGAGAGTCCGCCGGCCTAAGAGAGTACCGACTTCGCCGGTAAACTGCCCAGAATCTAAAACCGCGACAAGGGTCTCTACAGCGGCCGTACCCAACGGACGCACAATCTCGAGCTCTCCGGAAAGAACCACAAAGAAAGGTGCGTTGTCCCCCTGCTCATAGAGAATTTCGTCATCCTGTATGGCACGCGTTTGTCCGCGAGATGAAACACGACGTATTTGCTCTGGCGTTAATTTAGGAAATATCTCCTCAATATGAGATCTGGTCAACGGAAGTCCCCTTGTGGTATTATCCTTGAAGGTCGTGATACTGATATACGTCATTCTTGCATATAAGAGAACGATTGATCCGAAATCATGTCCTATGGTGTCATGGTACATAACGTATTTTGCACACAAGGATTTCCATTCTTAGGATTCTATCCATTCTTTCTTAATCCATGCGGAACACGCACTCAGTCCGGATCTATATCTTAACCCAGACAATCGCCCAGCGTAAGTGAGAATTGCTCAGGTGATGGACGGATTATTACCCATTACGGAGCACTGGAAGAAGTACATTCAAGAAATAGGAAATGAGTAAGGTCGACGATTTAGAAATACGCCATAATAGGGATGAGAAGGATGCAATTCCTTAATCAGTACTATCTTTGTAACTTGGTGCAAATTCGGAATGAGACATGAGACTTAATTACTGCACCTATACAACTTCTGTACGAGGGTGATAGGTGACAATCTGCAAGGTACTCGTGCATCTTCAAGATATGAATAGTCGATCAGATAGATAATAGTTAGAATACTATCTAGGGAGGGAGGAGGGTTAATAATTTATTTTTCTACTTTGTCTATTTGAATGGTACTGAAAAATTAAGATCTAAGCGATCTTGCGCGCGCGCGAGCAAAATATGTACCCGCCGGTTTAGAACCTTAGTATTCTAAGGTCATCTTTACCTGCGTAATCCATTCGCATTTCGTTCCTAACTTCGCATGATGATTCTCCACGGCGTATCTATCAGGGGCATCTAGAAGACAAAATATCATACATGATTCTGTATCGTAAAAAATATTTATGACCTTGACTCCAAACTCGTCTCTAGGTTCCATCTGACTGTTCTTGAGATCATCCTCTGTGTATGTACCCATAGAATGAAAGTCCATGAATGTGGGCATATGCGTATATAGATATCCCTTATACGTTCAATCCCATAAAGATTCCTTCTAAGTTCAAATTCGGTTACACATCGCGTGACAAATATGGTCCTCAATAGTAGTTCACCAACTGGTAGGGGTTTAAGCATCAATCACCAACCGTCTGAGATATCTCTAGCAAAATTGTAAAAAGGAATGAAGTTAAGGATTTGTAAAGTGCAAGTTAAATGCTAATGCATTTTCTGGTGTGATAGCTAGTGCTGGTATAGTTGAAAGTACCTGCTGCTAATCCGGCCGGTATATGCAGACGTAGAAGAAGATGCAGAAGCGGGCAATGCAAAAATGATGATGATTAATCAGACTGCAGGTGGAAATATGACCGGTACTAATTCGACCAGTTAATATTTATTTTTATATTGTTGCAAAGACGATAAACTAGTATTAATGCATTAATCTGCTTAGCAATCAGCCGCGATCAGTAATTTTTGGGATTGCAATACCGTTAGGAATATTTCTATTTAGTTCATCTGGACTGGGTTAAAAAAGACTGTCAAAGAAATCTTAGAAATGTCTGTTACCATTTGTACCTAGTAAATTTATGACTGGCTGATTGGGATAAGAAAATAATTGAAAAGCTAGTATCTATACATGGGGTTAACAACCAGACATAAATATTCCAAAGGCATTTCTCATCATAACTGGCCTTGGTTTGGACATTGCAGCCATTATCAAGGCACACATACGCAATCATGGAGCTCAACGTAAACTATATAATAGTGGGTTAAGAATTTTGAGTAATTTCATGTTTTTATTCTCTCCTACTCTTGGCAATTATTATTCCCGTGATTATAACGTAGGAGACCTGGAATATTTCTATTGCAACAGCCAATTCGGTTACCCCTGGTGGCGCAGACTGCGGATCTGCGGCTATATTGGCGAGCGTATAACCGGTTAACCCTACCATGATAGCTGTTCCGCCAATTCCAATGATATACCAAATCCTGCCCCATTGCTTTATCATTGGCAAGAACCAGAAAAGCTGTGCCAAACCAGAAATTAAGAAAAATGCAGCATACTCAATACCAGCAACAATCGAGTTTGGAACCAGCGCAAGATGTAAAATTCCAGCGATACCGGTACAGACTGCCGCTCCGAAATATAGGATTGTCTTATTTAGTTTGTTCATTTTTTTAATCCAGTGAAATAATAGCTCGGCTGCTATTAGAACTAGCCTACGAGTTAATAATCTCTACCTTATCTGATCTTAGAAATTAGTCTACCGAATCAGTAGAGTGTTTAACGCAGCTCAAAAAATGATTACCAGAACTCTTGGTACACATTCCAAAGACAAAAGATAATGTAGATATCAGATTATAAAACTAGTCATTATTTATCCACCTTGACATTAAACTTTCCATCTGTAAAGACTGGCTCGCCGATTCGCCAGCTCCATTTCTTTATAGGGCGTGTCCTAATGTATTGATGTTCTGAATGGCCAGACGGATCAATATACCCTCCTCACCCAGTAACAACATCAGCATCACCTTAGATTCTAATCCCTCGCGGATCCCAGGGATCAACAGTCATAGTTTTTCCAGTGCTGTCTTGCTCAATATGTTTCTGTTGTGTTGTGTTAACTCAAACATTTTTCTATGCCTTTCCCATTGCAACGTTAGCTTGGGTATTTCACGTAAATTCCCAGTTACCAGTCCAGCCACTTGGAGACCTGCGTATGGATTAACTGTGGACCGATCTAATGAAATGAATTTGATAAACCAATTCTTATCCATGATCTACAATACCAAGCTCAAGATCAGAGATCGATTTTGTAATAGTAGAAATCGGATCTGCATTATTACCATGAACCCAGGCCCTAATCTTTAACGCCAACTGTTTTACTGAGTTACCTAATCCTTTTTGTCTAATTCTTTCTTCTTTGAAGATGCGTAGCTTTCTTGGGAATATCCCCTCAGCGCTTGCATATCCAATAATCTTTTTTATTATTTCTATTATCCAGATCTGAGTTCAGCATCATACTAATCTGTTCAGGGATTCTCGCGTCTGGATTGTCTCTACAACATTCGCAGTTGGCTGTGTCAAATGATATATTATGTAATTCTGCCATTGATGGGTAAAGACTAATGACGTCTACCACAACAAGATTACTCTTTTCGGTTCAAGAACCTAGCATTAGTAGTATACTGAAAATAAAATTACTTCGACTGATCTAACCACCTTTATATCGATACTGTCATTATCAGAGTATGGCCAACAGCGCAATGAAAAAGTATAAACCAATCGTACACTTTCTCATTGACTGGATATGAACAGCAATCTCAAGAATATGATCGCAGCATTCGCTGTGGTCGCTGTCCTAATTGTGACAATAATAAGCGCATACAGTGCCATATTGACTCAAGCGATCGAACAAACACAGGCTCAAACATTAAACGTAACAGAACAAAAAGGATACATCACAGATGTCAATGTCCATTTTAAAACTGCATGTGTGTCAGTTATAGTGTTTACATATTGCTGGTAGTCTACAATAACTATCCATAATTTTCTAGCACTCGTTGCTCAACACTAAGCCCTTTTCCCGATAGTGATAATGGCGCTCGTATCAGTCATCAGTAATTGTTTCAGTTGTATCTGATATATTTTAGAACTAGTGTGTTAGCTTAATGACATAGTGTAACACAATAGTATTGTATATCATGCGAGGAAGTAAGCTTCAATGTCCTTCTTTCCCTTTTTGCATGGCAGCAGCAGCAGCAAGCATTTGTGCTGCTGTGAATATCAATAAACCACTGAAAATGTATATCATCCAATGAAATGATTCATGCAGAGATATCGCTGCGAGAATGAGAACTATTCTAAGTCCGATTGTACTTAGTTTTCCAAGCATCAGCACCTTGTGCTGATATATGTATGGAATTCTAACTGATGAAAATACAAGCATGTTATCTACAATTAGCGATTTTTCAATAGCATACCCTGTCAGGAACAAGAGAGATTTGTCATATCCCATAAATACAAAAATTAGACCTGTAAATACACGTGCAAGCGAAATCCAGATTATGGTCCAACACAATGCATGTTCAAAGGTTTTTTTGGTTCTCTCTTGGAAATTCAGGAGCTGAACATTCTTACCTATGGAGTTCTTGTTCTTTACAAGCATTCTTCTCCTTATGCTCTCAATCATCCCCAAGTCTATAGCTAAAGCCATACCTACGAATAACCCAAAAGCAATCCACAACAAAGATTGGTAACCATTATCGGTGAATAGAAGAGATCCCATCGTTTAAGGTGAATTTTTGGTCCAAGATGTATATGACTAGCACGTCTTCAATGTGTTATCTTACACTCTTCATCTGGATCGGCGTTGGTTGTGTCTGATTTGCCTTGATAAGATCTAAAGGGTTTTCAACTCCAGCAAGCATGGAGTTAATATCAATATCCTGTCCTGTATTTCGCTCGAAAATATGGAGACCTGTTACCTTCCTGATTGGTATTCTTCTTTCTATCTATCCATCCATTTGCTGCCCGTAGAAAAGGAAGATACAATTACTTACAGCGCAAGTGAATTTAGCTGCTTATGAGAGAGCTGTTTGAGCTTCTACACTACTCTTATTTACAAGTATTAGATAATCCCTCGAGAGTCATTTCAAGTAACGGATTTGCTGCTACTTGGTAAAACTGCTATTGAACAATTAATATGCTGCTTTGAATGAGTCTTCCGTTTTTAACAGTCAGACATATGTCTTTAATACTTGGAATATCTAGAGATATACTTCAGACCATTATCAGATGTCTAGTAACTATATTTCAGACGGGAAATAAAAATAAATAAACTCAGACGTTAGATTGTAGTCCTTCGGGTAATGGCTTCCACTCGTCTTTTTCCATTCTGTTTATTTCATCTCCAACACATTCATGTACCTATTACAGACTGCGATGAAATATAAGATCATTGACTTAGCATTTCATATCAATTGACTTGAGAAAATGTTAAAAGGGGTCGACCAATTCTAATGAACCATGGTGAAATGTGATAGTTGTAATAGACCGGAGGCTTTAGGTGGTATACTTGTTCCTGTTGAAAAGTATATTGAAGAAATAGCCAGTGTTACTTCTCAAAGGTAGTATCTCGACTGCATTCGGGCAACCAAAGAAGAGAGAGAACGTAGGGAACGAAACGCCT
The DNA here is from genome assembly GCA_035643435.1 of Nitrososphaeraceae archaeon. GTDB lineage: Archaea > Thermoproteota > Nitrososphaeria > Nitrososphaerales > Nitrososphaeraceae > TH5896. Next base: position 1,686 of record DASQQK010000263.1, on the reverse strand, counting down.
AGACGAAGAGATGCACTACCTCAGGTTTAAAGCAAAAGGCCAAAAAGAATCGACTACAATGGAATTTATCAATTCGACAAAGATGGAAGAGATTTGGTAACCAAAAATGGTAATTGGATTAACACTTATCAGCGCTGCCAGGCATACAGGAATATGTTCACCATACGCTTATCAAATTTTTGAAAAATAAGCTGGATGCATTTGTCCATCGCATCTGGGCGGAGATGCTAAATACAACACTTAAGATGCTGGAAAAGTAATTAGCTTGACTAACGTGTATACTCGGAACATGGAATATCTGAACACTAATGTGTGAAGTGTGGTAACTGGGCATAGGAATATTGTGTGTCCAAGACATGGCTCAAGGGGGTTTGAAGCTCTTGCATTCATATTTAATTGGGTTGAGTTAGTTCAGTCTGATTTATATTATCGTGTTACAGAGTAGAAGATCTATCTACCAATCCAGTATTATATAATAGAAGATTTGTATTACGATCCTGGTTAAAGTATCACACACGAGCACTAAACCAATATTTATACTGCGAATATTATGAACAGCAAGAGTATGAGTATAGCTATCGTAGCAGCAGTAATCCTTGTTGCAACTTCAGCTGTGGCAACAGAAGATGCGTTTGCAGGAAAGAAGAGAGAGTACAACCAAGCAACATCACAGGCCAACGCTTGTGGAAACGGCAAACTGCCGATAAACGTTGGGTGCCAAAACACCGATTCTCAGATCCAGGGCGACGAGAATGGAGTAGCATTAACAGGCAATCAAGCATTTCTAGAAGTTGACAACGGACACGACCATGGACACCACGGCGGCTGCGACGGCAGACGTGATTAATCCTAAGTAGAGGGTCCACAACATCCCCTTTTTTGTTATTTTGTAGTTAATCTGTGAATCTGTTTCTATCCAGAATGTTGAATTATGATCAGAGGGGAGTTACCTTGGGGCCGGACAAATAGAAACATACCAAATTGCCACATACCATTTTATACCGAATCGATAATGCTGTAATATGGTTCAGGAAGAATTATTGGAAAGATCAAAACAAGCAATGAATATGTCATACAGTCCATATTCAAATTTTAAAGTGGGCGCATCTATTCTTACCCAAACCGGAAACATCTTTACCGGATCGAACATCGAAAATGTATCTTATAGCCTCTCGATGTGTGCAGAGAGAGTGGCACTTTTTAAGGCTCTCTCTGAGGGCCATAGTGTTTTCACCGACTTGGTCATCTCAACTTCTTCCAGCGTGCCAACATTTCCATGTGGCGCATGCAGACAGGTGTTATTCGAATTTTGTCCTGATATCAAGATACATCTAACAGGAATCGCAGAAAGAGTATTCACCATTAGGGACTTACTTCCTTATGCCTTCGATGCGTTTCAATCCAGGGCATGAGAAATAAACTAAAGATGAACAGCAAATAAAACATTAATTGGTATGGCAAGACTTTAAAGTGGTTTCAAAGATTCGTGGGGGGATCTCATCAATGGGGCTTGAATCTGTAGTAGAGAACATAAATATTTGTGCGATCTTCTTTCCATGGAATGACTAAACCAAAAATAATTGGCATCAGTTACGTGATAAGAATGCAATATTGTTGCTAATCCGAGATCGTACAGATCAACTTTTGAGATCTTTACTATATGTTTAAACATCATTATATTTTAGT
>DASQQK010000262.1:0-2721 GCA_035643435.1 Nitrososphaeraceae archaeon | reverse complement strand
TGTAAAAATGAGTGCGCGCCTATCGAATAATTTCCTATTCTATTCATTATGTTGAAATGGGCGGCATCAAGATTTGGAAGGTATTTCGACTCAACAACTATGGAAACTGGCAAGGAGGTACTATTAATAAAATAGTACCCTATCGGGAGTGCTGCCATGTTCTCTTGTCTGGCATCCAGATCGTCTCTTGATCTGTTGCCAGTCGTTGCAAACATATGTTGTATAATACTTATGGCCCTTTCTTTCCTGAGTACCGACTTGTAGATAAAATCTTCCCTGAACTTAAACCAGGAAAGAACGTCAACATGCGGTTCATAATTTCTCTGCAACAGTTCATTAGCGTCGAACTCACTAGAAACAAAATTAAGTGGATTGCCATGGAGCGGAACGGCTTTCATGGAACGGTAATCTCCTATTGATTGATTCTCTAGTTGATGCTCCTGTGTATTGAAAATATAGTCAAAGTGCGCCTTAAGAGCTTCATTTGGATTTCTTGCGATATTTAGTCTCTTTACCTGTCTTACTATTTCTAGAGAAACTCGGAGATTTTCTTGATGAGATGCGAACCTTGGCCTTTTATACACTTGTTCGACACCAAATATTCTATCAAGCTCTGAAAAAAAGTTTGGTAAATCGATATGAGTTTCTCTCCCCTGACATACACTCATTTCGGGGAGAAGTTTGTAGATATGTATTCAAATATCTTTACTATGATTTGAGCTATTTTGATAGCAGATTGACACAGAAAGTAACAAGAAATAACATGTTATTGTCACATGATAACACATGATAACAGAAGAGCTAAATCATTGTAGATACAAAAGATCAATGTATAATGGACAAAAAACAGAAGGAGGCGCTTGTTCTGGCATTATTAGAGAAGGGAGAGACTTACAGGGATATTGCAAAGAAGGCAGGGGTGTCTCCAAATACGGTCAAGGCCATAGCAAATAAGTCAGGTCTTGACGAAACTATTTCTATATCATCAAGAGCCTTTGAACTTTATAATCAGCAAAAGACACCGATAGAAGTAGCTATTGCACCAATGTAGAGTATATCTTGGGAGATAGAATCAAGGTTGAAGAGTTTTTGGGTTACTGATTTAGGAGAATGAGAAGCATATTTCTGATGAAGGTGTGTTGAAGTGGTTCTGGCTTAAATTTAACTCCTCTCCAAGAAAGAGGAATAAGTATGGGTATTATTATTGCATTAAATACTAATGTGGACAATATTGCAGTCTCAGGACTATGAACCTGCATTATATTTAGTATCTGCAACTTAGGATTAGCAATGACTGTGACTGATTTCCATGAATGCTGGTCAATTAATACTCCGTTTGCGTAGATATACCTGGTGAAAGGATAGAAAAGTTGACGACAATAGTTGGTATCAAAACAAAAGAAGGAGTCGTACTAGGCTCTGACAGAAGGGCCAGCAAGGGGTTCTTTATAGGTTCTAAGATCACACAGAAAATAACAAAAATTGATGATACCTTAGCAGTAGCGATTGCCGGGCAATTATCAGACGCAGACTACATGGTAAAACTTGTCAGGGCGGAAAGAAATTTGATCGAGTTACGTAGAGGATTTCCTGTCACAGTGAAAGAATCAACTAGGTTAATTGCAAACCAAGCGTACTCTGGACTCAAGAACTATCAGCCATATTTCGTAGAATTAATCGTGGGCGGAGTAGATCAGGAAGGTGGACACATATATGTGGCAGATATGAGTGGAGCCATTACTGGTGAGGATTTTGCTTCCTCTGGTTCTGGATCTCCTATTGCATATGGAGTTCTTGAGAGTATATATCACAAGGACATGACCAATGAACAAGCAAAAGAAATTGCGACTAAAGCGGTAGCTGCGGCTATGGAGAGAGATCCTGGATCGGGAAACGGGATAGATGTATTGACGATCCCAAACCTCTCATTGGTAGTGAAGGAAGGGAAGAGGAGTAATTGAAATGGCGGATATAGGTAGCTCAGGGATTAGTAGTTCGAGATATCCTTACTACTATGGACCTGAAGGAAGACTACTTTTAGTTGATAGCGCACTAGAAGCAGTTGGTAGGGGTTCAACTACAGTCGGAATCAAAACCCCTACCTTCGCATTGATCTCCAGTCACATTAAGCCCACAAAGCCTTTAGTAGAACCATCAGAGAAGATATTTGCAATAGATGGACATGTTGGTGCAACTGGTTCCGGATACATCGGAGACATACTTCAGTTAATTGATCAGATGAGAATTGTGGCGCAGAAATACAGATTCACTTATGATAGTCCCATAGACGTAAAGTCACTCGCAAGCCAGCTCTGCTCTTATTTGCACGACTTTACAATATACGCAGTTAGACCTCAAGCGGCATCTATTATCATAGCTGGGCTAGATCCGGCAGGGGTTCAATTGTATCAAGTTGATCCTAGTGGTACATATTTTAGCGGTTCTGGTTTCGCAATAGGACAGTACTCAGACAGTGCTCTTGACATAATTCAGAAGGGATATACTGAAGGTATAACAGTCGATCAGGCAGTACGATTGAGCGATGAGGCGATAGAAAAGGCGTTAGGAGAAAAACCGTTAGTGGAAAGAGGGCTTGTTACGGCTAAAGATTCAAAATTTGAGAAGATGCTAAATAACTAGCTTCTTTCCTATTTTTTGTGATTCTAATTCGTTGTATAATTGGAGAGTTAATAACTTCAATAATAATAATATCATTTTAGC
>DASQQK010000261.1:0-2374 GCA_035643435.1 Nitrososphaeraceae archaeon | reverse complement strand
TTGTCCCTATGTTTTGGGTCTGTCGCATCAGCTGTCTGTATAATCTGTCCAGCAACCATCCCGCTTACTGAGAACACTATACCCATCGCTAAGATGGTAAACATTATGTATCTTGCTGTATCTGTTTGATTCATTCTTAGTAACCTCCAATGCTGACGAGTCTGTTTTCAACTATAGTTGCTGCGTCTAGAATTAGTCCAACCATCTCTGTTCTACTTCTGTATTTCATGATAGAATCAGATAGAACTCGGAAACTACGTATTTATGTGAACCTTCTGTTACTACTAAAAGTTATGTTGGTATGTATCTAATTAAAGTATTTAGCTATGATAACAAAGGTAAATTTCTGGTCTTAGAAGTGTCCATTCTATAAGAAAACCTCTACTAAATATTGTTACTGCTCCTCGTTTTTGTGAACCTCTCCAATTTATGGAAAATAGCTAGCTACTAACTCTGATAGGAAGCCTCATCATGATCACGTTCTCAGTAAAAAAATGGCTGACATAATACTGTAGTGTGTATCACGCAGAAATATAGATTCAATCACTTTGGCAAAAAGGAACACATACCTCAAGAATTTCAGGGATTGAAAATTATTATTATTTATAAACCTTTTCGAGGTTTGCACTTGTGGACTTAGGGTCGTACTGAATCTACATTCATAAAATGACGTTATACTAATATCTACCTACAGACAGACTTTAACTGGAGCATTTATCCAGTGTTATTCCACTAACTTTAATACAATGACATTTGTATATTAAACTATGACATCGAGAATAACCACAACACTAATGGCAATAGTGATTACAATGGGCGGGGGTTTCTCCTTTTTCATAAGTAATGCAGCCGCTCAAATGCCAGGTGGTGCCATGATGGATAATGATGATGGCTTAATGAGGGGCATGGGTCCTGGCGGGATTGCGGGTAACCAGAGTGCTATGATGCAAATTATGGGCGCAGGTGAGAATGTTACGGGTTCAATCAATCTGCATTCTGTCATAAGCAACGCAATAGCGTCACAGGTAAAGACAAGTCTTGGTGAGGCCGCATCAATAGCTGAAGGTGCTGTTGGCAATAATTCTCATGCCGTAGCTGCCCATATTAGCGAAGCAAATGGATATTTGGTATATACTGTTTGGGTTTTTGGAGCAGATATGAACATTAATAGAGTAGTCGTCGACCCTGGAGACGGTCAAGTTCTATCAAACATGCCGATATCAATGAAACAAATGATGGGCATGGGTCCTGGCATGATGGGCATGGGTCCTGGCATGATGGATGATGAATCTATGAGGGGCATGGGTCCTGGCATGATGGATGATGAATCTATGAGGGGCATGTGGTAAACAATTACATTACAGTTGGAGATCTTCTTCCTCTTTTTATTTTATTAATCCTATAAAATTGTTCGATATGCCAAGGCCGACCTTCAGGATAACGATTATGACGTTAACGGAATATACTAATCTATAGTTTTGCTATAGTATTAATTATGTATTTAGGAATAACCTTAATGAAATTTACGGCCAGAGCGGCACTAACTCTATCTCGCTATCCTAACAAACTTGTATCCTGATCTTTCTAACCTATTTTTTATCTCCTCTTTCGTTATGAGCAATGGATCGAATTCGACTACAACACTATCTGTCATATAATCAATATCAATTTTCTTTACTCCTACTTCATCCTTCAGCTGTTTCTCTACGATAGGTTTGCAATTAATACAATACATTCCTACTATCTTGAATAAAGTTCGCTCTATCTTCTTCATATCCGTTTGTATTTCTAATATCAATATATAATTAGGCTGTTTTATGAAATAGAGATCTAATTACATTAGATAATCCATCTACAGTAGCTACTTGTAAATTACTGGATGTGGATTCCAGTATTGGTAAGACGTCCCTGATCACTGTGATGCAGTATATATATAATCTATGTTGGTGGCATTTCTTACTCCTAACTAAATAGAGACCGATCCTAGATATAGTACTGCTCATAGACTTTAAAAAAGAATTTTGGCAATCCTATACTACCATCTCTGAATGTCGACAATACATGGTTGCTATTCGGATATTTGTCAGCTAAAATAACAGGTTTCTCTTGACTGTTAGGCGATCTGTATACCGGATTTACTTTTCTAATTGAACTTGAACTCCCGTATTCCTTCGGTTAGTTCGAATCTTACGATAATGGTATGATTCTGGGTAATAGCTGTACACTAGTACATATGCTAAATATCACTTACATTGTAAGACTGCATTGCATGACACTGCAATTCTGGAATTCCGAAGTATTTATTTATCGATACACGGGAAGGATTAATAAGATTATGATTCAGTTTATAAGTCTGAAAATATCTTTTGTGATT
>DASQQK010000260.1:0-2781 GCA_035643435.1 Nitrososphaeraceae archaeon | reverse complement strand
ACTTAGTGGGTTATCAGTGGATTTGAGACCGTTTTGGACGTAGGTTGGCCTATAGTCTTAGACTATCGTCGAATGTTATTATGACAACTGCATTCACAGCCGGATTCAATAGTAAGGGCCATGCCGCATGATGGATGCGGCATAAGTGGCATATAAGAAGAGGTTATCTAATGATACACGTAGCAGTAGACATCTAGAATAAGAAGATTATTTCTTTGGAGGTAACAAGTGAAGAGGTACATGATGGCAAGATGCTAAAGAAGTTAGTAGACGACGCTTCTGAAAATAACAATGTAAAGAGAGCGATAGCAGATGGTAAATATGATAGTAATAAGAATTTTAGATACCTATCCAAGAAGCATATCAAACCCGGTATAAAGACAAGAAGCAATTCCAAGGTTAGACCGACTAACTGTAATGCCAAAAATATGTCTGTAATAAGACAACAGAGAAGTCTCAAAAGATGGAAACATAGCGTCAGCTATAGACAAAGGTGGATGGCAGAAACGGTATTCTCGTCTATCAAAAGAACATTTGGTGAGTATGTAACTGCAAGGAAATTTCAGACCATGGCCAAGGAATTGATCCTTAAAGCGTCATTGTATAACATGTTTGCTACCATGACGTAAAGAGATATAGATAATGTGCGAATGAATAGAATGATTTATGCAACAGAGCTAATTAAGAAACTTGGATAAAGATAATTTGGAAAATTTGAGTTTTTGATTCTACTATCTTGTGCTAACTAAAGGACGTCTCAGAATCTGAAAATAATTGATAATAGCTCCAGTTGATTATGCCATAAGGTCGTGCAAAATACCTAAACCAAAAAAAAGAAAAAACTTTGGGACTTCATAGTTTCTCTTATCCTGTTGAATTAGTGAAGACTGGATTTCCGTTAAAGGTAACTAGACTGAGAGTTTCCTGGTTCAGTGCTCCGACCTCCGTGGGCAGAGGCACATATTCCAGCTCGGGAGCAAACTCTTGACCGTCTGTAACTGCCCAATCTATAAAGTTCACAAGTGCAGTAGCTTTTTCTTGTGTCATTGTTGGGTTGTCGGATAATTCCTTCGGTATTAACAAGTATGAGAAGCTGGCAATTGGATATGAATCCGCACCCGGCGCATCTACAAGCGTAACGTTAGTCCACGACTCATCTCCAGCAGGCAACGTCCCGGCTGCTGCAGATACCGCGGCTTCACTTGATTCTAATGATGGCGCTACGAAATTACCTTCTTGATTTTGAATGTGTGCAAATGGCATTCCTGTTGTCAGTGCGTACGCAAGTTCTACATATCCAATGGTATTCTCACTTCCCCTGATGGCATTTGCAACTCCTTCATTTCCCGGTGCACCTATGCCTGTTGGCCACTGAACTGATTTGCCTTTACCCACCTCGGTTTCCCATTCTGGACTTACAGCTGAAAGATAGTCTGTCCACACAAAGGTCGTCCCTGAACCATCAGATCGATGTACCACTACTATCTCCGCATCGGGCAGAGTCACGTCCGGATTAAATTCGGCAATCTGGGGATCGTTCCAATTGGTAATTACTCCTCGAAAGATGTCAGCCAATATTGGCCCTGTTAACTGTAAGCCTTCCGGTACCCCTGGAACATTGTAAGCTGCAACTACGGAGCCTATGGTTTCCGGAATAGTGAGAGATCCTGGAACATTTGCCTCCTCTTCTGGAGTCAATGGAGCATCAGAAGCACCAAAATCTACTGTCTTTTCTGTAAACTGTTTGACTCCTCCACCACTTCCAATTGATTGATAGTTGATATTCACACCTGGATCAACTGTCTGATATTCAACTCTCCATGTATCTATCAAAGGGAACGGGAAGGTTGCGCCTGCTCCATTGAGAGTTAGCGGTCCCTGCGCTACGATATTGCTAGACAAACCTGCGGGTATAGCTGATACTACCACAAGTAATGCAGCTATCGTTAATTTGAAACCTATTTTTGTTTTCATTCAATCTGACGTACTTTCAGTGCGTATTAATCTGTATACGATAGGATTATTATAGTCTATAGACATCTATGGCAATTATATAGAAGAATTTGTACCTTTTTTAGGTAGCAGCAATATATATTTAGTCGAGTTGTATCGACCTTTCTGCCACATTGACAACGAGATCTCTTCAGCATAGCAATAAAGACAAGTTTCAATCCCAGTTCATAGTACTGAATAGTAGCTAATGACTATGTATAGTAGTCTAGTCTAGTCAATTAGTGTTGTTTACTTGCATGCTATCTGAGCTGAAGCTACGAAAGAACCGACTAGTGAAGGGGACTGAGACTAGTCTCTTTTTCGGGGGTCAGTCATGCCTCATGGATGGAACTTAAGTAGAATTAGAATTGCTACTCCAACAATAACTGCAAGGCCTAATACCATACCCAATATAACATACAATTCCATATATCTCGCGAATGAGAACATTGCTTGGTAGAATAGAACGGTTTCAAAACCTTCTCTATATACTGTAACAAATGCTAATGCGCTAAATACAATCACACTGCCTGGTAGACAAAGAAGGTCGAGAACCATATCATGCACGACGGTTAGTGCTGAATGATTTGTTGTTTCTACCTGAGAGACCAGTATGGAGCTAAAATTGGTTATCTATTCTAACTCTGCTTTGATACGTTTTGCAAGTGCTTGAGCACCGATGGGTTTCTTAATGAAACAACCTATACTCTTAAGTGGATGTACTTCCCTTGCTGCATCCATATTGAATTCCCCGGCAGTCATAAAACACACTCTGACGTTGATATCCTT
>DASQQK010000259.1:0-4790 GCA_035643435.1 Nitrososphaeraceae archaeon | reverse complement strand
CTCAATTGATCAACAAACCTATACTAATATGATAATGGTTTGTGCAACAAAGCATAAAAAGTAGCAAATGGAAAAGACTAATACTCATCTGGGATCATGCTTCATTCCATATAAGTAAAATGACAAATGACTATATCAATGCACAGAAACATTGGCTTACTATAATCTATCTTCCAAAGAAGGCCCCATACCTGAACCCGAATGAAAGAAATGTGAACCAGCAAATAAAGTCATGTGTATGTGCAAATAGGTTTTATGAAAACATACAAGATCAGAAACATGCAGTATCCTATTTTCTAGATAACAGGTTTGGAAGATGGAATGACGACATACACTACGACACTTGACTTAGCAGTCTCTACATTAACTGGCAATCTGTTATTCTTTTTGGAATGCATCTACCAAGTCCCTTGCTGTTACTATTGACGTAACATTACCATCTTGTATTAGAGGAAGCCTTTTCACACTGTTTATGGACATTATATTTGCGGCTTCGTTCGCGCGTATTCCACGTTGTCCTGTTATTAGAGGCTTTGAGCAAGCATCGCCAACTCTTTCAGATAGCTGTACGCCTTTTGATATGACTTTAGTCAGAACATCTCGCTCAGTGAATATCCCATAAGGCTTTTTGTCTTTGATTACAATAACACTGCCAACTCTTTTTTCATGTAATATTCTAACTGCCTCAAAAATAGATTCATCGTATAGTATATCAAATATCTTAGTATTCATTACATCTTCGATTGTCGGGTTCCTATCTGTGGTTCTAAAGGCCCTAACGATATCTGACGCAGTAATTATTCCTACCAGTCTATTAGATCTATCATCGTCATTATCATCATGGTTATCAAATACCAATAATCTTGGTTTGTTGGAGATCATTGATCTGGCAGCTACGTAAATTGTTTCCTGTGGAGTTATCTTAGTATAGGGTTGTATGGTAACGAAGCTGATCTCTTTATTTGGGATTTCTTGATTCAGCGAAAGATACTGAAGTATTTCTCTTTCCGTAATGAGACCGATGACAGTTTTGTTATTGTTTTCCGTTACGACAAGGTTTCCAATAGCTTTTGAGGCCATGATAGCTATCGCTTCTGGAAACTTTGCAACTGCTTGTATTGTTACGGGATTAGCAGTCATGAAATCGGCCACTTTGAGCTTATTATCTATTTGAGGTTGTCCCATCATCTAGTCAGCTAATGGATGAATCACACTCAATTAAATAGTAATGAGTCTGCAGTGCATGACACAGCACTACTGCAAGAGGTATCGTCTTGAGCCCAGAAGGATGAGAACCAAATTTGACATGATTTTTGGGCCCTAAATGCATCTCGCTGTTGCAAGTCCGATTTCAAGGTGGAATTTTTGCAGCTATTCTACTATGCCATTGATAGATGTTGTGTTTCCTTGTTTAGTTATCCTTACCCTCTATGAGAAGCCATGGGGATAAAGGATGCATGCTATGAAATATTTGAGATGTGTTAGCTCAACGACATACATAACTTGACACCGTTATAAATATTGGTTCTAGTAGGCTTCAAACATCAGCGTCATATGTCTAGTGCATAGGATGTCGGGAAAAGAAATCTCTTAGGCCTTCAGCCACTAGCTTTGGACTCATCATGTGTAGCATGTGTGTCGCATTTGGGATCATTATTATCTTTAGATGAGGAAACCAAGTAGATACGAGTGTGCGTATCTCTTGGAAATAATTTGCACTATCCTCTCCTCCGACATAAAGGACTGGTTGATGAATACGCTTTGTATCATCAACTGTAAAGGTCCAAGATTGCAGCGCCGGAGCTTCAAGCCTAAAAATGATATCTAGATCCCTGACAGCTAAATCAAATGCACCCTGTGGTAGCTGTATGTCGATTATTTCACGATATTGTGGACTACCCTGGAACACTGTCTGCAAAAAGAAGTCGAGTGCTTCAAGCTTTTTGCCCTCATGTAGTAATCCAGCTACTGTTACAAGCCGCTTCGCAAACTGTGAACCACTTGGAACAAATCCTACCAGTGCTGGCTCTAGAAGAGAGAGTGAATGTACCATATCACTTGCATCAATTGCAAGTTGCAATACAATTAGTCCTGCGTTAGAATGACCCACAACATGCGCACGATTAATATCGAGAATTCGCATAAGCTCTTTACAATCAGCGGCTTGCTGTTGAATGCTTACATTATCTAATGCATTATGACTGCTCCCTGGATATCCACGTCTGTGATAGGTTACTAAGTGGTAATTGTCAGCCAAAATAGGCTGTGAGATGAGAGGTACGTACATGTCTGCAAACATACCTCCGTGAATCAAGATTACCGGTTCTCCTTCACTAGATCCTTGAGTACTGTATTCTAGATCCTCACCATTAATCCTTGCAAGTTGCATCAACAATATCGGGTTTATTATGTAATATATTTGCTGATAGCGCCTGATTATCTAGTTTAAATAAATCATCGATTCATCTTATATTTCCTCCTCCAGCGAAAGAAATGGATATTGATTTCTGATCTGATGGGCTACAAACAAACAACTGCATTTTCAACTAAAACCTGTCATATTCTAAAATCGGATCATTATTACTATTATCATTCTCTTACTGCCCTGATAACTAGACTAGTAATCCTTCTGTTATCGACAAGATCTCCTGAAGTATAGAGTTTTTCATCTAACACCTTTACAGTACCAAATCCACCCTTTTTGATGCTAGCAATGTAATTTTCCTTAGTCAACGCACCATCAATGCAGCTACACCATTTATCTGGATCTATCGACAAAGGATCTTCTGCAATTTGTTTATCCGTAACAAGATCTGAGATAACCATTCTGCCAATTCCATTGGGCTTGAGAATTCTGTATATTTCGCTAAATGCCTTTGCCTTATCCGTTGTTAAGTTAATTACACAGTTGCTGATTACAACATCCACACTGTTATCATCAATAGGAATTCTTTCTTCTATATCCCCTTTTCTAAATTCAACATTCGCATAACCATTGTCATATGCATTCTTTCTTGCTTTTTCCAACATTTCATCAGTCATATCTATGCCTATTACTCTTCCAGATCCCTTCACAATGTTAGCTGCTATAAATACATCAACCCCTGCACCTGACCCCAGATCAACAACCGTATCACCTTCTTTAATAAAAGCAAACTTTGTAGGCGTTCCGCACCCCGCTCCAAGGATAGACGCTTCAGGGATTGACTTCAGCTCTTGTGAGCTATATCCTATTAATTCGGACACCTGTGTAGCTGAATGTGAAGGTTGCAGAGTAGTTCCTGAGCAACATCCTCCCTCATTCTCAAAACTTACCGAAGCACCACAGCATGAGTCACCCGTCAGAGCTACTTCTCCATATCTTTGTTTTACCTTTTCCTTTATTTTTAGCAGATCGTTCATGATAGATGTTTACCAAAGAAACTATTTAAGTTGTCAAGAGAAGCTAGGTAAAGTATGTGTAAGAATGGAAACTAAAGCAAGGTCCAAAAAAATGAACAGCGTCAAGATCTATAAATATAAGGTAGAATAAAGGTGCCAAGGACATCTGCATATACGCTAAATCATTTTTCTCATAGGTTGTACGCCGAGTGCGCCGTCAAGATACCAGGATCTATGAAAAGAAGCTAGATCTATTCAGTAAGAATCTATCAGTATGGGGTAGCAATTTGTATCATATCTGGTACATTGCAGGTACAAGGTGCAAGCAACTTTACTTACTTTATCAATATGTAGGATGTTATAGAGCAATGAACAATACAACAATTGTTCTAACAGCAATAGTCTTCACGTTAGTCGTAGCTATGGTTTTTGTGGCAGTAGCACCCAGAGGCGATATGATCTTGCAGTTCATTTGGTCTCAATAATGAGAATCTTTTCTTCAATGCGTTATGTAGAAACAGACTCAGTAATGTGTGATATATCTCTTAGTAGATAGCTAGATCCTCATTTTTTGTAGGCACCTATACGAGTGGAATAGTCCTCCAATAAGGATAATGCACACAACAGCCATATCCTCATTCTTTGTATCCGTATTTCTTGGCATAGTGACAATTACATTTACTATCTATGATATGGCTACAAGTACGTTAACATATACTATAGAGGCTGAGAAGGGAACATCCATCGAGCTGCCTAGAGAGTTCATCAAGACAGTCTGTCTTGGTGAATGAAGTTATCATCGGGGGGTATCATTGGCCTGCTCAATCCGGTCGGGGTTCAGGTTCCACCTTAATAGTTGAAGATATTCAACAGGTAACTCAGAATATTAAATATCTGTTGACATGGAGGCATGTAACCTATCTGTGCGACAAAAACTCAGGCCACAATTGAAAGGTTGTCGTCAGAGGAGCGTCTGTTTGTGGTGCAAGACTTTAGAGTGTAGAACGATTGGTGTAATCTATCTGATGATAAGTAGCTAATTAAGAATTGGTCCAATTTACCATAACCAATTAGTATATCTACAACATCTTTAAGTTATGAGCTATTCAAAGGCTCCAGGGTGGTCACGTGCTGCTCAGGTTGGGCTTGGAGCTGTTGCAATAACTCTCTCGATACTAATACTTATCTTTCCAGGAACAGCAATAGTATCAATTGTTCTGATAATCGGTGTCCTTTTGCTAATTGTTGGTATTGAAAGTGTCATAAGTGGTCTTTTCGTCAAGAGATGGATGGCCAGTATTGGTTTGGGTATTCTAGTCATTATTTTAGCTCTCATAGTACTAGCTTTTCCAGTAGGAACAACGGTATTTCTGATATTACTGATGGGAATTGCTCTCTTGATCGATGGT
>DASQQK010000258.1:0-4261 GCA_035643435.1 Nitrososphaeraceae archaeon | reverse complement strand
CAATACTTGACAACCGACAATGAGGGAAGGATCTGGTTTGCAGCTCAACGTGGGAATTCTTTGGGATATATTTTACAGAGTGTAAATCCATTGCAGGTAGCAACGTCTTCTCAATCACAACCATTAGAAGATCAAAACCAGGGAGTGTCTGGACAGCCAGAAGGACAGACAGTGTTAACTCCCTTGTTCAATATCGGTTACGAGTATGTCATTGGTCCAATTGTAGCGATAGGCATTATTGCATGCGCTGCCTTTTATGTTAACAGCATTTTCAGCTTAAAAGCAAGTATAAGACGAGTTGAAACAATAATCAGTACAAGGTGGATCGATATGGGGGTAGACAGATCTGGACATGGCTCTTCTTAAGCACTATTGTTTAATTATGCCTTTGTTTTTTATTTATGTCCTCATATCTTAGACTGTCAGTGGAAACACCAAAAGTAGATGGTAAGAGGGTATATGTTGGACCATATATATAGTGAAGAATTCATTCAATCGTTTAATGGAAACCAGATCATTCAAGATAGATCTACCAGGCGAGACACAGATTATTTTAGCTCAAAGTCACTTTATTAAGACTGTGGAGGACGTACATGAATGCCTTGTAAATTGCGTACCTAACATCAGATTCGGCATAGCTTTCTGTGAAGCGAGTGGACCTTGTTTGGTTAGGCACTCTGGTAACGACGTCGATCTAGAATTGCTTTCTACAAAATATGCCAATGAAATCGGTTGCGGACACCTGTTGGTGATAGTAATCAGTAACGCCTATCCAATCAATATCTTACCACGCCTCAAGGAGGTGCCTGAGATAGTTGGCGTCTATTGTGCAACAGCCAATCCACTTGAAGTCCTAATTATGGAGACTGAGCAGGGAAGAGGTTTGTTGGGAGTAGTGGATGGGTATAAACCTAAAGGAATCGAGAACGAAAGCGACATACTGGAAAGAAAGGGATTCTTACGAAGAATTGGGTATAAGATTTGAAATATCTTGAGTGCGTTGGATTCATTGATAACGGCTCGATATGGAGTGCATGACCTGCTCCTTGAGATGAAGGCCTGACGACCTAGAATTTCAATGATTTGGATGCAGAGTTTTTACAACATTCTTATATGACCTTCCTTTTAGTCTAGGCGAAATGGCTAGCACAAGTTTTCGTGGTTTGTTGCTTTCGACAATTCTGTCTGCAGTCGTATTAGGAGCTACTGTAAATTTTGTCGGAATCCCTATCGCATTTGCACAGGAGCAGCCTGCTGGATCAGAGGATCAGGAACCAGCAGAAGAGCAGGAACAACAAAATCAAGAATTTAATGCTATTTTGACTGGTGATTCGGAAGTTCCTCCGGTCACAACTAATGCTACGGGATCGGCTGAAATTGAATTGAACGATGAAGGAGACGAAATGTCATATAACATAGGAGTTGAAAATATTGAAGGAGTCACCATGGCGCACATTCATCAGGCTGCCTCCGGTGAGAACGGTCCACCTGTTGTATGGCTATTCAACGCAACAGAACCTAATGACGTTGAAGAAGGAACACTTTCAGATGGCACCTTTAACGCAGAAGATTTTGTAGGACCATTACAAGGACAGAACATGAGTGACTTAGTTAATGCTATAGAAAGTGGACAGACTTACGTAAATGTACATACTGAATCTAATCCACCAGGCGAGATAAGAGGAACTATCGATTTAGGTTCTTCAAGTTCGGCTGAAGATAGTGGGGACAGCAACGACGGTGATGTTGACGATTAAGTCGATTCGGGCCTACTAAGCACAATTTCCGTATCTCTTCCTTTTTTTTATTCTATTTTGAATAGTGCTCGAGGTGGCTGGGTCAGACACATTTATCGTACCGGTAGATGGCAACTGCAACGGACGAGAATTTACGGTAAACTTATGAATTTACAGGTATCTGATTCTGTATTCAGAATTATAAGTCCGCCTTCAACAAACGCTCCTGCTATGCTATCGACCTTCCTGTGGGAAGTACCTGGATTCAGAACCAGCGTGGAATCACCAGTCACAGGTATCCCTTCTCCAGCTAGTCTGCTCGGCTCGACCCTGTGTGTATGTCCGCAAACAAGAATATTGTAGCGTCCGCTCTCGGCAAGCTGCTTTTTGATTTCTGTCAATGTTCCGTGATATATTCCGATCTTTAGACCATCCATGCTCAATTCGCCTATTTCTCCTTCGAGGACCCCCCCTACTTCTAAAAAGGCTTTAAGTAGCTGGCCTCTCTCCCCATCATTGTTACCCAGTACGCCAATTAACTTAGCATGTAATCTTCTGAACTCCATCACTATACCAGGAAACACATAGTCGCCTGCGTGTATCACGTATTGGACATTCTCTTGGTTGAAAATATCGATAGCCTTACGGACGTTATCTACGTCATCATGCGTGTCTGATATGATTCCCAATTTCATTTGTTGTTGTGTACCCTGTCATCTTTTGTTTGCACAGGTTTTATAAGATTGGCCTGAGGAGAATATCTTGTAATGCAATACAGCGAAGAGATATTGGGTAAACAAGCAGAGTTATTTGTGAATCTTCCCAATGGACGGGTTAAGTGTACTGCATGTGCTAGATATTGCGAGATCCCTGAAGGCAAGACGGGATTATGCGGTATTAGAGGCGTGGCTGATAACAAATTATACTTGTATGTCTATGGGAAGGTTATCTCCGGGCATATCGACCCTATAGAAAAGAAACCAGTTACACATTACAAGCCGGGAAGCGCTATTTATTCAATCGCAACTACCGGATGTAATTGGTTATGCAAATATTGCCAGAATTACGACATTTCACAAAGGCGAAAGATCGAGGGAATAGATATGAGTCCGTCACAAGTAGCTCAAACAGCGGTGGAAAACGGAGCCGATGGAATTGCGTATACTTACAATGAACCATCAATTTTTATCGAGTTTGCAAGAGATTGTGGTGTTGAAGCACGAAGGAGGGGACTTTTTAATATCTTTGTTTCGAACGGATTTGATACTCCAGATTCAGTCAACTTGATGGATCAGTTCCTTGATTGCATAACTGTTGACTTTAAGGGGAGCGGAAAGCAGGAATTCGTTAGACAGTATATAGGAATACCGTCTGCTGATCCTGTTTTCGAGACATTGAAGGAGATACACTCAAGGACATCCATTCATACTGAGATTACAGACCTAATAGTGCCTCAGGTCGGAGATGATCTTGATGCGGCCAAGAGGCTATGTCGATTTGTCTATGATGAACTGGGTCCTGAAACTCCTATTCATTTTCTAAGATTTCATCCAGACTACAAGATGATGAATTTCGGATCTACTCCAGTCGAAACTCTGGAAAGGCATCATTCCATAGCCAAAGCGGAAGGCCTGAGATATGCATATCTGGGCAATGTACCTGGACATCCTTTAGAGCATACTTATTGTCCTGATTGTAATTACATTGCAATCGAAAGGTTCGGATACGATATTCTATCTTGGAATCTTGACAAAAATAATTCATGTAAGAAGTGTGGTTGTCGGATCCCGGTAATTGGGTCGCTGAAGAAAAGCGGCAAAAGGGGTAGTAGTGTCTTTCGGGTAATACAGTGATGAGCTCTGTACTACCGGCTTGAAGCCTTGCCCTTGCCTAGAGAGTTTAGATGAAGACGAGATAGTATTTCGGAGTAAATGATTCAGACTTCGCTATCTTGTGTTGTCTTTTCGCATGTGATGTTATTCTCTGTTATTGTTATGAATTCGGCATGTAGTCTTTGATTAAGAAATGTAGTATTGGCTTTTTCTATCGAATTCCTTTATTATTTCAAATTTATGATCAAAAGTGCCCTGGAGTGATCCGAGTTCAGGAAATACCGACCATGGTTCATATCTTGCCATTATTGTTGCAGGATGCCCTTCTCCCAAAAATGAACTGCATATTCGATATGTCATGCTCCGCACGCGGATCTCGTTAGTGATGCCAAAGCTATGCAGGTATTCATGGGTCAAGACAGTGAATAAGTAAGAATTGTACTGTTCATGAGTCTTGATTCCTTTGATTAGATCCGATTATTCACAATAATCATGTTAGAGCCCAATACATGGTAGGCACCAAGGTTCCCAGGTAACCCCTGCAATACGAGAGAGAGACCTGCTCTATGTAGTTCGTATACTTGTTCTACTGCTTGCTTTACCATTTCAAAGACGTCACTAAAGCCACCAACCTTAAGCAATTTCTCCACGTTATACTGTCGACCATCTGTAATCGAATCAGTTCTAATCTGG
>DASQQK010000257.1:0-2304 GCA_035643435.1 Nitrososphaeraceae archaeon | reverse complement strand
TTTGACTGAGTCCAATCCACCTATCTCGTCCCACTTAACATTTGGAGGCTCTAGATATACTTCTCTCATTGCAGACGGTGTAATCTCCTTTATCGCATTCTCAAAGTCATCCATACTGATTACTAGCTTTTCCAGTGTCTTGGATGACACTTTTTCTTCGTCCAGTTTAAGTTCAGGTAGTAATCTACGTATACACTTCATCGCTGCTTCTTTACAAAGGAACTCAAGATCTGCACCTACAAAGCCATGGGTTATGGCAGCGATCCTACCTTGATCTACATCGGTACTAAGCGGCATATTTTTTGTATGTACCTGTAATACTTCTAATCTGCTGTATTTATCTGGGACTTTGATCTCAATCTCTCGATCGATTCTCCCTGGTCTACGTAACGCAGGATCTATGGCATTCGGCCTATTACTTGCCGCTATAACTACGACTTTCCCTCTAGACTCAAGACCATCCATCACCGAAAGCAATTGCGAAACTATCCTTCGCTCAACCTCTCCCATTACCTCCTCTCTCTTTGGTGCAATAGAGTCTATTTCATCTATGAAGATTATCGATGGCGCCTTTTCCCTAGCTTCCCTAAAGATTTCTCTTAGCCGAGCTTCGGACTCACCAAAAAATTTACTCATTATCTCAGGTCCGGATATGCTGATAAAATTAGAATTGCTCTCGTTGGCTACTGCCTTTGCCAGTAAAGTCTTGCCGGTACCAGGTGGACCATGCAATAGCACACCTTTCGGTGCTTCTATGCCAAGCTTATCAAATATCTCGGGATGCCTTAGTGGAAGTTCGATCATCTCCCTCACTCTTTGGATTTCATCCTTTAATCCACCAATGTCTTCATATGCAACAGTGCGTGTATCTGCATTTTTTAGCTGATCCGGTGGCGTTATTACAAACTGTGTCTGTTGACTAATTATTACTGCTTCGCTATTTACAGGGGTAAGGCCAACAACTTGAAAAATCAGTCTTCCACCAAAATAAGGGATTATGAAATTATCTCCTTTTGTCATAGATACGCTTTCTAGAGTATCTGAAAGATACCTCTCATCGATTGGGGGAATTACTTCTAGTGGAGCAACAAAGACCTTCTCTGCAGTTCTGACTTTAATTTTCCTTATATGAGCAATGTCTCCTAATGCTAAATCTGCATTATTTCTCACAATACCGTCAATTCTGATTACACCTTTGCCTTCATCTGAGGTATACAGAGGCAGACACTTAGCGACTGTCTTTTTGCCCTTTCCACCTTTGCTCTTTCCAGTTGCAGTTATCTCGATTATATCTCCTGTAGAAGCGGCGAGAGAATCCATAGAATCATAATCAATACGAGCTATTCCCCTGCCAACATCTCTAGTATAAGCTTCAAGTATTTTTAGTTCAGAGCTTGGGATGTTACTATTATCATTATTAGCATTAGGCGATGACATACACAAAAAGTAGTCAATAACTCCTTATACATTTTTGCATTGGGTTATATTACTGATCTATTTAGCTTACCTCTTATGCATGCAAAAATGAATCATAGATCCTCTGTATTAGTATCGGCATAACTGTCAACATTGATGTCAACATTAGTATTGGTATTAATATCGACTTAGTATAAGCCTAATACTAAATTTGTTAGTTTCATCTATCACAAATTGTAATTATAAATCATATTTGTTAGCAATCTCTTACAACAGGTTAGATTGCTAATTTGACTTGTTGAAATCTATACATCGCCTTCTTTGCAAGGATAATAATAGTTTAATTATTATTCAATAACATCAATACATTTGCATATATTTATGGGACACGTTCTGATTTGGACTGTACGATGCACTGTTATTTTGAGATGATCTACTGTATTTCTATTAACTATCTGATTATCGTGGCAATCAAGAGGGTGTAGGCACTTTTTACATAAGGGCTCACCATATAGCTTTCCTTCACTCATATTCTTAAATTAGATATTAGTTGATTATTGATATCTTCCAATTTTTATAAGCCAAAAAATTTGTTGCTATTATTCTATTTGAAGAGATAGGGTTGGTCTTTCTCATCTAAATTCCTAATGTCCTTGTCTGGGTTCCTCAGCCTCAAATTCTTCTCCTCCAACAGGAACATCCTCTTTCAGATCTCCTTGGCTTTCTAGTTCTTCAATAACTGTTTCTTTTTCTTCAGCTTGACTTCTGTTGTTCTGTGCCAGTTTTTCTCTTTTCCTTCTTTCCTTTAATGCTTTTGCCATTGTTATTGCCCTAGGTTCATTTTTAGCTGACATTTGTATTCTCGAATTTTTCTTCTCATTTTCTTGT
>DASQQK010000256.1:0-6237 GCA_035643435.1 Nitrososphaeraceae archaeon | reverse complement strand
AACCTAGCTTTGACAATATTACGGCGGAGGAGCAGCTGTTGTTCATCAGATGGAGTACGGAATGCCACGTGGTGGACCGACCCAATGCCTATGATCGCTTGCTGCGTATCAGGCAGACAGAGCACATCGACAACCTTGGCCCCACCAATTCCTTCTTGTTCATCTCCACTACCACCAGTATTAGGTACTTCATAACGAAAACGGCTCCCTTCATGATTTGAGGAAGTAAATCCCAATTGATCAGTCAAAACCGATGCAGTACGGTCATATCCTTCTTCGGACAGCGTTACAGAATAGACTCCTCTTATTGCATCTTCAGCAGGGATGGGGCCATCTTTCCATATGTTTATTTCTCTATCTAAGGCAGATGCATGAGCTACAAGCTCCAGTTCCAACCCATCTGGATCGTGAAAGGTAATCACCTGTTCATCACTAAACCGCTGGTATGGTCCATTATATTCCATTTTCCTTGCCTTAAATCTCTCTACCCAATAGTCCACAGAATTCTCAGGTATCAGGAAAGAAGTGGCAATCACTTGGCTTGTTCCTCTTCTTCCTCGAGGAATGTTTGGCCAATGGAAAAATGTAAGGATAGTACCTGGACGCCCTACCTCATCGCCATAATATAGGTGGTACGAAGTGGGATCATCTTGATTTACTGTTAGTTTAACCAGCCTGAGCCCCAACTCTCCAGTATAAAAATCTACATTTTTCTGTGGGTCACTCGTTATAGCTGTAACATGATGTATCCCATAAACGCCTCTATTCATATTGCTGTTATCTGTCACTCCTCCTCATACCTTTTTACTACGCATTTCTTATTACTCATTAATAGGACGTTTTCTGAACTAGTATTAACAACATATGTTGCTGTCCCTCTTTAAAGTGTACTGGATGGTGTCGTCTATGACCAACACAGACTGTCCAAACTCAGATGGTAGGTTCATAGATGTCGCATTCTCAGCCATAATTGTATATGTCAACTTATTTGTAGTCGTATCATAGACGGGGTTGAATGACTCTACGATAGCAGTCTCCAGTTTACCTGTCTGATTATTTTCCACAATTAATGCATCATTAGGTTCATCTGCTGAAAAACTATTTTGACCTGTACTCCAGTTACCAACAAAGTCACTTGTACTTACAGTTGTTACAATTCTCTCTGGTCTATCTGAGAACAAAATAGTCCTATTTACTATATTATTCAATTCTAGTGTGTAAGTGGTTGCATTGATTTGAGTTATTGACCCAGACTGAGCGCTTTGAATAGATAGGAATTCTACCTCTGTATTATTTCCATTAATAGTCTGATTTGTTATTGTCATATTTCCTGTCTGTGCATCTTCTAATACATCGATGTCTCCTGTGCCATGCCAATTCTCCGATGCTATAACATGCTGAAACAAGGTTGTTACAACTAAGATAGATGCTAGTGCAACTACTACTCCAAACAATACTGGATCTAGCTGCTTTAGGACAGTTTATCATAGCGATGACTACATATGTATAGTATTTATGTAATCATTAGACTGGCAGTTTCTTTAATAATTTAATCTATACTAGTTATTAGCATCCTTTGTCTACCAGGCATTATAAAATAACATGCAGCAGTTGTCCTTAGCGTGCCTAACAAGCAGACATAGTCAATGTTTTGGTCAGCATGACTGTGACTATGTCTTAAAAAAGGGATACAAAAAATGAGAGTAGGGCATTGTGTGTCCGTGCCTATTTTCCCATATTTTAGAATCCAAAGACCCTATGCAAACATTCTATTATTTGGTCTATCCTGTCCTGGTCGAGATTCATT
This sequence comes from Nitrososphaeraceae archaeon, assembly GCA_035643435.1. Taxonomy (GTDB): domain Archaea; phylum Thermoproteota; class Nitrososphaeria; order Nitrososphaerales; family Nitrososphaeraceae; genus TH5896. The sequence goes on along the minus strand of DASQQK010000256.1, from coordinate 4,430 downwards.
CCTTCCACCTGTCCGAATCCTGGACCTAGCAAACTCTCAATGGCTTCTATATCAGCAGCATTACCTATACCGTCGCCGTCGGCGCGGAAGATTTATTTCTTACCCCTCCGTTTTTGTGAAGGACTACCTTGTAGTATTCTCCTGCACGTGTTTGTCATCGGCAACCTCTCCATCTTGGTCAGTCCGCTTGGACAATTAGAACATAGCCTATCTACCGGTCCCGAAATGAGCTTAGCCAAAATTTAACCTCTTAACAGTTATAGTCTTATCGTTGTTCTTGTGTTTCGGGTTCAGCGAACGAACGAATGCTCTTGGTAATGTGATTCCAAGGGATATCGCATTGTTGAATGCTAGCACTGAACCAAATTTGACATCTTTTTCAGACCCAACAAAACCATGTTCAGAAGGTTGGGCTCACAAGTTCACGGATCAGACATGAACTTCTGATTCATAACTATACAACCAACCGCCCTAACTAAATGAACAAGATTGAAGCACCATTTACGAACTATTCTCTGAAGGAAAGAGCTCCTTACAAGTTTCATTGAAAACAATGCTTGGAAGCATTGAAAACAATGGGAATAGTTTCTTGTTTATCAGGTATTTCTAAAAATGTCACTTTTTGAAGTGTTAGTGGATTACAGTCAAAATTTGGCATTATTATTAATCAATGCACAATGCAGCATTTCATTTAAGTATTTGAGATATACAATTATTGATGAGGATTGCAGATAAACAATGAGAAAGAACAGGAGGAAAAGGGAAATAAAATATCTTCTGATAATATAAAAGCTAATAGAGCGTATGAAGGAACCATTCAGATTTTTTATTCCTGGACTGAGATGGAATATCTGATAAAAATATTATCCAGGAAGATAAATTATTCTGCTAAAGAATATGATTGCATATTGGCGATTACAAATGGTGGGATCATCCCAGCAAGGTTACTTGCGAGAGATTTGAATATAGAATTAATTCAATTCATACCCGTGCGTCATAAGGCTATCATCAAGTCAGAGATGCCTCATCTCATTACTAGTAAAAAATACCTTGTAGTTGATGATATTTTTGATTCTGGAAATACCTATAGGAAGGTGCTACGGGCTACTGACAGATTTACTTGCGACTTCGCATTTTGTATATGCAGATATAAAACTAATTATGATATTACAGTATCTAAAATATTGAATCATCACAAATGGGTTGTTTTTCCATGGGAAAAGAGAAACTTATGATACTGTACAGTTCCCAGCGGGAGTGTCTTCAAAGATGAGTATTGAATGTGACTAGAACCAATTACAGGAGCTCAGAACTTTGGAGAGGGAAATGTAGAAAAGACTGTAAAACTATTTGATTTTAATAATCCTGAAAATAATAATTTTTTGGTTACTAACCAATTTCAACTTGATGCCACTACTGACTGTACCCTTTTTTAAACAGAATCATTATATGAAGCTCAAGAAAAATCGATTACTATCGCCACGCTCGTATTCACCAACACATATGAAATATCATCACCATGAAAGCGGTTCAGTGCATTAACTTATAGCGGGCAAAGTGAAGCTGGTATGAAAGAATAATATATACATAGATACTACTATCACTCTTGGCGGGCATTCTACGCATCCTATCTCGTAAATAATTTTCCACTATGCCACCTCTAGAAGAGTGAGGAGTCAATCTTTACGGGACAGAAATGGGGTTGAATTTCCTTCACCAAAGTAATATGCAAAGCCAGCTGCCCATTTAGCACATTATCTTAGTGTCCAATTGACCTTGCTGGCGTTAGCATGCTAAATGGGAATACGCTGTACTAGAGGAGGCATCCATGTTCCGTTGAGGACCTCTTCTCTTGGAAGATACATGCGCAAAACAAGACTAAATGAACTTCTATCGGCAGGCAGCCAGTTGGATTCCTTATCTTTTCCAGGAGCAGTGTGTTGTATGTAGATATCAAGTGAATCATCTCCTTTATATTTTAGGCCATCAGTATAGCTATTTATTGCGTAACGATTTATTGGATTATCTACTAAAAGATACTGGCGGTTGTACATCGTGATTGACCAAAACGCTTTAACTGGCGGAATCTGTCCGGGATCAAAGTGAATTGTATAGCTGTTGGCGCCAGTTAGGGGTTTTCCTTCATTATCTGTAAATGTAACAGGATAGAGTGCTTCTTGTGCAACGTTGGCACCGAGTCCCAATTGAGTAGCCGCAGCACGGAAAAGATAGTCAGTTCCATAAACCCCTGCTTGGGGAGCATAAAGCCACCCATTCACCACCGTTCCGATATTTGCCACTTTTGTATCAATCATCTTTTGAGCTTCCGTGATGCCGGCATGTAGTGCTTTCTTTGTTGAATCATTAGCTTGAGTTGAAGGGGTCTTGCCAGGACCAATACCTATGGACGCAAGTTTAGTCACAAGTACTGGATCTGGTGGATTTAGAGGGTTACCGATCATAGCTTGACATATCTCGTCATATATTTTGATACCTGTAGCAGGTATCAGTGCTGGTTGGGGTCCAACTGGTAATTGCGCAGACGATGATGATGTAACATTAGCTGCGTTAGCTGGTGCTTCTGATGTGGGGTGCTTTTGCACATCATTTTCATGGAAAGCGGAAAGTGGTTTTACAATTATCTTGTCTTGTATTGCATTGACGTTAGCTACATCGGATAGTCCTTTGACTAATATACGATTAACAAGCCATGCAAGATTTGTTGGAGACCATATCTTCATCATTCCTTCTTGAATAGGTCCGTCCCAGTCTGGGCCAGCAATAAGAAATGTACCACCACTGGATCCTGTAGCACGGGTACCAATATAGGCAAAAACATTTGTATATGCATCAATAAACTGAAATGTATAGTACCTGCCAATGATGGGAGGTACAACAAGAACTACTGGCCCTTCAGTTAGATCAAACTGTGTTTGACAGTATAAAGTATCGACGTTCGGAGATGGAACATCTGTGAAACTGGCGTCTATCAGATTACGGGAACAAGATATTTTGTTAGCAGGACCACGGCCAATACCTCCAGGAGGTACATTAGGACTTGTGACGAAATTAAATTGTCTTTGCATAGTAACCAGTGAAAATCCCCATATGTAAGCCAGTGCAGCTACATCCTCCGGAGTATGTGAAGATGAAATCTCTGCCATCCTTGAGTTTAGTTGGTCTATTATGGTTTCAGGAGAGCTAGAAGTCATAAAAACGACCCATAAGTCTGATATATTAGCCTTCCTCTATACTATTAGGCCCTGTTATTCATGTGAGCGATTTTAGCTACAAACCTTCTCGCAAATTCTATGAGATTACTTAAACGTGAGAGACAGTACTGCTTGGTAAGCTAAGTAACATGTGGAACGTTAATCCAATACTCTTGTTTGCAACAGCCAAGCCGGTAAGGGTTGGCGTATAAACAATGCGACTATCATTTCTCAGAATAGGTGATAATTTCTTCCACTGACTCAGATCAACCACAAACTTCCATGACTGTCTATTATCTGCCGCCGCATCCAGGGTACTAGTCATATTAACACCACAGCTGGCTATTATTTCCATCATATTCCCGAATATGCCATGCCCAGTTGAATTAGTTAGAGGTAGTGGTGGGTGAAGCAATCAATACTGAAAGGATGATAGTGCAAGTATAATCCAAAGTCAATTTGGTTGACTTACATAAATTATCTGTGCTTAGATTGGTCGAGGCGGACTGCGGAGCTTGGAATTATGGGGCCAACCGATGCTGGACTGTAGAGCAACTCAACAGCTCCAACCTAATGGGGTTACTTCAGAGTTTCGGGTTTCATGCTTGACCCAGTTTTATCGCTTGACCCACAAGTGAGCCCTTGTTACTGTTACCGAACGTGTTGCCGCAGGCTGACGGTTCTGCAATGGGCACACCGATAATCTCAGATTTTCCCACTTTTCGGGCAACCAAATGCATGGACCCTCAATGTGGTTAATCGGGTCCGTAACGATCCAGGATTTTGCAGAATGCGCCAAATAGTAGACGTACCACAGGTTGACATTTTTAATACGGCAGGCATATCAGGGATTTCCATTCTAACATTCTAGTTTAACTTCTTATGCTTAGTAACAGATGTAACGCAGTTTGGTGATATTATAAGTAATCTGATAAGCCAATAAGACTACGGGGTGTTATAACTAACTGAGCCTCGCATACACCACCTTAGTACTTTCTTCAGACAGAAGGTGTTAACATCGATCAGTTTGTCATATCTCCAACAGTTTGATGTTTATCTTTTGACAAAAACTTAACATTGTTCCGCTTGTCTTTTATATGGTAAATCAAAATTGTTTTACCATGCCACAATTTCTAGACTCACATCCATTTGCTGGTACTGAAAAAAGACTAAAAGAGGTACAGGCCTCTCCTCCAGACGAGTTCGGTGTAGCTCACA
>DASQQK010000255.1:0-2040 GCA_035643435.1 Nitrososphaeraceae archaeon | reverse complement strand
AAATAGACAAGGAACCTAAAATACAGTTTGGAAGATTTCTAATTGAATTTCTTAGTGTTTTCAAACTCTTAGAAATATCTCTCATATACAGTATAGATCTCTGTACCTCGGAACATAGGATCCGTTATCCATAACAACCGTTATAGCTAGTCTTCTACTTTGTGTTAACAGAAGAAGATATCTATTACTTAATTGAGTCCGGGTCATAAATCAGAACGAATAAAGCTGGTCTAATAGTGTATCATATTTTGTTTGAAACAGATACTATCTAAAAGACCAGCCAATTATAGTTCGTCATCCATTCTAATTAGCATTTTGTATCTTGTTGGTTTGATTGATTGGTCATGCAATCATATCAAAGGTCGTCACAGGGGTAGACCCTATGTGTACTCTCTCACCATTATTCTACGATGCTTCATAGTCCGCATATGGTTCAGACTTGACTCAAACAGATCACTGCATCATTTTCTTTGCTTGGATTTACCCTATAACAGAAGGATAATGAAATCATGCGGTCTGTCTGTATCGTACCTGCCAAGCCGACGAACATTTGACAGACGGTTAAGGACCATCCCTACAGATATCAAGGAAAGAATATCTATAATGGGAAACCTGTTTGTCGTTGAAGGTCTGGTTAAACCATGCATCATTGCTATAGACAGTACACTTTTAAAATCAAAGGGTCATGTGTGGCATGCATCGTCTATGAAGGAAGGAATAATACCTAGATCGGGAATTGACACAGATGCAAGATGGGGCGTTAGTCATACGAGAGGTTGGATATTTGGATACAAGTTGCATATGATGTGTAATACCGACTCTCCAATTGTACCTCTTGCTGCAGATGTAACTACAGCCAACATGCCAGATAATCAGGTTTACCCTGATCTTACAGCATCCTCCTCATCATCATCTTTTCCAGGCTTTCCCTCTGAAACAACAACAACGAAAGCACATTACATGGCTGCTGATCCAGGGTATGATGATCAATCTCTGTATGAATCAAGCCTCAAGATGGGATTCCAGCTGGTGTGTCCTGTACGCAGATACAAGAATACGCCAGAAGAAAGACTGCAACTGGTAGACTTTTATGAATCGCCGTTAGGTCAGGCAATTTATTCAAAAAGAAGGATATCGGTAGAACCACTGATTGAACACATCAAATCTATCTTTAGGTTAGATCCAGTACCGACAATAGGATTTGATAAGGTGCGTGGTATCGTGTTACTGTCTGTATTACTGTACCAGATACTTGTTTATTACAATTGTAAGATGCAAAAGGATAGTCCTCGAAGAGCAATCAAGTATATGGTAGGATGTTAACCTATTCGAGTTGTCTATTATTAGAAAAAATTATCGAGAGGAATTATGACCCAGGCTCACGTACCTAGTTCTTTGCTTAACTCGAGCTTTCCAATTGTGAGTCCCTGTATTCTCTTTCTTCTTTAGATATACTGGATCAATATCGTAGTCTTCCGCTTTTTCATGAAGATGGTCAATCATTCTACTTAGCTATCGTACTTTGTGATTATAAGTCATCTTTTTGCCCTGCGCCAGTCCATAATAACCCAGCCTTCTCCGTATTCTTAGTATAGTAAGTTAAACTATTAAGACCATTAAGAAAGGTAGACGACCAATATATGAAGTAGGTGTAAGGGACACTAAATTGGCGGCCGTCTACCTTGCCTCGTGATTTCAGTTGGTACTCATATAGCGCCTATTCAGACTAAAAGCCTTATGATAAAGGCAAGGTAGACGACCATGATGAAGCCCTGAAGTTGATTTATGCCGGAATACGACGTATTGGTCGTCTACCTTATGCTGCCGTTCTTGCTCTTCTAACTGGGTATGTGTAGCCAACAGTACTTCTGTGTACTGCGGCCACTTCTTTCACAAATATCATATAAAAGAGGTTCTAGAAATCATTATACTTGCATTCTAGCACTTGGAAACGCATCATCCATTCCTACAAACATACTGTCAGATAGACTACTGTCTGTTTTAGACTTGCTATGCCTTCACATATGGTTATTGTAACAA
>DASQQK010000254.1:0-2187 GCA_035643435.1 Nitrososphaeraceae archaeon | reverse complement strand
GTAATAATAAAAGAAGATATCTGCTATCTAATTGATAGTCTTTTTTCACCTAATCCAGATAAACAAAGTAGAAATAGCCTGATAGTAATGAAAAGCCGAAATTTCGTGACAACAGCAACAATAACAACAGCATTGATCCTTGCAACTAATGCAGCAATTTCTTTGACCCCCGATAATGCATTTGCATATAAGAAAAGTCAGGCAGCATCACTAGCTAATGCTTGTGGAAACGATGAAATTTCTACTAATATAGGATGCCAAAATACAGATTCCCAGATTCAGGGTGACGAGAACGGAGCAGCATTAACTTCACAGCAGACATTTCCAGAAGTAGAGCCAGTTCAGTTGCCTGATCTGACAGTCGATTTACCCGTGCGGACAGGGGTTGTTTGTCCTACTGGACAAGGTTCTTGTATACATAATGTTCAACTGGAAGTTACCAATTTATCTGACATTCCTATAAACACTCCCTTTCAAGTAGATGTAAGCACCGACAATGGATTGTTTCACACAGAGATAATCCCCTCAATTGCGGGGGGCGTCACGTTGCCACTCAATGTGGATCTGGGTCCGGGGGATAATTGTTTCAATCCTGATTGCGAAGTAACAGCTTTCGTTGACAGTTCAAACACTATTACCGAATCTGACGAAAATAATAATGTAGATGTTCGGTTGGACATAGGCTAAGTAGAGCCAGGAAAGAGTCTGAAAACGTCCGACCACTAGAGTAAAACAATAGTCACCGACAGAACACAAAACCACCTTTTTTTTATTTTGTAATTTCTGTGTCCAATATAATTCCATTCGTCAAATCGATAGGCCTAGACGATAAACACGACTTGGATATAGAAATACTGAGACAATCTGATGATGGACGTATTCGACATCTACACATCAATGGTTCACCAGCCGAAGCGTTATCTGCAGTGAATGAAATGGATGGCAAGTACTAATTATGACATTGGCAAGTACACTGAAGTACTGGACAGACCATCACATCTATGACGACAAGGTGGACGGCCCTTCGTATCATCATAGGCACTAGTCAATCTTCGGCCGTCTGCCTTTTTTAGAAATGGAATGCAGATAAAACCTTATTAATTTTGGTGTCACTATTGTTATCACTGTCAAGATATCGGTGATAATGTTGTATCCATGATTACCCTGTCTATCGGATCTAGTTCTATTCTTTTGAGCCAGTACATACCTCTTCTTCCAAAGATGTCTGTTGACTCTGTCTTGTAGTCATACTTGTCCAGAAGAGAATGTACCTTATTTTCAAGTAATGCTCTGTTTCTAACTAGCGAGATTCTGTGTCGGATTAGGCTTCATTTCTCCCTAAATTCCTTTGAAGGTACATATGACTGGTATACCAAACCAGATCTCAGCAGGTCTGCAAGTATTCTTGCATCTAACTTATCAAATTTAACTTTGGCCTCTGCAATTATTCTAGTCTTGTATGGGTTTGCCAGTACCGTATTAATTCCATTATCTTCCAACGTATCATGTATCCGTATCCATAGATTTGCTGTTGATTCTACAACTGCTTTACAGTTTCCGTAACTTAATCCAACATTGGTTGGTTTGTTATGCAATCCTTATACCGCTATTCATGCTTCGTATAAGCGTTAGAAATGAAAAAATGGTTAGAGTTCTCTTACTCACTAATCGTGATTCAATGGTGCAAGATCCTTAGCTACAGCATCAATGGTATATGTTGCGGCGAATGGCTCACCATCACTCTGGTGTAATGCCACACCACTACTTGCAAAATCATATGTACCTGAGCTAATAGTTGATCCGTTGACCACAAGATGGGTATCATGCCAGTCCTTTATCCTTGTTATTGCAAATGCAGTGAAATTTTCAGTCGCTAATAGTTCATTATAAGGTTCTCCATGTGTCGCATTTGGTTTATAATCAGGACTGAATTTCTGTAGAAATTGCACTTCAATAGGTTTGCTTGCAGTAAACGTTAATGTCCCTGACCAGATCTTTCCGTCTTCTCGCGGTGGAAGAACTTCCATTATCTGATGTGTTGCCTGAAATGGACGAGTATGGGGTGCTGCTCTGGACAATTTAGTTTCTTGCTCGACAACGATATCACTTTCAGCTGCTGGTACTTCTGTTGATTCAGTCTGTGTCTGGTTCTGTCCGTATGTTGAAGATAAGAAATAAGATGCACCT
>DASQQK010000253.1:0-2837 GCA_035643435.1 Nitrososphaeraceae archaeon | reverse complement strand
TATACCTAATAGAACTAAACTGGTGAAAGCATATCTCAAATAATAATACTAACGATGACAACTTGGGTAAAAAAGACCCTCTGCCGAACGATACAAATGACTCCAATGATACTCCTAGAAAGGAGTACAAAATAGCAACATTAAAGGTTGCAGAAGCTGAGCAACGCGATGTAGGAAGAAAAATTGCCCGTGTCGATCCCAAAGTAGCTGAACGTCTAAGTATCACTAGCGGAGACGCATTAGAACTATCGTCATTTGGCAAGAAAACGACTGTCCTAAGCTGGCCTGCGCGAACCTCTGATATGGGTAATGGCTTGATCCGTATTGACGGATATACCCGAAATAGACTCGACGTTGGGATAAACGATCAAATTGAGGTGAAGAAGGTCCAATCTCGGCAAGCTAAGAATATAACACTTGCCCCAACTGAACCACTGAGAATTGTGGGAGCAGAAGAATACCTTGCGGAATATCTTAATGGACAGCTTATGACAAAAGGCGATACAATACCTTTAAGTGTTATGGGTCAAAGAATTGATTTGGTTGTTATCTCCACAAATCCCTCTGGCCCAGTAATAATAGCTGTATCCACAAAAATTACGGTCTCTGAAGAGAGTGCTAAAGCTGTTCAGGTTTCAAGGGAAGGTGCCGCACCATCAATCACATACGAGGATATAGGGGGACTTGGAAACGCAGTAGGCCGAGTTAGGGAGATGATCGAGCTTCCTCTAAGGCATCCAGAATTATTTAAGAGATTGGGGGTAGAAGCGCCCAAGGGTGTTCTACTTCATGGCCCACCTGGAACTGGAAAAACCCTGTTGGCCAAAGCGGTAGCCAATGAAACAAATGCTAATTTTTACACGATAGGTGGTCCAGAGATAATGAGTAAGTATTACGGAGAGTCGGAGGAAAAATTAAGGAACGTATTTCAACAGGCTGAAAAGAACGCGCCTTCAATTATTTTCATTGATGAAATCGATTCGATTGCTCCTAAACGGGCAGAAGTAACAGGAGAAGTTGAAAGGAGAATCGTAGCACAGCTACTCTCCCTCATGGATGGCATGTCCGCAAGGGGAAAAGTAGTAGTCATAGGGGCAACAAACCGGATTAACGCAGTCGATGAGGCTCTTAGGCGTCCAGGAAGGTTTGACAGGGAAATAGAAATAGGTGTACCGGATAGGAATGGGCGATTGGAAATTTTACAAATACACACTAGGGGAATGCCTCTCTCTAAAGATGTAAACTTGGATAAGCTCGCAGATACTACTCATGGATATGTGGGAGCTGACCTTCAGGCATTAACAAGGGAGGCAGGACTTGGAGCTTTGAGACGAGTTCTACCCGAAGTCGACTTAACTTCCGAGAACATACCTGCTGAGACACTCAAGAAAATCATCGTCACCATGGACGACTTTCTGGAAGTTGTTAGAGAAATGGAACCATCAGCTTTGAGGGAAGTATTCGTTGAGGTCCCCGATGTGAAATGGGATGATATCGGAGGATTATCATCGATTAAACAGGAATTGCAAGAAGCAGTAGAATGGCCTCTAAAATATCAAGGGATATTCTCTTATGCGGATGCCACGCCTCCAAAGGGAATCTTGCTTTATGGTCCCCCTGGAACAGGCAAGACATTGATGGCAAAGGCTGCAGCGAATGAGAGTGAGGCCAATTTCATAAGTATAAAAGGCCCAGAACTTATCTCAAAATGGGTCGGCGAATCAGAGAAAGGCGTCCGTGAGGTATTCAGGAAGGCTAGGCAGTCAGCACCATGTATCATTTTTTTCGATGAAATAGACGCAATCGCCCCAAGGCGGGGCGCCGATTTTGGAGATTCTCATGTAACTGAGAGGTTGATAAGTCAACTCCTGACTGAACTTGACGGACTAGAGGTATTGACTAATGTAATCGTAATCGCAGCTACAAATCGCCCTGATATTATAGATGCTGCACTTTTAAGACCAGGCAGGTTCGACAGGTTACTTTATGTCCCCCCACCGGATAGAGAATCACGAATCCAAATTATCAAGATTCACACAAGGAAAAAACCTCTTGCAGATGATATTGATATCTTAAAGCTGTCAGATCTTACGGATAGGTATACAGGTGCAGATATATCGTCCTTGGCGTCAGCAGCTGTCATGCTGGCACTCAGGAAACATGTATCGAAATATAATGACCCGAAGGAGGCTGATGCTCATGTAAAAGAGCTTAAAATACACATGAGGCAATTTGAGGACGCGGTAAGTAAGATCAGACCGTTGTCTTCACAGGAATTAGATATGTATAAGAATATCTCTGAACAGTTCGGAAAATCCACTCTCGCAAAACCTTCCCCTGAGAGCGTAGGGACAGGTTAACTATTTACGTGTATTGAGAATTATGTACGAGTCCTTATTTGAGGATTCATTATTTCAATTTACAGTAATACTGTGGTGAAGAAATATCTCTTTTTGATTGGATGCTGTAAGTTAAAGATATTAGGAACAAGATTTTTTAAGCAAATAAGCAAGTACTGCAACATTCAAATACACATGCAATACTTGATGAGATGTTTAAGCAAATGAAGATTTACTTATTTAGGAAAATTGACACATTCTGATTGGGGAATATGGATATGGAGATAAAAAAGAACGCCGATCTAAAATCTTCACGGCAAAGTTCCATGCTGTCCCCAGAGGTGATAATAGGAGGACCATCTTCTTTGAGTCTGGCAACCCTGATCTCTAGAGCAATGGGATTAAGCATGATCTGTCCCGAATTAAGAATATTTTCTGATGGAGAGAGCAAGATTCGAATTAAAGAAAAATTAAGAAATAAAACATGCATAATAGTTC
>DASQQK010000252.1:0-8694 GCA_035643435.1 Nitrososphaeraceae archaeon | reverse complement strand
CACATCTAACGTTAGACTTTACAGAGTGGGCACCTTTGGCCACATGTAACAAGCCTCTATATGTAGTTCTGCCAGAGTCTTTGCTTATTGATTTACTGGTAATGCGGGATGTCGTATTTGGAGCAATGTGTACTGCTTTTGCTCCAGCGTCCTGATGTTGTCCTTTACCCGCGAAAGCTACCGAGATAATTTCGGCGTGAGCATTACGTCCAAGCATATACACACCTGGATATTTCATAGTTAACCGGCTACCAAGGTTTCCATCGACCCACTCCACAGTTGCATTCTCATAAGCATAGGCCCTTTTTGTTACCAGATTGTATACATCTCTACTCCAGTTTTGTATTGTGGTGTACCTTATCTTTGCCCCCTTCTTTGCAATAAGCTCTACTACAGCAGAATGTAGTGATTCTGTTGAGTAAATAGGGGCTGTACAACCTTCAATATAATGTACCTCCGACCCTTCGTCAGCTATAATCAATGTTCTTTCAAACTGCCCAATATTTTCTGCATTTATCCTGAAATATGCTTGCAGAGGAAGATCAACTTTGACATTAGGAGGAACATATATAAATGACCCGCCTGACCATACTGCACTATTTAGTGCCGCAAATTTGTTATCCTCTGGGGGAATCACTTTACCAAAGAATTTTTTCATTAGCTCTGGTTGTTCCCTCACAGCAGTATCAGTATCAATAAAAATGACACCCTGCTTTGTTAAATCCTCCCTCAGGTTATGGTATACTACTTCAGATTCATATTGGGCGCCTACTCCAGCAAGGAATTTTCTCTCTGCTTCTGGAATTCCTAATTTTTCGAAGGTATTCCTTACAGATTCTGGAACATCCTCCCAGCGCTTTTGCTGCTTTTCGGCAGCCTTTGCATAGTAGTAGATATTCTGAAAGTCAATATTTGACAGGTTCCCACCCCAGTTAGGAACAGGTTTACTAACGAAGGTATCGTATGACCGCAATCTAAATTGTCTCATCCATTCAGGTTCTCCTTTTAGTTTGCTTATCTCTTCGACAGTTTCTCTTGCAAGACCCTTTTTACTAAGAAATAAATAGCGATCAATGGAATCCTTAAAGTCGTATTTACTATAATCCATATTCAAGTTAGGATTCATAACAGAATTAGCGCATTAAACTTATTTAAACCCAATTAGCATTAATCCTTTGATTGGTCATATTGGTCATATTATGGCGTCTATAAAAATTACTGGATCTATGAAAAATATGTTTCTGGATTATTAAAAAGAGAAAAAAACAATAGCTCGCCCATTCGAGCTATAAACCTAATATAGCCCTGAAAAACTGCGGCACCGGTCTAATCAAGTAATCAGGTGGACCATTTTTCAAGCAATCTCTTTTTAATATCGTGGTTTGTTGATCTGTAATGCTGTCCTGCTATGTCAGAATCCAAGAATTCTTTATCGCATTGAATGCAATGATATATCGAAATCATACAAAGATTTGGGCAATATTACTTAAGAAGCTTTTATCTTGATCAAACCATAAATATAGGAATAACTCTCATTAAAGTCAACTATGCTAATGATCAGATAGAAGGATGGAGTATACTATCGGTCTACAGAAAGAGAACTATCGAAACTAATGTTCTACTTCAAACGAGACTTTCACAGCTGCTCGGTAATGGGTAATTTGACCTGTGCCAGAATTTACTATTGCTGTCATATCCTTAACTTCTATTCCGTGAATTCCATGTATTGTCTTTTGGGCCTCATCAACTGCTACTTGAGCTGCATCTTCCCATCCTTTCTCTGAACTACCGATAATTTCTATTACTTTTGCCACATGTGTCATTAATTTTTCATCCAAAACAAACTATATAATACTGTCGATCTCACTGTGTTCAGTTATTCGCTCAAACTCGGGCTAGGCTGGTTTAATTTATTCCCATACTTATCTTATCAGTTATGGTGGTTCCAAATAAGGATTGGATTTTGGGTGATTTAGTCCTCAGGATATTTAGGATATAACTTGGCGGTAGAATCATAGTAACTCTCAGTACTCAATAATATACTAATTTATAGTATAACTTTGACAGATGTCAGTTCTTCAAACGAAAATGTCACTATAATGAAATATCACGACCACAAAATGAATCCCGAAGTTCACATCGCTAAGATTCTTGAAATCCTTTATACAATAATGCAATATAGTGGTATGGCGGCCTGCTGTGATGTCACCCTTCATTTCTGCTGCTGCCGTGTCCTGTTATTAAGCACAAATGATACACGCTCCTGAGGATTCAGTTGCTAAACGGCATTAATTATTTTGCAATTATAATAAATGATGTTGTCCATTTTTAGTTTGATATGAGTGAGCATAAAATCCTTAGCTTAATTCCGAAGACCAGATGCTCATCAGAAGAATTAAAGGAGAAAACGTAAAATATGGCTAGGCAAAACACAGTTACCAGCAAACAGGTCGAATATGGCGATATATTCTTCTTCTTTAGACCAAAAGTAGAAGCGACTGAAGAAGTTGAAGGAATAGAAGATGTTCAGAGATTCTATATGGTTACAAGTCCTGAGGAAGGTACGGACAAAAAGACAGAGGCAATTTACAGAGTATTCCTCTTGGGTTCAAAACGACTTCCAGAGATAGTTGAGGGGAAATCTAAATCGACTGAGAGGAACTGGGCTTTGAATATTTTAACTACGTTAGATCCTGAAGATATAAAGCAAGAGATCCTTCTGCCGGCTGCATATTCTACAGAAACTAGAGGTAAACGCAGAATTGCCGCAGCATCTCCTGCAGGGGAAGGAAAGTACTCAATAGTACAACATGATAATCATACAGAACTTGCCTACATTTTAGAGCTTCCAGAAATGCCTGGTCCCACCCAAGGAGAGTTTGAAATCAAAAAAGAAGCTAGCTATATTGTTTCTGTAAAGAATCCTGACATTTGTGTCCCCGGATTTGCTACATTATCTTCATCAAGAAGACCAAATTATTCTCAGGATATTATTGAAAAATTTGGTAATAGAAGATGGATAAATGTAGATGGCTCAAAGCTACTAAACTATGAGAGTACTCAGTTACTTCTAATTGGAGCGAGAAAGAAAGATGTGGAAGAGGAACTTGGAATAGATATAAATGAAGAGAAAGAAACATTGAACAGCTCTGACCTATACAGAGAATTAAAGGTAAGAAAAGACCAGTTTCCAGTAAGGCCCTTACTAAAGGGAAGATTTCCAAAAAAAGAAGAGTATAATACTTTGGCAACGCCAAACACTAAAGAGCTTTCAAAAGAGGAGGTACCTGGAGGAAAGGGAGGCCGAATTGGAGGAAAAGTTGCCGCCACAAAATCGACGTCGGCTGCAGCAATTACAAAGCTTCTCAGCGGAATAGATCTGCCAAAGAATCGAGAAGGACTGGTCGAATATGCAGAAAAAGTCAAATCAAAATCAAGGCAAACACTGAAGCAAGTAGATGTTACGCAAGATATCATTGACACTATTAAAGAGCTGCCAGGTAATAGATCTTATCGCACAATGGCAGATATTACTGAAGCACTTGGTGAAATAAGGTAGCCGGCAATGTCAACAGAACCTTCATCTTCACAATTTACTTGTGCAATATGCGACCAAGGATTTGAACAAAAATCACGATTGGAAAGACATATGGAGACGTCTCATCCTCCTAGCGCCCCATCGGCTGCCGATATTGAAAAGGTGTTAGCAGGAATAGATTATCCAAAGTCAAAGCAAGAATTGGTACAATATATATCCCAGAAATCGAACATTGTAGGATCCAATTTATCCCAATTGGTGCAATCTCTTCCTGAGCGCACATATAGGGATTCTGTAGATATAGCTATCGCATTAGGTGAAATCAAAGGTGGAAAAGACGTTAGAACGGCAGAAGAGGTAGAATCAAGCGAGCAACCAGGTAAGAGAGGTGGGAAAGTAGCGGCTCAAGTCACTTCTGCAACAGCAATAGCTAAAGTGTTATCTGGCATAAACTTTCCAAAGTCAAAGGACGGAATTAAAGAATATGCGCAAAATAATATGGCTAGCTTTAGCACTAGTGATCAGCAACCGAAAACTGCAATCTTGGAACTTTTAGAACGAATTCCAGAAAAACAATATTACAACATGGCAGATGTAGAAAAAGAGGCAGCAAAAGTATTGTAAACTTCTTTTTCATGGTCCTAAATTTGTTGTCTAGGTCTACTTGTTCTATAATCTGACTAGCTCAATGGGAATGTCGATTAACCTAAATATTCTAAAGAATGCATACTAAAGAGTAACAAATTGAGTAAGCTAGATATACTTGATATTCGTATATGATAAACCTTAAGTATTATTACATTACATAAACTTTACAATGGGTGAAACGGTTAAACCGCCCAATGCTATGGGGGATCATCTCATTTACGAAGAGTTTATTGGGAGAATACACCAATTATATAGCAGATCTAATAATAGACATATAGATATTAGTGCTTTTATTAAGCGAATAGTCGACGAGTATTTATACACGTATAGGATTAAGAGTGACTTCGAATTGTACCAATTGCCAGAATCCCTTTTGATTGGAATAGTTAACCAGTTAACAGAACAGGAAATATCCGAATTAGCACGAGACGTAGCCAAAAAGGATGTCCTAAAGATAAGGTTAATGCTAAATGATGAATTTACTGATACGTTGCCGTTAAGGGCTGCAAGAATTTGGTTAAACCTGTCAAAACTGAATCATAAGTATGAATTTGTTGATGATAGATGCAGAATTACAATCAGACATAATTTAGGACTTAAATATTCATATCTACTTAAAGAAATCTCAAGATACATATTTGAAGTTGCATTTGACACACGATCTTCATTTGATATTAGTGACAGCTTCCTTTTTTTAACAATTATTGTCAACTTTTCCATTTCAAACATTATCAAAGATATACGAAGGTTAGAAATTGCTGATGGCCTGAAGGAAATACTTGTCGAAGCGGGATTCACAATTGATCTGATAATTCTATATGGCTCACAAAGAGTTTCAGAAATTTTGAACATAGACAACTATATTGGTAAGTTAATTGTTGAAGCAGCTCAAAATATCGTTGGACAAAGAGACTTGAGATTGTCAAATTGCTGCTAGAAATTAACAAATAGAGTTACGCTGGGCAAAGTAAACTATATTTATCGTAGTACGAGAAGGTCGTTAATGTCGTCAAACTCAATATTGATGATTTTTGTTCAGTTTTTCGGATAGAAGAACTCAATCAAGTCGTCGAAGTTGCGACGGAAAAATGAAGAATAAAGTTTCTCAAGATTTTACTTAAGCAATCTCAATTGAGAGATCTGCTAATGGAAGCGTGTAATGAGCTTAGAATTAATCAGAAGTGTCTCCGATTTGCACTTATAAATGCGGTATAAGCGACCTATTGACAAAATTTAGATTGTACTACGGCCATTAACGTGGCACATCAAATTTTGTTTTGTGTTTTTGTACTTGTGCTTCTATAAGTATGATTCTGATATTATAACCAATGTTCGTCAATATACTAGCCCGGCGGCCATAGTAATTTCGGAGACATTATTATATTCTCTATCTTCTATTTTATCTAATTTTTCCAATATCTCTTCCTTTGCGGGGCTATCGGTATGATGCCTTTTGATATGCTCAAGTAGCTTACTTTTATCCGTTGGAAATTCAACATCCTTAAGCATTTGCCCTATACTTGCAACCTTGGAATAACTTTCGACATTTACTTCCTTTCTTTGGCCTTCTATTCCAGCCTGTTCACTAACCACCTTTCCTGTCTTTCCTTGAGGGTCATCATCTGTGGGAATTTGCTCTGAATGCTTACGTTTATCCTCTTCCATACCCTACTATGAACTTCATAGCATTTTATAGTTACACCCTGAAGATGACATCGCTGCGATTATACTTCACGAATAGGATAAAAACCTGGATCCAATTCTCGTCGAATGTTAAATGAAAGCATCATTTAGTAGGCGTTTAGTCTCTTCTAGATCATCATCACATTGTTGTTGGATGCTACTAAACAAACCTTGGAATGATCACAACGAATCTCTGAGCCTCATGGTGCAATATTACCTCCAGATTTTACTATGTAATGATCCACACTTTCTCCATTTAATTCACTTCTAATATCAAATGAAGAATTGTCTCCAGGATTTAGTATGGGAAAATCTGTAGTTGAAGAACTAATAGTTATTAATCTATTACCATCATCACAGAATTCGACATTGACGGTCGCCAAGTTAATAGTAGAGCTTGAATTATTGAGTACCGTGCCATTTACTATCGTAAAAAGTGGTATATGAGTGATCTACTATTTCCAGATACTTTGAATTAGTAGTATTACCAGTAGGTTTTGCGCTACCATATGCAGAAGACGATACATAAATAAGAGCACATACATCTCCGATGATTAAAGTAACAACTAACAATATTGTGATGGGATTCAGCATAATGTATATTGCTAAAGCATTATGAATTTAGAGTTTCATAAATACATGCTCGGCCTTAAAGTAGCGGAGCTAATGTAACCGAACTAATACCTGACAAGTCTGTAATCCATGTGATTTCACCTATGGTGTGATTTCGCCTATGGCCATGGCGAAGTTTCTGGGCAGGCGTATAGATACTGTCTTATAACACGGTAGACCTCCTAGGACATACCGGCTTTATTTTAACATCTGTAAGCGAGGAAATACTCTTGAAATATCTAGGATCCTCTTTCTTAGAGTAACTACACTTATTCCTCCAGCTTTTGCTATTCTTGTTTGACTCACTCTTCCTTGTTCTTCAATCATACACCCACCATACAGAGCAGCTGTTGCGAGTGCTTTTGGATCTTTGCCATATGATATAGGATTCTTTTTTACCTCGTCTAAGATATCTAGTGCAATTCTATACGTCTTTTGACTAACTTCAGCATTTTCTGCTATCTTTGCTATGTACTGTGTTGCATCTACGATTGAAGAGTCAAAATCTAACTCTCGTATCATAATCCGGTAACATCTTCCAGCAAAAATCCTATCAGCATTTACTGCATCAGATATTTCATCTAATCTTCTTGGTATATTCATTTCCTTACAGGAAGCATATACTGAGGCAACAACCATTTCTTTGATAGATCTTCCTTTTGTCAATTTGTTATCAAGGGTCTTCCGGTAGTAATATGCTGCTCTTTCAATTATCGAATCCGGAAGAGTGAGTTTATCTTTAATTGAAGCCATTATAACAAAGGCATTTCTCAAGTTTCTGATATGACTCCTATTGGTAGAGATCTTGTCATAGTACCTAATTTTGTTTATATTGCTTATCTGATCTTGGCTTAGTGATGTTCCATATGCATCTGTATTCAATGTTGTGATGACTGTAGATAGTCCTCTATCCGGGAAAACTAGTGATGTGGGATTACCCATTCCATTCTTTTGATTTGGATTAATTTCCATGACCATTTGCCTATCTGAGATAACCTCTGCACAGTTAGAACATATAGTCTCTCCAGTTAGGTAATCAGAAACTACTGAATCCGATTTGCATGAATGGCAATAAATAATATTAGAAGAGGAGGCTGTCGGATCAATACCAATAGCATTATTATCATGATCACCAATGATTTTGCTTACTAACTTGCTTTTTTGTTGGCTGTATTCATCTCGAGAGGAATACTCAGACGAGATACTGCCCATAGAAGATGTCATATATAAGATATATCCTCACTATTATAAAAAAACCAGGAATATACTGTAATCTAGTAAGGCATTACATCATAGATAGTCTACTTTGTAATTAAATAATTACAAAGTATACACATTTCTCTCTCAATTCTTTTAGGTAAAAGGAGCCCTTCGCTCTTCACCTGTAATGAAAGAGATTTATTTTCCCCTCTGGTTTTATCTCCTTCTGCCCTCTAACCTTTTTAACTGCATCTTCAAAATGTCTCATAGAGACAAGGGCTTCTGATGTATGTCTTGACGCTTCTTCTGGAGATGGATATTTCTGAACATGATCAGTCAAAACTAAGGATACAGCAGTATTCGCTACTGCAGACACGTCAGCTCCACTAAATCCTTCAGTCATATCTGCTATCCTATTTAGACTAATGTCCTTCTTGATAGGTATACCTTTTGTGTGAATCTGCAAAATTTCTTCTCTTGTAATTTTGTCAGGATTTGGTATAAAGACAATCCTATCGAACCTACCCGGTCTCAGTAAGGCGGTATCAATCATATCTACTCTATTAGTTGCCGCGATTACAACAATATCATGCATCTCCTGCAAGCCATCCATCTCCGTAAGAAGCTGAGATATCATTCGTTCCGAACCAGCATAGCCATTCCCAATGCCTCCTCCTCTAGTGGCTGCTATTGAATCAATTTCATCAAAAAATATTACACATGGAGAAGCTTGCCTAGCCTTCCTAAATATTTCGCGTATACCCCTTTCAGATTCTCCTACCCATTTTGATACAAGCTCAGGTCCCTTTACGCTGATGAAGTTTGCGTCCGATTCTGTAGCTACAGCTTTTGCGATCATAGTTTTACCAGTACCTGATGGACCATGCAGCAATATTCCTTTGGGAGCAGTGTGTCCTAACTTTTTGTAAATTTGGGGAAATCGTATAGGCCACTCTACGGCTTCCTGTAATTCCTGTTTGACTGAGTCCAATCCACCTATCTCGTCCCACTTA
>DASQQK010000251.1:0-3078 GCA_035643435.1 Nitrososphaeraceae archaeon | reverse complement strand
CGGAGGCAGAGATGGAGATGGCTCTTCTGGAGATGGCGCAGGTGAAAAAGTTGGAGATGGCTCTTCTGGAGATCCCATATCTGGAGATACCTCGTCTCGGGACCCCATATCCCGAGATATTTCTGGGGATGAAATATAGCTCTGAGACGCCGCTAATACAATTGCCATGACAATGACAAGTCCAACAAATCCCATAATAATGGTTGAT
Source organism: Nitrososphaeraceae archaeon (assembly GCA_035643435.1). Taxonomy (GTDB): domain Archaea; phylum Thermoproteota; class Nitrososphaeria; order Nitrososphaerales; family Nitrososphaeraceae; genus TH5896. The sequence continues at coordinate 2,870 of DASQQK010000251.1, read as the reverse complement.
ATCAATTTGGAATTTGCTTTCCAGCCTTTCCCCGTTGCTATACCGTCTTTTGAATTATCTTCACTCATTTAGACACGGTTCGGCTCCATATAGTGTGTACAATATTACAAAGCTTAACACGAGAGTAAGACCAGAGATCAGAAAATACCAAGACCAATTGATAAGTGAGGCCTTTCTGTTATTTTGTAACTCAATTTTCTCAATTGCCGAGGCCATGGTAGCGGCATTACTCTTTAAAACTTCGTCGTACGGTAGCGTAGTATATGAATCCAGGAGGACCTGAACGTTTGGAACGTTGGGCCATTTCCTGACTCTTGAAGCTAACAATGCTGATACAATAGAAGAAAGAAGGACGGCTATTCCAATAAAATAAGCTGAAGACAAAATTGGCTTACAAACTAAAGATGAAGACAGAGTAAACGTAGCGGATCCTAGTAACAAACCTGCCACAAGAGATACGTATCCAACAAGGTTGCTTGCCTTGTTGTCTAAATTAGTTATCCGTTGCCATTCATTATCATACCTCTTCTTTATTAATTCAAAAATCAGCTCATCACGATCAGCCACTTTTCGATTGCTATCCCCATCAGCGTTGGTGGCCTCTTTACTATCAGACCCCTGCACTTTCTCCATATTAGGTTACTTAGCGTACTATTTCACTTTTTATCTAAGTAACATAGCTGTTAAACGGCAATACTAATTACAATCCTCTCTCGCCACATAGTCACATAGTTATCCACTTCAAATATTAGTGCACGACAGTAGCTGCGCAAGGGAAATAGCTTCAAAAAAGAATTTGGGCAACGTAGCTAGGGACCCCTGTAGTAATCCAGATTCGCCACTTTGCCAGATCAAACTGGATTCCCCGCGTTACATGGTTAAGCTAAAAATGAAAAAATAGGATTAATATCCGACCTCCTTTAGGACATTTTCTAGCTCAATATCCTGTTTTATTTCTAAGCCTATTTGCCTCGATGCTCATCTCCAATCCCACATTCCTTGGCATATTCCTTCAAACCGTGTCAGTACGGTTGGGTTCTGAAAATTCATTTCAACTGGCCGACCTTTCAATTTCAACCAAAACGACGGATCATCAGCCCTAAATCTTACGGGAACTCCACCGAGTATTCCAGCCTTCGGACTAAAGTGTCCTTTGATTGGTGTGAATGGCATTTTCTCGTGTTACTTCTCGTGTTACTTCTTCCAGTGTGAAGATACAGCGGAATCTGTATATTAGAATCACACAAGGGCTACAGGCCTGCAGTGGTCCCGACCCCCCCGGCCCACTAAAATCCTGGTCACATAGATGGATTCAGTCTATATAGTCAAGATGTATACAAAACCCCAAGATTGTTAAGGACAGAAAAAGCTGACAGTGTGATTGGAACTAACAACAAAACACCCACCATCAAGAATAATCCGATGTCCGTCTTCATGTATGCACTCAGAGCTCCTGAGAGCCGACGTCAGTACCCCGGAAGGTTCAAAGTTTTCCTGGACTATCCGGGTCTTGAAGGAACAATTGAGGAACAGGCCAAACAATTTGTAAAAAGGGCCACAAAAAACCCTAAGTGGCTCCATGAGTTCCTAATGAACTTTATCCTATATCAAAAAGAACGTGTAAATAGAAAGGAAATTTCCGAAGGGACAATCGGAAACTACTACAAAGCAACAAAGCTTTTCTGCGAAATGAACTTTGATCAACCGCTGGTAAATTGGAAAAAGATAGCTCGTGGTTTACCTAAAGCCAGAAAGTTTGCCCTAGATAGAATTCCCAGTGACGAAGAAATCCGCAAGTTGTGCGAGTACCCCGATCGTCGCATTAAACCCATAGTCTACACAATGGCTTCATCTGGAATACGTGTAGGTGCTTTTGATTATTTGCAATGGAAACACGTCTCTCCTATTGGAGATTCGAAAGGTGAAGTTATTGCCGCGAAATTAGTAGTTTATCCAGGTGATCCTGTTGAAGAATACTATACATTTTGCACTTTTGAAGCATATAAAGAGTTGAAGTCTTGGATGGATTACAGACAGGAGTGTGGTGAGGAAATTTCAGGCGAATCATGGGTTATGCGTGACATGTGGCAAACGTACGGGGTGGACTATGGTGCCAAATTCGGACTTGCCGCAAGACCTAAAAAACTAGAGAGTATCGCCGTCAAGAGAATTATTGAACGAGGACTATGGGAACAGGGAATAAGGAAGCCTTTAAGAGATGAATTAAACGCTTGGAGTTCGAAATAGGTAATGCAACTAGAATCTACCAAAATTTCTGTGACCGAAATTTAGCCTTAAAAAATAGAGCAGACGAGCTCCTCCTTTTTATTAGTGACTTAGAAGCCAAAAAGGCTGAATTGGAGAAAACTACCACTGGGCTCCAGCACCCAGCAGAAGTTCAGGAAAATAATGCATACTACGATAATCTCAACCCGGAAATCAAAGAAGAGGACTCAACTAATGATGTATTTACACCCCCATCAAATATGGCAATCGATTATTATCCAAATGAAGACGAAATGCATCATTATCATTCTCAGGTTAAGCCATCATCTAGGACAACGATTTTTGATAGTAGAGACATATTTAGATATCAGCAAGAATAAGATTTCGTATTATGGAACTTACTTTCAGAATTAAAAGATGTAATTCTTATAGCTAACCATACTATAACACATACGGGATGGGATTATTTGGCTTACTTCTATTGGTAGTGATTATATTAGCCATAATGGGTCTGGGATGGACGACATTTTCTTCTGGAGTTATTACTGGCTTTGAGAAGGTAGTAGATGTCGGTACTCCTACCATCAAAGAGTTAACACAAGAGGCAAGAGAATATACTAGCAATTCGGAGTTACCCCACATTA
>DASQQK010000250.1:0-3000 GCA_035643435.1 Nitrososphaeraceae archaeon | reverse complement strand
TCTGCTATGGCATCAGAAAAACCTATTTTCTCTTTAAGTCCATATAATTCAGTAAATGCTTTTCTAAGATTTCTATCCCTGAAATCTGATTGAGTCCTCATATCGTACATTCTTATTTTGTGCATAGAATGACGGACCAATGGATTGAGCTGTCTTCCATATGCATCACTATCTTTTTCTCCTATAACTGTGTATAATCCTTTATCGTGACGAGCAAGAGAAAAAGTAGATCCAGAGTGTCTCCTGGGGGCACTAGATTCGGTACTGCTCCCGATTACTTGCTCAAAATTACGCCACTCAGAGCTACTGGACTGGATTTTATCAGAGATTACTATTCCACAAGAGCTACAAATAACCTCTCCTGATTCATAATCGGTGATTGTTCTTGTATGATGATGCCGTACTTCTAAATTCTCTTTTTTACGTTTTTTATCTTTTATCATATCACAATTAGTGCATATAGATCTGCTGAACTTGATGCCAAATCAGGAAACCCACCACTATTAGTAGCAGATATATACGAAGTGATCATTTTTAGCGTCCAAAATAAGCTGATCAAAAGCGACATTTATTACTTTGTAATTATATGCCCATTTTATGATTTGATTTACTTTGTATTTATTATAAATTCCCACTTATTTTTACATAGATTTTTTACTTGGTTCTCAGAGTACATGATCTCTATTCGCTATTTGTGTATATTAAGAATCACTTCTGCTACTAAACCTTGTCATTACTGCGATGGTTTCTGTGAAGCCAGCTCCTCTTAAGCTGACAGCCTAGTATGGTGGTAGATCGACAGGGGATGAAATAAGACGTAAGCTGTAACTGTTCCAAATCGAACAATTCCTTGAATGAAACATTAATGGCTAAATTAATGTAGAATTATTCCAATTACTAATACCCGACCTGCTTCAAGTCTAATCATAAGATACGCTAGGAGGTATAAAATTCAGTACCTTTGTAAGCCTAAAGCTAAAGCTAAAGCTAAAGCTAATCCTGTATATGGTACAAAACATATTGTAAGTCTATTATTGATAGATATGGTATGGTAAGGAACGGTGCAACACTTCTGGATTGTGATAGTCCACGTACACTGCAGCTTTCTACCATAATGGTAGCTAGATGTATTAATACACACTAGTAATGTGATAATTTGCCGTTATGACAGGGTTTAAAACTGAAGAATACATAAGATGATTTACTTGAATATCATATTATCGCATCATGATAAAGATCAAGAGGAAGAACAGACTATTTCTAGAATCCCAGGATGACCATACGAGAGATCCACTATAGTGTCGTCAAGATCGAATGTATATAGACAATGCTGACTAGAATTTGGCTACTGAATACTACAAGAGCTTCTATTCTTTTGCTTAAAAATTTAGACAAAAGCTGTAAGGGTATTTGTATTAGGCACAAAGCTCAAAAACTATCTGGTATAGGATGCTTTGAAAGCATCCCAGGTGATTTGAAAGAAATGTATTTTTGGATTGGATCGAATATCCCATCATCGAGAAAGCTCAAAAACCAATATGAATTTGGATTTAGCTGTTGTGTTGCAAGCGATTAATTGATGCCTTTCAACAATTTCTGTCTATGTGGGCATGCCAGAGACCGTCATGAAAAATGGTATGATCTCTCAACTAACCGTATGGATACAACTGGGCCATGTACATGGTTACTACATGATACAAGATGTCCTTGCAATGGATTTGGACGGCCGAGCAAAAGACGTATCAATTCATCCTTTGCAGAATTAAAGTAGGATGTGTGTTGTTCTTTCCCTCTCCTGCTATTACCGGGGTAGATCTTAAGGGGCAAACTTAGTCATAGCAGCAGCAATCCGTTTACTGATCTGCAGGCAATGGCAGTGGATACCATCAAGGCTTTATTTCTATTAAATAGAACCCACAAGCCTGTCACATTTAGCCACGGTTCTCTTGTCTCGGTTCCCACAGTCTTGATATGCCATCATAATGACGATCTAGCCGTAGGGCTAGAGAGGTGCATGTGAGCCACTGCACTAGAGCTTGAGTAACATTGCCATGCAGAACCACCAGCTGTCTGTACATCTCTACTGTTGTCTATCATCGTATGTTGATGGAATATTTCTTCAATGGATTCGATCAATGCAATGGATGTGGTGGCCATGTTACCTTGATTGAATAGAACGATAACAGAAACTGCTGCAAATCGTGTTGGTTATTCGCGGTAAAGCGCAGTAGAACCTCTTTTATAATTTGTTGTTTAACTCTGCTACATGAGAAAGATCTGCACGTTTTTATCTCTGATAGTAATAATGGCAGTCTTAGCAAATATCGTCCAGCTTAAGGGATTCGCTCAGAGTTCCGGCAATGAGACATTTCCGATGGCAGAGCAGAGGGTTCCGGCTAAGCCTTGATCCATAATCACTCATAGCCGAGCCGTAAACAACACCGCACAGATGCAATAGCAATTGAGTTCTTCGGCAAGACAAAAAAGATACGGGAGATACAACCCCATATCAAAAAGCGGTTCTACCTATTTCTATCTAAATCCCATATGAACTCGGACTATGAGATCAGGTAGTAGGGAGCTGTTCAACTTAACTTCGCAGCAAGGAGCCTAAATTTACGGTACAAGGTTCTAATTATTCAGGGTAAGGCTATTCCTCTTTTCTGTTCTAAGTACTCGTAATCTTCAACTTGAGTCATGTATACTTGAATCTTCTTCTTTCTCTCCTCCTCTAATATTTGTGTCTACTGTTACCTATTCTCCCCCAGTACTATAGATTCCGATGATTGTGTTTGTCTCTGAAATCACATATCGCACTATCGAATTTTAGATCATCTGATGATTGCTTGTTGAGCTTAGCTCAAGACTGATATAGCTCGAACTATGTCTGTTTTAGTAACTATCCCTACGAGGTTGTTAGATGATTCATCATCTATTACTGGAAGTCCACTTATTCCGTTCTGCGTCATTATCTGCGCTGCTGCTGTTAAGTCTGAATCT
>DASQQK010000249.1:0-5361 GCA_035643435.1 Nitrososphaeraceae archaeon | reverse complement strand
ATGAGATGAGTATCGAACGATTAGAGATAGCCGTTGGTCTCAAGGAATTGCTGCAAAACTCAGGATTTTATACGGTACATTCAATCACCACCCTGGCTCCGAGTTTGCCAGATACTCCGGAGCCAGCTAGAGCAAATATGTAACTGAGACAGGTTGGAAGGCGGAATGGATCGATCTGCTCCATAGTATAAATAATAGTGATAGCATAATGACTCTAGCTAATAAGCAACTGAAGGATAAGAGACGTCAGCCAGTACTATACCAAGAAGATCAGGGTACATTGTTCTGCGTTTATCTTCTAAATTAAATAAATACTATGACGAAGTATGTTCTATATAATGAATCAGGTACAAAAGATAACCACGGTGACGGGGTTCGTATTGGCAATTGGCACTGTCTACTGTATCAGTAAGTTCCCTCGCCAATGAGGTAAATGCCACAAAAATGGAACCTGGTCCGCCACCAGAGATTAGAGTTATTTGTCCAGAGAACACTCCTCATGAAGGTGGCTCTCCACCTTGTGGTGGCCCGATAAAAAGGCCGAGTGATTAACAACCCTTATTTTTTATTTTTTATTATTGATATTAAGTTCATTATCTATTACTAAGCACAAATCCCATGCGGATTCATAACACACCTCCAGAATGGAATAGTAGTAAATTGTGACATTGGATGAAATGGCAGATTATCTGGATGGAATTGAGACCAGATGATTGTAATGATGCTGTTCTAATAAACCCCAATAAATTGGCTGAAGCTCTAGGCTTAGCCAATGACCGAGTTTGTAATCGTGATGAAGATATGCAGGATGATTATGAGGTGGAAACAGGAGTCGATGAAGAAGAGCAAGACGGAGTACGAAGTTGAAGATGGGGGGGTGATGATAAGGGAGACGATGAATAAAATCAGTTCTATTGATGAATACCATCACAAGGCTAACCAAGAATATTTGCAGATGTAATCAGGTGCAGAACTGAAATTTATTGTCAGGCATTTCAATTCAGTGGCGTAAGTAGGGCCAACGTATTATTAACAATATAAGAATATCAACATTGCATTCATTTAAGCAAACTAATAAGACCATTTTGCAACATGCCATGATCATTATTTAAGTAGATGGCCTTTTACAGTCAGAGTCAGAATATCATTAAGCTGCAAGCAAGGAAGAGAAAAAACCTTTAAAATCTATGTTGTCTCATTTGATATTGATGACGAGAAGCTTTGCCGATTGGTGGAATACCGTTCCCTCCGACTTGAAAGAAAAGACTCGTAAAGGCGATGAGAAGAACAAACCATTATTAAACCAGGTCAACTACGCATTTTTGAATCTCCATCTAGCTGGAAAGCATGATGCCAAACCGTCCTATGATGAACTTAAGGATTGGCTGCATAGTGGTCAGCTAGATGTCATTAGGATGAATAAATAATAGCAAAAAAAAGACTGAGTAAATAGCAAATGTAAAACGGCTACAATTCGATGCGATTTAGTGATATCTTTACGGAAACGCATAGGCCACATAAAGGCTAGATCCGCAGTCAGAGCATAAACGAAGAACAAGATGCAGAGACAGGTGCAGGGGCAATTACTTTCAAATATGGCTTTTATCTAATGTATCCTCCTGTATCTTTTTAGACCAGACACCGCGTTGGTTGCAGCGGAAGATAATCTATAACTGAAAATCATAAGACTCATAATATATTGAAGCTTATATACTCACATCATGGCATTATATGGAATATATGGGAGTCATACGACTGAATCCTGTCCACTCAATAATGTGCAAAGTAGAAAAATTGTTTTGAAAACAGCGACAAACAAGGGTTTGAATGATATCGCATTAAAGAATAAGACAAGGATCCTGGAACAGTATCATTCAGCACTGGAACACAATTTCCTCTGGACGGTAGAATCAGAAAATGCCCATCAAGTTGAGCGCTTTATGATTGAGTCTGGATGGACTGCATTTAATGCAACAAAGATAGTCCCTCTTGGTACATATTATAATCTTGTTCAGACATGCGAAAGACTTGAAGATTCGTCAAGATAATATATATCAGGAGTAGCAAAATTACAATATCAGCTACATTCGACACAACTTGAAATTTCTTGAAGTCTAGCAGTGGTAGCAGTGTTCGTAGATTCCATAACATTATAACAAATGCATCCTAACAATTAATGGTCAGTTTAAATCGATTGGGGTGTTACTACGATCGTACCAAAATGATCTCCGCTAGCAATCTTGTTGTAACAGTCTCCCCCTAAATGGAAAGACCACATCTATCACAGGCCGTAATCTGCCTTTGTCAGTCCGAACGCTTTCTGTTAATTAAAAATTTGAAAAATCCTGCAAAATGGAACTGCAGCTTGCAGGATTTTGACGACATACAATACATAGCTCCTTTTGGCGGCTTCTTTGCTTCCGTGTTGGCAAATTGTGGCTGCTCCAGGGTTGCCGCATTGCGTTAGAACTAGAAATGACGTCTCTTGTGGGGATCATCATTGTGCTATCTAATACAAGTTTAATAGTCGTCATCAAGACTAAGCTCAAAAATGCTTATGCATTCAATATGTAATAATATTAAGGTATGATACCGGTATCTGCAAGTTTCTTTATACAGCAATTAGCAGGAATTGGTCATCCTTTTCAGGTCAAGAGGTAAGCTAGTATGTTTATCCAGGATCTGCGGTCGACGTCTACCTGCGCGGTCCTCTGGTCCCCCTTATGTACTGATCTAATATGTTGAACAATTTGACATAATCAATTATATTGATCAGAACGGTACGATGATGAATCGACTGATAGAACCGGAAGGGCTGGAGACAAAAATAAAGCAGTACAAATAGCTATTCTAATGATTGTCATTTCTTTTCAAATATTTGGATCATCGTCATTGATTTCTGCTCAATCTTCAGGTGAACCTGAATTCCCTTTAAGATACTCTGAAGAGAGTGGCAATCCTGACTTTAATCTTCCCGGATTCACTTTAGAGGTAGTGGCTGATGGATTATCTTTACCTACTACTATGGCATTCTTATCTCAAGATGATATTCTAGTATTAGAGAAGGATAAGGGTACCATTATGCGAGTCGTAGACGGAGTAGTACAGCCAGAGCCTTTGCTTGATGTCAATGTAGCAACAGAAGTAGAAAGATGTATGTGTGGAATCGCCATTTCTCAAAATAACGAAACGGGAAAGACATATGTTTTCCTATATTACACTGAAGCAGAAGGTGAAGATGGAGGAACTGCAATAGGAAATAGAGTGTATAGATACGAATTCGAAGAAGGTAGTGGTACCAGGAGGTTCTGGACCAGACACCGCAATACCAACACCAACAACAACTAGTAAATCTATAGGTAGACTGGTTAACCCGAAGCTATTACTAGATCTGCCTGCAGATCCTGGTCCGCGTCATAACGGAGGAGCAATCACAATCGGACCTGACAACAACTTGTATATCCCAATTGGTGATACAGACAAAGTGAGTGGAACGACGACACAATCACAGAATAATGACCAATTGCCAGCAGATGGAACAGGTGGAATATTAAGAATAACTCAGGATGGTGTGCCTGTTATTGACCCTAGTGCTGGAACCTATATTCTCGGTAACGATTACCCTCTTAATCTCTACTATGCTTACGGCATACGCAATAGTTTCGGAATTGACTTTGATCCAGTCACAGGGAATCTTTGGGACTCGGAAAACGGTCCTGGTTACGGGGATGAGATAAATCTTGTGAAACCTGGTTTTAACAGTGGATGGGGTAAGGTTATGGGAGTATGGGAGCGTGGAGGAGGAGACCCACGTGAAGAAGGTAGTATCATAGCTCCTGAACAGCCTGACTCTCTTGTAGATTTCGGTGGAAGGGGGCATTACCATTCTCCCCAACTGACATGGTTGTACACTGTTGGACCTACTGCTATCAAGTTCCTAGACTCAGATAGGTACGGCGCTGAATTCAAAAGCGATATGCTTGTAGGTGACATACACAATGGTAATCTGTACCATTTCAAGCTAAATGCAGATAGATCAGAACTTGTAATTCCAGAACCTGTTGATGGTAAAGTAGTTGAGACAGACGACGAAGCAGATGCTATTTCATTTGCAACAGGATTTGGTGGTATTTCTGACATAGAAGTGAGTCCTTTTGATGGATACATGTATGTGGTATCTTTGGGACAAGGCAAGATCTTTAAGATACTGTCCACAGGCGAAGGAGATGTAACTGCAGATGGTGGTGATGACATTCCATCGCCTACTGTTGATGATGAAGAGGAGGCTGTACCTGAAGAGGCCGAAGAAGATGTAGATGACGATGACGAGGATAATGATAATGACAACTCCAGCAATAATGAGGATGGCGATGGTGATCAGGATAATGAGGATAACAATTAATTATGATATTGTCATTTCTTACCATTGGTTTCTCTCTTCTTTCTCTTAGTGCTGCTAATATATGCCATAGGCAAGTCCAGCAACTTGTCACATCAACTGCAAAAACTCAAACGGCCAATCTTCAAAATTTCTCTTGCTATGTATTGCCTGGAAGTACATACATCCAGGTCTTTTGTCTCAATCAGTCTAAGTAGATATGACCTCGGGCCACCGGAGACATGGATAGATGAAGTAATAGATTCAAATTGACCGCTATCACCATAATTATCAAAATACTGTAACATCACTTCCTAGCATCATAAGAGCCGTTCATTTATTGATCGTCTACCTTCTCCTGAATAAATACTTCCCAAAACTATCTTCAATGCTGCTGGCGACTGGTTGTTGTCCAATACCTGTGCTTTCAAAGCCTGGTGTATTTGGCCTTTGAGTTGTTAGTATGGTATCTGGTACTCCACTTTTTTCATTTCACTACACTAGCAACCAATTGGAATATCAGTCTCTTAGTAGCAAGAAACCTTTTATAGAACATTTCTCTACCTATCTCAAATGCAACACACATCGAGAATCATTTTGGCAATTGTGGTATCAGTTGTGTTAACCACTGCCCTCATGATCCCACTTGGCACCAATTATTCTGAAGCACAAGGAGCCATATCGAGAGACTCTCAAACGATACTATTAGACGGTAGGACTATACCTGCAGGAGGATTCATCCACCTTTATGACTCAACACCATATAAGATCACAAATGGTCACATAGCGGCTAACATTCCCTGTGACGAGACTTCAACATCCCCTCTTGCAATACTGATAGGTGAAGCACCGAATCTAAGTGCGGCAAACCTAACAGTGGTAAATGAACTATCTAATCCCGGAACTATCTGCATATATCATGTAGATATTCCGACAAACGCTACTGCCTCTCTTACAGATATAGCAATTCAGAATCCAACAGA
>DASQQK010000248.1:0-6089 GCA_035643435.1 Nitrososphaeraceae archaeon | reverse complement strand
CTTCGTCTCCCCATCCACCCTGATCGATGAAATCGTACACTTTCTGCCGCTGGTTGTTATTGTTTGGATCTACCCATATCTCCATCTTAGACAATGCATTCGCGCCTGACAATATGGGTAAAGTTCCTTTATCGAGCCCCCCAGAGAATTCGAATCAATTATTGGCTCAGTGACCTGAGTCGCTATGTCCCCAGGAAATACGATTGGGACGTTCTTTCTTACTACACTATCTGGAGATGAGGGTAATACAAACGGGCTCGTCGATTCACTTGCAGCCAACACAGAAGGCAAGAGTATAAAATTCTGAATTACCAGAATGAGTATCAGAAAGGTGGAAAGACTTAAACGCGTAGAAGTACTGTAGTTATCTCTGAACCAAGTCCTCAATTGAACTTTACGCTGCATCTAATGATGAGCGGTTCAATGGTTTATTTACCGACCTATTATCTTCAGTTAGTATAGGTGATACTTCACATTCTAACTATCGATTACCATCGGCAAAAAGACGTTAACAAAATACAGTCAGTCCTTTGACGCGAACATCATCATTATGTTTTTTAGCCTTTATTTTCTATGTGTCAAATCTTTTAATATTCTATTGGCTCTTGCTTCTTGGTTAGCAATACATTTAAAGTTTATTAACCCCATAAGAATGGCGTTGATTATGATGATGACGAATTGGCTTAAATGGAAGTGGCTTGCGATAACTGCTATACTGACTACAGTTTGTCTAACGGGTGCCTCTTCTGGTTTTTATGCAAACGCCCAGGTGACAATATTACCAGGAACTGACGAGTCAACCGAAGCACCGCCGGCAGCACCTGAAACACCCGAAGCACCGCCGGCAGCACCTGAAACACCCGAAGCACCGCCGGCAGCACCTGCGACAGCTGAACCGCAATCACAAACGACCTCTCCCGGTCAGCAGCTAATTTCGCAGAAGTTGGAGTATGCACATTTCACCTCTTTAACGAATAGTCCTGGAAATCAGGTAAAATTGATAGTGAACTACACATTGGACGATTCTTCGTTCGCTAGCCAACCAATGAACGCAATAATGGAAGTGTTTAGCACAAATCAATCATTAATCAGGATATCGTCATTTCCTCAGCCAATAATTGCAAATAACAGTGGGTCTGTAACCTTAGCGACGACTTTTCTAGATGAGAGTATTTCAGAGGTAAATGTCTTTGCAACATTCACACAACCTGACAAAGTGGTTTCGATATCTAATCCCATTACTGTGGCACTGACTCTGGGACAGGTGGTGGAACCACAAGCATAAGTGTTCAAATAAACATAAACAAGCATATCAGTAGCTTCCTTACGGCATAGCATATCAGTCCCTAGATGATGCTTCTAACCTGCACAAATGTTGCTCCTGCTCCTAAACTAAACAAAAGAAAATATGTGTTGGAGCGTAAAATTTTCACCGTACGATTACTAGACCTGATAGGATAGAATCTTGTATCAGCTCATAAGTGTCACTGACATGGTTTTGAAAAGGAGTGCAAGTATCGCAAAACCAGTGATTACGGTATGACGGTAGCAAACGATCTATAGTAAATACATACTGATGATTAAGTTGTAGGATTATCATAGCGCAAAATGGTAAATTCACTTGGTATTTTTGACTTGCAATAATGCTGGTTGAAAACTATAGTAAAGAAGTGAGTTAATCCAAATATGATAAGATAAGATCTATAGAGCGTGCTAAACATAGTGTCAAATAAACTGAGGATAGCTAAAGGCGGGACACCTATTGCGTTATGCTTGCTAATGATTACAACATTCGCAATGACTGCAATCACTCTTAATGAAGTGAAGGCGGAGGATAAAAGTACTTCAATTACCTGTTCAGGCGCTGGTCCATGTGAAAAGACAGAATGCATAGATGGAGATTGTGAAACTACAATTACAAACTCATCGAATATCACTTCAATAGAAAGATCAAGTGATTACCTAGGCAATGAGGAAGATACAAGGAGGTCTCTGATCGAGGAGAGACTAAGCCTACTAGATCGCTAGCTAATACCACTGGATCTATAAATATAGTTAGTATTAGAAATCGATTTGTAGCTGTCGGAGATTGAAACAATTTGTGCGAATGAATGATACACTACGACTGCCACCACCTACGCTAGTACACTACGATACACTACGACTACCACGAACTCACAAGTTCAAGGTGACGAGAACGGAGTAGCTCTGGTAGGCCAGCAAGAGAAGTAGATTTAGACCACCAAAAAGAGCTCGTTAGTCATTACTATTTTTTAACCTGAAGAGGGGGGGTAAGTGAGGCTATAGTAAATTATACGCTGTGCTGTATCATAGATATGTTAGTGTTCTGCCGCTAGGTGACACTATAAGCAGCATATGCCCATAATTGCAGCTTCGTTGTATCCGGGGAGGACGAAAGAACAGAATGCTGCTTTTTTAGAAGCAGTAACCGAGGCAGCATTACAAACGTGAGCACAACATTGTTATTTACGGCGAAAAACCCATACGTAAGGATGAAACCTCTCGTCTGCGACATACTTTCTGAACCTAGAGCGCCTTAACGTCCCTTAGGCATGGGAGAGTCTATTTGATATCGAGTTCATCGAAAAACCTTGAGGATTTGGATATAGCGCACTTATCCGCATTATTTGATTATCTATGAGTCAGGTTCTGAAGAATTTGAGTGTATGTAAAAATTCGCCTGTTAGTTACTTCATTTCAGAACGTGGCCAAATAGGAATGATCAAAACCATTCACTCAGTCTTTTTCTTTCGAAATCTATTTTCTTTCTGTATGACTCCTCTGATGGTGGCTCTAGTAATGCAGTAGGACCTTTCTCGTTATAAAAATCTGCGGCAACATAACCTGCTTTTTGATTGCCAGTTTCCATAAAGCAAAAGCCCTTCCCATCAAATTTCGCTGATAATGAGGATTTACTTTTAGTCCTTATGTCGTCAATAATTAGTTGGCTTACTACTTTCGCCTCAGATTCTGCAAATATTCCAGCTTTAGGAATAAAGAGATTCCCATCCACCTTAATTTCATTCACATCCCCTATTGCAAAAACGTTCTCATATTCAGTTTCAAGAGTATACCTGTTTATGTTTACAAAATTTTGCCCTTGCTTTACAAGACCTGATTTTCTTACAATTGAAGGTACTTCATGGGGTGGAATCCCTATAAGCACATCATAATCAACCCTATTCCCATTTTCGAACTCAATTTTCCCGTTGTCTAGTACTTCCTTTACTTTATGTGATGGATGATAACCAATCTCATTCTTGTTAAGTATATCGACAACACTCTGACTCACCTTCTCGCCAGCCACTGGTAAGGCGATTGAAGTAGGTGTATAAATATCAAGGGAAACAGAGTCTCTGGAACCATTCTTGACTAAAATATTGTTGATAAGTAACGCCGCCTCATAGGGTGCCGGAGGGCATTTGTAAGGAACAGATGTTATACATATTGCAATCTTTCCATTTTTGAGTGAAAGTATCCTTTCCCTAAGGCTTGGAATTTGCTCTGGGTCATATAGATTAAATCCTCCACTTTCCGAAAACCCACTGACTTTCTCTAGCGCATATTCTGTGCCCAATGCTATAACCAAATAGTCGTATTCTAATTTAACATCAGAAGCCGCACCAACTGTAACAGTCTTTGATAAAAAGTCAATTGCCGATGCTTTATCATGTAGAAATCTTATGCCCTTGTCTTTCAATTTACTCAAAGGAGTCCTAGAGTCCTCGAGAGTTCTGATACCGCTCAGGATCCATAAGTTAACTAATCCCATCATGAAATAATCTTTCTGATCAATGATTGTGATTTGATGTCCATCAGAAGATATAACTGGATTGCTTCTTAGTGAATTCGCGAGGCTAATTCCTCCAAATCCTGCCCCTAGGATAAGTATACGTTTCTTTGTTTGCAAAGCCAAACAATCGCCTAACATATGAAGATGATCTAGCGTAAAAAGATTACTAGGGATGGATGAGTTCGCGTTGTCGTTAGTTTAGTTTGTTTATTTGTGTTTTGCACATGACGTGATCATGATACTCTATTACCCCCAATTATCAGTCGGACAATAACTACTTTGAACTCTGACTCCGACTCAGTGAAGAATTCTATTGATGTGATGCCCTGTGTGTTATTCTTCATCATCTAAAAACCAGTAGCCAAACAATGATATCGTAAATTGGACTAGATTAATTCTAAATAGGTTATTCTAGGTTGGATTCAAATACGAGTAGAAAGTTTCCAGGCCTCGTGGTACCATCGGAATAATTCGAACACATATTAGTATGGAACGTTGTATCATCATACAGGGAGTTTAGTATTATATTATTTCACTATACTACTGTATTGAGAATTCTACGATGGTGCAAAACAGAAACTGTAAGAATTAACTAACCATTCCAGCTATCATTCAGTCCTGTAGAATCATAGAGTAGATAAATGAGATTTAAGTGATAATTACAATTCACTCAACCTAAATAAACTAAACTAGAGCTGGAAAAAGCAATTAAAGCTGAAAAAATGCGGAACTTCGCGATTGTAACAGCACTAGCGATATCCCTTGCAACAACTTCAGTACTGTTTGAATCAACATAAAGTGTATTTTCATACGACAAGAATCAGGCAACATCAGAGACCAATGCTTGTGGTAACGACTTTTTCCCAATAAACATTGGATGCCAGAACACAGGCTCCCAAACTCAAGGTGACGAGAATGGGGTGGCATTAACCGCGCAGCAGACATTTCCAGAATTCCTAAGGGAGATCCCAAGTAAAATTATCGATGGATTCTTGACAATAAAGACGGCAATTGTCGAGCCATTTGGGGAGACTGACCCAGGTGAGGGCACAATGGGAGGATTAAATGCATTCCTCAAAACACATGGACTGATTCCAGAAAATGGTGAAGGTGGTGCATTCGGGTACGGTATACTTACCGAGAATACAAATACAGGTGACGGCTCGCTAATAGTAGCTACTACACATGCTGGCGTCTTAGACAGTGAAACACAGAATGATGATGCAAGTAATCCTATTTGGCATAACCACATGGTAATGCTAGGTACAGTCGCAGATTGTGGAGATGATCCCGGAGTCGTCGGAATTAGCTGGGAACAACCTGGAGATGTGACAATAGAAGGAAGTACTGCGCGCTTGACAGACATCCCTAACGAGTTCGAGGCACACAGTAGCTTCAATCCCACGAGTACAACCCTCGACACTTTTAACCCAGGGAACGTCGTTCAGCAAGTGGTATCATTCAAGCTAGCCCCTGTACCTCCAGAAGGGGGATCAGCTCCAGATGGTACACTGAAAGCCGTATGTGTTACAGACATCACACCAGCAGAAAACCTGATCATAAAGTGAGATAAGCAGATCAAAAAGCAAACACACCCTTCTTTTTTTGTTATTGTGCATAGAGCCTTTCATCATATTCTCAACAACAGATAAATTGATCTATCTGGGATGAATTGATTATAAAATTATACAATTTCAGTCAGAAAGAAGATAATGTTTATGCCTCAGCATAGAATATTTGATCTTGACAGAATGCTACAAAGATCGAGGGTATTGGAGGACAATGGAGAATTGAGTTGAATATGAGGAGCTGCAAGCTTCTGGACTGTGTGTTCTTTAAGGCATAGGCTATATGTCGACGCATATTTGCAGTACCTTATGTCCTGCAGTGTCATTCAGAGCACTCATCGGGCGTCCACAAAAATTGTCTCACAACTACTGGGCAGTGTCAATACCACACGATTGAGTTTCCTTCTAGAGAATTCGCTAATTTCTTACTTAGATGTAATATCTCGATCAGCTCTATAAAGTCAATTTCAAATATCCAAATTATGACACAACTGATTGGTCATTTCTTTTTAAGGAACGAAAATTCGAAGATAATAACAGGAATTCTCGTAGGATTTCTAATGTTGTCAGGAGTTGTTGCTGTAACGAGCGGATCAAATACTCTCGCAAGCGCGCAATTAGAAAGGTCAGTAGGATCAGGAGAAGAACAAATGGCACCAGCAGCAGAACAACCATACGAGAGTGCACAATCACCAGATGCTCCTTCT
>DASQQK010000247.1:0-7536 GCA_035643435.1 Nitrososphaeraceae archaeon | reverse complement strand
GTTAAGGAAATCTAGAAAAGTATTGCTCATCCGCCATTAAATAAGGCCGGTATCAAAGACTAGTCAAGTCTACCAGTCCAAATAGCTTAGATATACTCCATTTAGTCCCAGTGAGTCGCAGTTCATTCATCGATGTATCTTGTAAATGCCATGGGTCATATTGTTGTATGGATCATGGACATAGTCACATGTCCAAATTATGGTATTTATGGTGATTTTTTGGCAATGTAGTCCACTTCCGCAGACACAATAATCTGATGAGGGTAGAGAGTAGAGATGATACTCCCCCTCAGAGAAGGGTATCTTATTGCTTTTATGGTTTTTTAGATTATTGTATATTGTGATTCATGATGCCATGTCGTAATATTTGTATAAGAATAGGTTCAAGTTTTGGATATTACAGTAGCGGAATAAAGTATTGCAGAAGGTGTGAAGTATACCTTTTCCATGATGGATATATCTGCCCTTGTTGTAAACGTCCTCTGCGAACTTCACCAAATAATAGAAGAGGTAAGGAAAAATTACGTACTAAGCAAGCAGTACAACAAAATAATTCAATTACAAACAGTACAGATACACTCAAATCTATACAGGCGTAACCTAAACGGAATTGAAAGAGATGAGTTGGAAGAATACTTTCAAGTGTTCTTCATCTTTTAGTCCTGTGTGATATTATATTATATCATATTACATAAAGCTGAACAAGTCAAGAAAAATGAACTGAAATAAAAAATAATGAATTGTTTAGCAATTCATTGACTGTCTAGTGCACAAAGTATATCTTAGTCTTCCTCATCATTTTGGTCTATATCTCCAGGTTCATCTTTATCTTCTCCAGGTCCTTCTTCATACTCTTCTCGTTCATCTGCGTCGTCATCTACACCGATGCTAGATCCTAATCCTGTTGCATTTGTGATATTAGTAGCAGCCTGATCACTTGTCATATTTTCTGTTTGTGTAGTGTTTTGTGCATATACGTTCATAGAGATCGCAACGGACATCACTACAAGTGTTGCTAACACTAGGACTACAGCTATTACACCAGACGAATGTTTCGTTTGCATTGAAATGACTATAATATGATGGATCTTAATAAGAAAATTGGTACAAGTATCTAACTAATTTGCTAAGTTTGCTAAGAATATGGGTTGCTTAATTAGACACTTGTACCACAAGATATTTATTTATGCAACAAAATTTCGTCATAGTAATATAATAGGTTTATGGTACAAGCATCTAATTGTTCACAGATCTAGCATCATAATCTTCTATATTCATTTAGGTGGTTGTACCAGATTACTTATTAACCGTAGTACAATGTACTAACATTAATGAAAAAGTCAGTATTCGAATCTAATATCCACTCTGTAGTAGTAACTGCGGCAGCAATAGTACTAGTCACTACACCATTTATCAGTACTTCAATTATGGTCGATGCACAGAACGAGTCCTGGACAAGCTCATATAATATAAAAGATTGTAATTTCTCTACTACAGGCACAAATCCATATTTTATTCTAGAACCAGGTTACCAACTTGTGTTTGCAGGCGTAGAAGATGGCGAACCACTTAATGTAACTGTGACAGTGAGCAATGAGACTAAAGTTGTAGGGGACGAAATAGTCACAAGAGCTGTTGAAGAAAGGGTTGTTAATAGTGAAACTGGAGATTTACTTGAACTGACCAAGGATTATTTTGCCATATGCAAACAAACCAACAGCGTATTTTACTTTGGTGAAGATGTTAATAATTACGAGAATAGCAAACTAATCGATCACGAAGGATCATGGTTACATGGTTCCAATAATGCAACTGCTGGCTTGATAATGCCTGGAACTATTCTACTTGGTTCCAGATATTATCAGGAAATTGCTCCCGATGTTGCATTGGATAAGGCAGAGATCGTAAGTATGAATCAAACTGCAAATGTTCCTGCAGGCAACTTCAGTAATGTTATAAAGATGATAGAAACAAGTGATCTGGAACCGGGAATCGAGGAAGACAATCTACATGCTAAAGGAGTCGGACAGGTAATAGATAATGAATTGGAACTAATGCACTATGGGTATGAGGATGGATAAGTGTTGGTTATAAGATTGTATTATTTTTATCTATTATCTATCTATCCCCTTTTTCATTTTTAATCCTTGACGGATCTTTTACAATTAACTCATCGAAGATAGTGCGATGATATTGATGTTAACCAAGTTAGTGCGAGGTCTATGCAGTAAGAAATTCCCAGACTTTGTTGTACTAAGACGCAATATGACATTGTGTAAGTACGGTATAGGCGGCTCTTATATCAGCATAACAGAAAAGAGGTGCTTCTCCATTCATTAGTTGAGCATAGTTACTCACCAAACTGAAGCTTATTTACCATCTCATTTCTTCCATATCTGCCTATTTTTTTTGTACAATTGCCATAAAAAATAAAACTAGGATAGCAAGTGTCATTGCAGATGTTAGTACTGACCCATAACCTGTATCTAGGACTTCGAAGGTATCTTCTAAAGATTCGATTAATAACTGGACTGCAAATAAAGCAAATGCAACAGCTGCGAATATTATCTTCTTTAGGCCTGTTCTTCTATAAGCCGAAATTGATAGCGCCAATAACAGTATTGAGAAAATTCCGGTAGCAGCTTGAATAGTTCTTTCAATGCCATCAAAAAACTCCGATTGAAGTAATAACCCCGAGAAGATGAATTGTAGTATTAATTCTATTCCAATTATTATCAATATTATTCCTCATCCCCTCTAGAAAGAGAAAGAAAGACCTCCACCAGCCGATTGCTCCAGCGGTCCCATATGTTTGGATAGTAGTTTCGCATTAATATCATTATATATCTGGAAGAGGATTCTCTATTATGTAATTGGTATCTTTTGTATCTCCCCTCTTTTATTTCATCAATTATCTTGTACTCAATTAAACGTTTCAAGTACCAACTAACAGATGCTGCTGATATCCCAATTTTATTGACTATATCTGTCTGAGTAGGAGCTTTTTGTTCTATGATGAACATGAGGATTTCGCGGCTGGTTTCCTGGACCAGAGCTCGAAGGATTTCTTTCTCGTTCTCCTGAAAAATGCCACTGGGGAAATAATATTTGTATAAACCATGTCTTACTGAAGATATTCGTTGCATCTTTTCTAATTTTTCTAGATGGTATTGTACAGTTCCCATCGAGATCTCCATCTTCCCCTTAATCATACGTAAGTGGCAGCCTGGATTCTCTTGTATGAAATGTAATATCTTTTCAGAAGTACTTCCAGAATCAGCCACAATCTACCAGTCCTTTGTGGGTAATAATAACACTTACAAATTAGAGAGGGTTCCAAAATTCAGGTTTCTCACTGTGTCATAAATGCTTTATGGTACAAGTACCTAATTGATTAATACTTTCAATGCAAGATAATTCTATAGATATCTCCCTATGATTAGAACCTTGAAGGAGCAACCTCGTTTTGAAATTAAAATCTAAAATAAATATCAGGATAGCCATTCTCTAATCAAGTAATACTGCTATTACTCATTGTTGCCTCAGTAGATACTCTGTTAGCTGGTTGGTGGTCTAACTTCAGAATAAGGGTATGGTCTATAAATCGAATCAAAAAGTGTGGAAAAGGTTTTGGACCTAGTTCGAAGAAGGAAATTCAGTATTTCTTAGGCGGTAAAGAGTGATTCCATGTAATATTAACGCCAATGGGACTCCAATAATAGGTATTAGAATCCAAGGAAATGTTGTCATTGTGGAACCCATCTCAGGGGCAGTGATTAATCCTAGACTAACTGCATTAACTAGATCTGCAATACCTAAGACACTCCAAACTACAAGAGCATATTTGGACCAACTACGGCCTTTTATCAGGAAGTATGCAGATGGAATCGCAGTTACTCCAATTAAAATGTCTCCCACTCCAGCAGGTATTCCAAATGCAGGCGGCAAAATCCCTTGGGAAACACCCCATAGGAAGGCGATACCTAGTATTCTCCACGTGTTGACAGCAACTAGAATTGAAGTTGTCTTGTTATAATGTAGCTGTTTTTTTGTACCTACTAGCGTTGGTTTCATTTACATAGTAGATATCAAATGTATAGTTTATAAGTCTCACGTAACCAGATCTATACTTAGTTACTAGACAGGAAGTGAATGAGTATGTCAGATAGAAATTGTTCAATAATAGAATCAGTCTATAATATGCCAGAACTCAAGTCATGCCCTATTGAAGCAACTTTTAGAATCATAGGAAAAAGATGGACAGTCCTGATCATAAGAGAAATTCTAAGAGACCATAAACAATTTAATCGAATTATGGAGAACATAGAAGGCATTACACCAAAGGTTCTTACAGAACGTCTACGTGAACTCGAATACCATGGAATCATCAGAAGAGAGATCGTATCGGAGTATCCAATAAGGGTAGAATATAGTTTGACTGATACCGGCAGAGGATTCGAATCTGTATTACTCAGCGCTGCTTCATTTTCAATGAAGTATATGCCTAAAGTCATCTTTAAAGATGGGAAGCCTAGAATACCAAAGATAGTCTAACCTAATTTACTAATTGGATTTAGTTGTACTAGCTAATCAGGGACCTCATAAAGAATACGATCCGTCGCACAAATATGATCCATCTTCTTTCATGAGAAGTAGTATGATATTCTGAGTCAATAGTGTCTGAAGGCGATACTTAAAATCGTGGAACGGGAGGTAGATGTTTCAATTGAAAAACGTTTGTATTACTAAGGCTATTTCCGCCACCTATTTTTCTCATTGGGGATTCGCTTCTAAAAACCAATGTAGCAGTTGAGGTCCCACTATGACAGATCATCTCGTGAACTGACGTATCATAGGAATTAATTTATTCGATCATATACCGTATCTCCTATCTCCTATCTCTGATCACGCTGATACTATTTCTTATTCTATGGGAGGATCGACGATTACATATATCCTCTCATGCTAACATAATGGCATATTGGTAGCAGGCAGGAAGGAATAAGAATGAGAGCTGATAAAGTCAATTAAACCATTGAAAGGTATCAGGAGAGAGACCACTGGATTTGAAAGCAATAGCAGATAATCTGCAGAGACTTTCACAATATATCCCAGATTTTCCACAAATTGAAGAATTCGACACCAACCCACAGATGGTATTAGAAGAAGGGAAGGAAGAGCTCACGGAGGATATACATGCAGGTCTCCTTAAGAGGAATTGTTAGACACTATCATAAACTGGACATTGTGTATTAAGGAGATCCTGTGATGTCATTAGAGGAGACCTTCAAAAACCTGTCATCAAGCCAAGAAGGATTATCATCTACAGAAGCAGAAGAGCGTCTACAAAAATATGGATATAATGAGATTGAGGAGAGAAAGGTCAATCCAGTTAGAAAGTTTCTAGGTTATTTCTGGAGTCCCATTCCATGGATGATAGAAGCAGCAGCTATCATTTCGGCAATAATCAGCCATTGGGAAGATTTCTGGATAATTGTTGGTCTCCTATTTTTGAATGCCGTAGTAGCTTTCTGGCAGGAACATAAAGCTGACAATGCAATTAGTCTTTTGAAGCAAAGGCTGTCTGCTAAAGCACATGTATTAAGGGATCGCAAGTGGACTGAACTTGCAGCTCGAGAGCTGGTTCCAGGCGATGTAGTAAGAATTCGTCTTGGAGATATAGTACCTGCTGATGTCAAGCTCTTTGATGGAGACTATCTTCTTATAGATCAATCTGCATTAACTGGAGAATCTCTCCCAGTAGAAAGGCATGTTGCTGAAGATGCATACTCCAGTTCGATTGTTCAGAAAGGAGAGATGACTGCATTGGTAGTGAAAACAGGTGTAAATACATATTTCGGTAAGACTGCCAAACTAGTAGAAGAAGCAAAGACAAAAAGTCATTTTCAGAAAGCTGTTATAAAAATAGGGGATTACCTTATCGCCTTTGCCATAGCTCTAATAGTACTTATCTTTCTCATAGCAATCTTTAGACAAGAAAGTTTGCTGCAGACTTTACAATTTGCACTTGTACTGCTCATTGCAGCGATACCAGCGGCGCTTCCTGCTGTTCTATCAGTGACTATGGCTGTTGGTGCCACATTTCTTGCCAAGAAACAGGCTATAGTCAGTAAACTAGTGTCTATCGAAGAAATGGCAGGAGTAGATATTCTCTGCTCAGATAAAACAGGTACCATAACAGAGAACAAGCTCCATGTAGCTGATGTCACAGGATTTGATCAATATACTGAAGCAGATGTAATCCTATATGCCACCTTTGCCTCTAGAGAAGAAGATAATGATCCGATTGATAATGCAATAATAGATAGATGCAGCTCGTTGAAAATCATTGATAAAATTGACTCTTATAAATCGAGTTCCTTCAAACCATTTGATCCAGTGATAAAGAGAGCGGAAGCAACCGTTTTAGATCAGAATTCAGGCACTACTTTCAACGTTTCTAAGGGCGCCCCACAGGTTATACTCTCACTTTCCTCAGGCGATAAAAGAGATATTGTTTCGAAAGTGCAGGATAAAGTAGATATGTTTGCTAGCAAAGGCTATCGTTCTCTTGGTGTTGCAAGGACGGATACAAACGGAAATTGGAAATTCATAGGGCTCATCTCTCTTTCTGATCCTCCGCGAGATGATTCTAAAGACACGATCAGTACGGCTCAATCAATGGGAGTCGATGTCAAAATGATAACAGGGGATCACGCAGCTATTGCCAAAGAGATTTCTAAAGAAGTGAATCTGGGTACAAATATACTGGAAGCATTAACAATACTTGATAGGAAATATAGCAATAAGCTTGAGGAAGAGAGAATGATTGAAGAGGCCGACGGCTTTGCTCAAGTCTTTCCCGAACATAAATATCGTATTGTAGAACTTTTACAAGAAAAAGGACATATTGTAGGAATGACAGGTGATGGAGTAAATGATGCTCCAGCTCTAAAAAAAGCTGATATTGGAATAGCAGTTGAAGGGGCAACAGATGCTGCGAAATCAGCAGCAGGTGTTGTACTGACTCGGCCTGGTCTTTCTGTGATTATAGATGCCATAAAAGAAAGTCGCAGGATATTCCAGCGCATGAATAACTACGCCATATACAGAATAGGTGAAACCATTCGGATTCTTTTATTTCTCACTCTTTCCATA
This sequence comes from Nitrososphaeraceae archaeon, assembly GCA_035643435.1. Lineage (GTDB taxonomy): Archaea > Thermoproteota > Nitrososphaeria > Nitrososphaerales > Nitrososphaeraceae > TH5896. The sequence goes on along the minus strand of DASQQK010000247.1, from coordinate 378 downwards.
ATAGTCTTTAATTTTTATCCAATTACCCCACTTATGATTGTACTATTGGCTATCTTGAATGATATGCCTATTATTACAATTGCTTATGATAACGTACGTTATTCTGCCCAACCAGAAAGGTGGGATATGAGAACAGTATTAGGAATAGCAACAATTCTTGGAATAATAGGTGTTGCTTCTACTTTTATTCTACTATATATAGGAACTGATATTTTTCAGCTCAATCAATCTATGTTACAATCATTCATTTATCTAAAGCTCTCAGTAGCTGGACATCTATTTCTATTTGTAGCTAGAACTAAGAATCATTTCTGGTCTATTAAACCAGCTCTACCCCTATTTATGGCTGTGATATGCACACAGATTACTGCAACATTG
>DASQQK010000246.1:0-5690 GCA_035643435.1 Nitrososphaeraceae archaeon | reverse complement strand
ATCATTTCTATGAGCGCTGAACGAGCAGCAGCATGCCCATGTAATTTTCAGTGATTTCCAAGTAATGGCTTATGTAGGGCATTGGTGCTCTGTCATATACAGAATGGACAAGACATTTGTCTAGATGGTCTTGATGCTGTTTAACATTCTATCTGGCGAAGGGAGATGCCCTTTCCAAATTTTTGCTGGGACATTTAAATTTATACTTAAACTACAGTTCGTTGATATCGCAGTCAAAATAGACGGGAAAAATAGTAGCTTCTCCGTACCAGATGTAATGGATGTTCAGGTTGAAAGCTTAACAAATCCTGTAACTGGGCAAGAGCAGGAGACGAAGGTGCAGTTGCCAATAGGATTCATATGGAAGCTTGCAGAGGCGGCAAAGACAAAGATAATGCGTATTACAACTCAGGACAAATGCGTTCAGTACATAGTTATAGAGGTCCATAAACGATTGGTAAAAGGCCGACCAATAGTACCATTGGCCGCTCTTTCACTTGTTGAGAGCATTTTTATATTTTAAAGTACAAGAAACTAAAGACAGTGAGCATAAAGAACGTCATTGCCAAACGACAAGCTTAGGGGTAGGCGACCAGAATTAAGTGATTCTGACACCATCCTTCCTCATGGTCGTCTACCCTTCGTTTTTGAATTGTTTGGAGCGTAAACCTGCTGCCTCAGTATGCAATAATACTGCCATGTGTGATCAGCATAGTTGATTTATAAGCCCCCAAGTCTTCAATCCTTTAATACTTTGAATCACAGAATTTATTTGTCATACGGTCAGCGGTATGGCCTCCTGCTCATTAGACAGCTTTTTATAAGTATATGTCCTGATTTTATTCGATATCAATTTTTGTGGTAGTAAAACAGGAACATCTCTAAATCCTTTCAGCAACTTTATTTTACTGATGCGAGAATAACAAAGTTCAGCCTTCTTTTTATTCCTTTAATTCTGAACAACGGTCATCTATCTATTAGTTTGCGACCTTAACCTTGGCCTAGCGGTGGTATCGGAGGTCCCGTTGGTGGCTGGAACGTAATTATTGATTCTTTGAATTTTTATCAACTTAACAACATAACCAGTCAGGAACGCATTGGTAGTAAGGGCAGGCAATTAATAAGACAAGAAGGTCATCGCTGTATCTATCATTTCTACAGGCGGCACATCTGTGAAATAACAACTGCACACTATTACCAAGCCTATTTGTGTATTGAACCCTACTATACCGCTATAACCATCTATACCAGCATTATGCCCTATGACCTTTCTTACAAGATCGGTCCCAGTAAGCCGTATAGATCCAATATATTCATGATCAGTTGAGCTATTTCCTGAAACGTCTCCTGGGGTTGTATTTCATTAAATGGATGTCGTATTAAATGGTTCTCTTGCATAGCGTCACTGACCTTTGTATCTATCAAACCCCCTATTAGCTGGAAAGGTATTTCAACAGATCATTAACTGTAGAGTCTACTTGCATGTATACCCAGAATAACTTTAGTATCGTTGTAATTAAAATATATGCTTCACAAACTTTAGCCATGGGTCAGCCTAAATTTCTGATCTAAGGCGGTGTTTTCGAGAGTTAAATTCATCTAATTGCCCTTATATATTACTTAATATAGTGTAGATATTTGGTTGGAGATCCATATTCTTCTAAGAAGGCTGTATATGCTGCTTTATTTGGTAACCTTGGAATAGCGGTAGCCAAACTTATTGCCGCAATGTTTACAGGCAGTACTGCAATGTGGGCTGAAACCTATCACTCATTCTCAGATACATTTAATCAGGTATTACTCTTAGTCGGATTTAAAACAAGCACAAAGCCGGCAAGTGAAAGACATCCATTTGGATACGGAAAGGAACAATTCTTTTGGTCATTTATCGTTGCAACCATGATATTTGGAATATCTGGAGTGTTATCATTTGAACAAGGCATTACTTCACTTTTTGGCGCTGCACATCATATTGAAAATATATTTATAAACTATGTGATTTTAGCTATCTCATCGGCTTTTGAGGCAAACTCATTAAGAGTCGCATTCAAACCCTTTAGAAAGACGATAGAATTAAGAGGGCAAAAGGTTAGCATCACAACTTTAGTCAGAGAATTCCAAGAAAGTAAAGACCCTGCGATATTGACCGTAATGGTTGAAGATTCAGCTGCTTTGTTGGGTATAGCCATTGCTGCTACAGGAATTTCCTTATCTTACGTGACAGGAAATACAGCATACGATGCATACAGTTCTCTTGCTATTGGAAGTATTCTGATGGCCTTTGCCTTCTTCTTGGCTAAAGAAAATAGAGGCTTACTTTTAGGAGAGGCGATATCAAAAAAAGAACATAATAGTGTTTTTCAATCTGTTCAAAATATTCCGGAAGTCAACAAGGTAATTTCTTTGAGGAGTATGCATTTGGCTCCAAAGGATGTACTAATAGCCATAGAAGTTAATCTAGTTGATGACTTGATTACTGACAATATTGAATCAGTCATAGATGAGATCGAACAGAAAATAAAAGAAGTTTTGCCCTATGTAAATCTATCTAAGATATATATAGAGGTTGAAAAGTAGGAATAACTTGTCTGATAACATGAGATATAGCGTTTGTGGATATGGTGCTGTTATATACCTGTGAGAGCTATCTTACAGCTTTTTAATCTTATGACAGCCTGTGTCTGCTGGCATAGAATTGGAGCTTGCAAGTGGATTAGATAGTAGGATGCTCACAATTATTGCGGACAGAGATTAAGCTATTAACCATCGAAGTGCAAGATGATTCTGAGGAGAAATTGGTAGACTCATTAGGATCAGCAACATATTCTAACCCTACAATCATGTCTTTGAGACTTCGTGGGTGCAATATCAGTTAAAGGCAGAGCCGAGTACGAACAGTGCAAACTTGGAAATGTAGAGATAATAAGAGGCGACCATAGAGTGAGACATATCAAGTTCAGAGGCAGTTTAGTCGAAGTTATCGCAGCTATATGTGAGATGGATAGCAAAATAGTACTCAACTACGAAGATGCCGCCTATTCTATATTCAAACGCACTAAGCAGTATCTAAAGCACCATCTATAACCTATGCATCAAAATTGTTGTGAACATGTAACTGCAACTGCAATAATCGTATAAATCCTGTAAATAAATTGTTTATTATATTTGTTTCAGCAGGTAAAGACCATTTTGTAACATGTCATGATCGTTATTTAAGTATATGGCCTTCTTCTCCGCATCCAGATCTTTTACTGAAGTCAAAATTTCATCAAGCTCAGCATGAGAATATATATATATCGATACCATTCTTGGTACCCATGTATTCTTAGATAAACAGATTCACTAGTAGAGGTTACAGTGCGAGGGAGTCCTGGCGCATCTACTGAGCAAAAGACTATTCCTATCTCTCCAATTTTATCTATTGCGTCCCATCATGATGAATCTCGAAATTCAATAACTGCTCTGGCATCTTGAGGAATGCTTTCAAAGTTCCGAGGTTTTGGTCTGTATACCTAAATGTTCTTGGCATTTTGAATAGCCAGAAATCAATCCTATCTCGAATACTATCTAATGTTTTTGAGAAACTATTCCATAAATCTAAAGCTCGCTCGCCCCTTAGTCTCAAGTAGTCTGTAATAGAACGATTCACCTTTATCGAAAATGTAAAATCCTTTGGGGCGCTTGCTTTCCAGGTGTTTATCCAACTTTCATTTTGGAAATTTGTAATCGCTTGCATTAATCTCCACAGAATTGAATCCTTGATTAACATACCAGATAAATGGTGAAGGTTGTCTTACATTCCAAGAGTACGTATAACCTGATGTCCCTATTCTGATCGAGGAGGAGCCAGACATGATTTTCCATAAGATGATCACTGGTTAAAATATTATTACTGCCTCTCGCGTTGTTCTGATAATGATGTAACTAAAATCCTTTTATATCATATTTCCGAAAATACGGCAGCAGAGCACAGAAGTATTGCAGGCAACAGCTGCATTATGTCAATGAGGTCAAGTGTCAGGCAGGCGGCCATTCCTAAAGTTGGCCAATGAGCTTCATTTTGGCTGTCCTATCTTACTTACACCATAATACTTTTAGTCTGAATACCCGCTATAAATGTACCAACGGTTACCATAGGTAAGGTGGACGGCCATTTCTTTGGCTGTCCTACCCTCTTTCCAAGTCTAGAATCATTTAATTGGGCAGTCCGGTATTTTGTCGTGACCTACTTATGCATCTGCAGCACACGGATAGCTGTTTGTCGTGACTTATCCTATGGCCGCCTACTCGATAGACAGCTATTACAAATACAGATTATGATTTAGTATTAGAGACCTAGTTTTATACAAATTCGTGCATGTTATATTGCCATCGTGGTGCACAAGGTAGGCGGCTCCAATTACCTCCAAATCCTTTCAGCCGCCTCACATTTACTACTACTACTAGTTGAAGAGTATCAAAGTTCAGTCTGCTTTTTATTTCTTCAATTCTGAACAAGAATGAAGCATTATTCCCAGGGGTAGGCGGCCGGCGAGCTTGGGCATATGCATGCATTAAGGCATGCGCACTTCTTGAAGAGTAGAAACTATCATGATCGGTTCTAAATAGTTTATTGATAAGTCCAGTATCAGCAGCAACTTCTAATTCTTCCTCAAATTCTTCGAACCTGTGGAATGCAGTTTAGACATATTATCGAGCAAGTACTCTGATAGACCTGAGATAGCAGGCTATATAGACAGATATGATGAGTTAGTTTATATCATCAGTGAATCTTTCTGCAATCTGCTCTTCGGACTGACGGACGGAAATAGATCTGAGTATGTGAGCTAGGATTTGAGTTTCTCGACGTACGAATTCCTATGCATCTAAATCCCTCCACTCATATGAGATCATAGACGTTTATACACCAAACTAAATGATTTGTTGACAATTACAACTTTTCGTAATAATAATCTTGTAGTGAATGCATTCTGACTAGTTTGAACATGTTCACACATCAACTCAGATTTTCAAGATAAGTAATTCAAGAACCCAACTTCAGTGCGGCAGATGCCGCTATATTATCGGATAGTGGGATGAGCCGCCGCATACTAAGAAAATTGTGCCATTTAAGCTAGAATGATCTGAGGAAGAATGTTTGGCGATGCGTTAGTTCATAGAAACATAAAATTTCGAGGCTATAGTTCTACTGTTATTAGTGGTATGAATCTACAAAGGATAGGCAACTGATATCTTAAGAAATAATTATTACCTATCCTTTGGGTGCTTGAACCACCTTTTATTGTACGAAATTCTATAAAAAGGCTACATACCCAAACACACGGGTATGTATCTTTAATTGCCCCATTAGGTTAATAAGATAGATCGACCACGTTGGTAGAGACAAGAACATGATCGCCCACCTTCTTTTTTTGGTTATAAAAATATAATATTCAAACTATAAAAGGATTGTAGAATGCTGAGATATGAAGACCCATCAACGAAGTCCATATTCCAGATCCATTAGGTATTGGTATACCATCTGAGGTTAACATGAATTTTGTGTCCAAGCTGTAGAAGATAAGAATGATTAATTGAAATGAATCCTAATACGCAGATCACCTGTCAAGATAGTTCCATGTTTGGTCCCCTTAGAGAAAGTAGGGACAGAATTAGGCGTCCTGAAGATTTAGCCTAGCCATGTAGAACCC
>DASQQK010000245.1:0-3773 GCA_035643435.1 Nitrososphaeraceae archaeon | reverse complement strand
TACTATAGCCGCAAATGCTGAAGAACTCACTCAGCCTGCAGGTTCCTCATCATCAGATTCATCAGATGAGGAAAGCGACGAAGAGTAGAGAATAACTCTCTCATTTTTTATTTTCGCTTATCTCTTCAAACTCTCGAACTCTCCCGTTATCAGTTCTCAAACTCACCCTCCCTTATCGGAGTATCACCTCCCTGTATTCTCTGTCAGATATCAGTCATCATAGATGGAAACGGGGTCATTTCTATACGATTATCAATCCCACAATTATTTAATTGGCTATGATAGCCTTGTCAAATATGACCAGATCTGGATCGACAGGTGCAAAAAGGATATGTGTGATCTTCACCTCTTGGCTAAAGTTGCCAAGCTTATCAAACGTGTACTTGGCCACTTCAACCCCATATGTTGAATGCAAACTTTGGCTGAATACTTCATTTTCAGATTCATCATTAATTGAAAACCTGTAGTCGATATGTTCCTGATTAGCACCAGTCTTGTTATCGATGAAGATTATGAGAAAGTCCGTCGTTCCTTGTTGGTCTGGACTCGAACCTATCTGAGACGGGGTCCAGCTAACTTGAACGTCTATACCATTCTTAAGGTCTGTTTTCTTTACTGTTGAGATATTATTTGGATCGATAACCCGCACCAATCCTTGAATCTTCGGATATTCTTTGGAAGAATAATAATACTTTCCGGGCTCTTCAAATGTATAACTGAAAGACCCATTGGAAGCTAGATCAAATTCTGCAAGTTGTGTAGAGTTGTTCTCGTCAGTCAGCATTAGTTTGTAATCTACGAAGTCGTCATTAAACCATGTCAATTTTTCACCAGCGGGAAGGAAATAATCTGTTACGTCAACGAATCGTACAGCTGTATCTGAATGTGCGTCTGGTATTATGGTAATTTTCTGCTCCGCTAATACTGTTGCATAAGTACATCCGACAACGAACGCAATGGTGTTAATACTGATCACAGTGCTTATAAAAGCCAGCTTGCCTTGTGTTGAACTCATGATTTTCCTCCCCAAGTCAACTACGCTAACTTGTCACTGAATATGAATCTTAATTTAATGCGTGTATCGATCTTTTTCCTTTATCAAATCGAAAAAGCCAAGCAAAGGCTAAAGAGATCTTAGTGCGTCCACTGGAAGATAGCGGGAAGCCTTCCATGCAGGATATAAACCAGCTACAATGCTCAATCCAACTGATATAAACCAAACTCTTATCATGTCTTCCGCCAAATACACAGGAGTGAGTGGTTCTTGTGTCTGTTGCTGAGATTCAGTATTATCCGTAGTAGTAGCTGTACCAGAAGATTCGTTGTCTGCGGTATCCTCACCGCCGCCACCTCCACCCGGACTAGCACTTGCTAGTAGGTAGCCCATCCCGATGCCTGCCACCATGCCAGATGAAGCTCCTATGACGCCAATCAGAATAGCTTCAAAAAGGAATAACCCAAGAATGGTAGTGTTCTTGGCACCTATTGCCTTCAACGTTCCGATCTCTCTAATCCTTTCCACAACAGAAGTGTAAAGAGTTGTGATTATGCCAACGGCACCTACGACGAGAGATATAATTGCGATACTGGAGAGGAATGCGTTAATCCCACCGGTGAATTCTTCAATCGTCTTAAGTATATTCTTTACAGTTGTTATGCCAATATCGTTACCATATAAAGTTCTTATTTCTTCTTCTACCGCATCAACGTAATCAGACGATGTGGCTGCTACAAAGAGAGAGTCATACTTGCCGGCTCGCTGGAGTAGAGAGTCCCCTGGTTGCAATCCTATAACAACTGCATTGTCAACAGTAGGATTCCCTGTGGATTGAATTATGCCGCGTACCACAAAGCTCTTTGACTCCTCCTTGGCCTCCCCGGTATCCGGATCAACGAATGAATATGTAAGCCTGACACTCTGTCCCAAATTAATGAAGGGTGTTGACTCGCCCGGAGGGAACGCTATATCTTCAGCTACCAAAATAGCTGTAGGATCATTAGCTGAGGGCAGACTCGATCCTTCCAGTAGCTCAAGTGTGGGAGAAATGACGAATAATTGGCTTGGGTCCATAGATAGTACCGCGAAGTCTTTGGATTGACTACCAGATTGGATCGAAATATCACTTTGGTATGAAGGGATAACTTGGTCGACAAACGGAAGAGATCGGATTCGTGATTCCACGGCCGCGTTTAAGGTAATTTTTGCCGATGGAGGAGGAGATACACTCCCTATTCCGCCTCCACCGCCACCATCTTGATTCTGCTGAACACTTGACACGAAGAGGATATTGGGAGCTAGATTCGCGAATTGTCTGTTAAAAAAGTCGCTGAAGCCTGCACCAAAAGCGTTTACCGCTACGAGAAGACTACTCCCGACCAGTACCATCAAAATTGTGAGCGCTGAACGAACCTTCCTATCTTTAATAGCGCCTAAAGAGAGGCCGAATATCTCCTTTATGTTCAATTTTCAGTTTCCGCTTTTCTTTATCGTTTCATCTATATAATAGGATACCAGCTCCTGAATGTCAGGTTTATTTGATAATCACCTGATTAGTGTGTAATGATTCACGCTTCATGAAGAATTTACGGTCTACAGAATATTTTACCCCACTATAACATGAGAAAGACCTAAATTCTGCCTATTTTATTCCAAGATTATGTTAGAGAGCAAAGTGAAGGTACTTTTATCTGCAACGCCGATTGTATTACTTGGTGCTATGTTCGCATTGGTCGTCCAGTCGACCATCTTACCAGCACTAGCACAGCCAGCGCATGAAACATTTTTTGAAGCAGCAGTGCGTATGTCGAATCAAACGCAAACCGGACCGGCAGAAACACAGGCAGCTCCTGTTCAGGAGAGATCACAGGAGCGAATTGCAGGAGGAGGCGGAGGAGCTGCAGCTGCAGCTGCATTGTTGCGACAGGGACAGATATCATCGTCACCAAGCGATGTTCCCGGAAGGGATGATACTCAGTCTGCGGTAATTGTATCTCCTAGAGATGACAATGCTGTGCTTTCAGGAATATTGACGTATCAAGCCAGCAGGCCAGTAGATCTATTTGTATGGAATAATGTGAAACTCCAGAACACTACTGATATACCCGAAGAATTCGGCGACCTTGGAGATATAGTGAATATTGGTGGAAAGACATTCGCCCTGGCTCAAGTTGGTTCGGGAAGTTCAGCGTCAGTTCCTTTTATGGGTAACGCCGTCGAGGTGGTTGGCGAGGATGAGCCGTTTATTGTGACCTACTCGCTCAATGCGATTCCGGCTTTAGCGAATGTGGTTAGGGATCTTCAAAGTTTGAACGCATTTAACACCACCGAGTCCGCAGAAGAGAGCGACGACGAAGAGTAAGAGGATGCTAGTGAAGTAAGAACAACCTAGAACGGATAGAAGTTAGCCCCACCCACCTTTTTTATTTTAGCCGAAGCACCCATCTCATTTTTTGGTTTGCAGTCAGCCACCCATGCAATTAATATCACTACTCCCAGAAGGAGGGAAAACTTCTCGCTATGTGCTCTATTTTCTTTAACTTGCAACATCCGCTGTTCGCAGAATTGGGCTGTGTTAAGTTAAGCCGATAGAGCTAACCATATGTGAGCAAATTACGTAAAGCCAAATCAGACGGTAGCGTATGCAATGATATGTTTGTAGGTATGGATCTTCACAAGAACTATCTGCAAGTAGCCGTTCTCGATGGCAAGGAAAGGTACTGAAGAACTCCAGAATAGACAACGATCTGAGTAAGATTCGGAGATTTTTTGATCG
>DASQQK010000244.1:0-51072 GCA_035643435.1 Nitrososphaeraceae archaeon | reverse complement strand
GAGTGGCATACGATGGTGACGGAGACCGTAGCATATTTTGCGATGAAACCGGAAAAGTCATTTGGGGCGATAGATTAGGTGCCTCATTAATCGCATACCTATTGAAGAATGGCTACCGGGGGACTGACATTGTTTGTCCGGTGAATACTACAATGATTGTTAGTATTGTAGCTCAGAATGAGGGATCCAAAGTCATCCACACTAAGGTCGGAAGTGTCGAGGTTTCCCGGGAGATGATCAAACGAAATGCAGTTCTAGGACTTGAAGAAAATGGCGGTTTCATGAATGCGAGGCTAAACTGTGTTCGGGATGGCGCTTTGACAACTCTGTTAGTATTGGAAATGCTATCATCCAGTTCTGGGAAGAAGGCACTTTCGAAGGAGATCATGGATCTTCCTCGGATCTTCCAATACAGGTCTAAATTTCATTGTAAATCGATGGAACTTGCTGACCGGGTCATTGAGTCGTGTGGGAGCCACGGTACGAATCTTAAGGTAGAGGACATTGACGGTGTCAAGATCTGGATCGACGAGGAGACTTGGGTAATGGTAAGAGCAAGTGGTACTGAACCACTAATTAGGATGTATGCAGAATCAACAGATAAAGATCTTTTGGACTCTAAAGTGCGAGAGTACACTAACGTCATAAGAAATGTGCTGGGGTCAGTAGAATAGCGTTACGGATAACATATTTAATACTCCGATCTAGATATAAAAAGATCGAGATGATCCCAAAGGGTGATTATACAAAATAATGAGTAAACCGTATTACGTCAAATTCGAGACACCTAAAGACCTTGTGAATGTGATATACGAGGCTGTTAGAGTGGCAAAGCAGAGCGGAAAGGTACGTAGAGGAACTAACGAAACTACCAAATCCATCGAAAGAGGGAATACAAAATTAGTAGTGATTGCAGAGAATGTGGAACCACCCGAAGTTGTAGCCCACCTACCAATTTTGTGCGAGGAAAGAAATGCTCCATATATTTTTGTCCCAAGCAAGGAACAACTCGGGGCTTCTTTGGGGATGGATGTCGGGTCAGCAGCTGCGACTATCCTGGATCCGGGTGAAGCCCAGACCATTGTTGAGCAGGTTCTTAATTCCATACGCCCGATTGCAGACAAGAGAAAGGAATAGGTGAGAAGATGAGCAGGTCATCAGAAGAGCGCATAAGTCCCGCAGAGGTAATCCAGATCGTAGGTCGAACAGGAATTGCAGGAGAAGTTATCCAGGTTAGAGTGAGAATCCTTGAGGGTAAGGATAAAGGCCGAATCCTGACAAGGAATGTTAAAGGTTCAATAAGAATGAACGATACATTGATGCTACGAGAAACTGAGCGAGAAGCTCGAAAGATAAAGTAGGATTCAGTGGGTGTTGGACTAATCAATGAGCAAATCTGCAACTTCTTTACGGAATTGTTCCTTTTGCGGAAAACATATTCCTCCCAGTCAAGGGATAATGTCAGTACGTAATGATGGTTCAATACAATGGACATGCTCTTCCAAATGCAAGAAAAATCTCAGAGAATTAAAACGCGACCCTAGGAAGCTAAAATGGACGAAGAAGTATATTAAAGGTGGTATAAGAATTAGGAAAGGTTAAGTGATTGGGAGAACGCACTCTAGTGGTTATCAAACCAGATGCAGTAAAGAGAAAACTAGTTGGGAGAATAATTTCCAGGTTTGAAGAAAAAGGGTTCATGATTGAGAATCTGAAGTCGTACTCATTTACTTGGGAGAAAGCTGAAGAGTTTTATTCGGCTCATAGCAATAAGCCTTTTTTCAACGAATTAGTCTCTTTTATCACCTCTGGTCCCACAATGGCTTTTATTCTAGATGGCAGGAATGCAATAAGCACAGTACGGATCATGATAGGTTCAACAAAATCATATGAAGCTGCTCCCGGTACAATCAGAGGAGACTTAGGCCTTAATATAACAGACAATATAGTCCATGCATCAGATTCTTATGAAAGCTTCATAAAAGAGTCCAGAGTCATTTTTGACAGCATCTAAGTGGCACTCAGGCATCCAGTTGTAGTTGTACTCGGCCATGTGGACTCTGGCAAAACCTCTCTATTGGATAAAATTAGAGGAACAGCTGTTCAAGCCAGAGAGGCTGGGGGAATTACCCAACACATCGGAGCAAGTTTTTTTCCGATTGACACAATTAAGAGAGTAACGGGAGATTTATTTAGCAAGATTTTAACGAGTGAATCGCAAATTCCAGGAATTTTGGTGATAGATACTCCTGGTCACGAGGTCTTTGCTACGTTGAGAGTGAGAGGAGGTTCAGCAGCCGACATTGCAATAATTGTAGTAGATGCTAAGAAGGGATTCGAAGCTCAGACCGAAGAAAGCATCGATATTTTGAAAAGAAGAAAGGTCCCATTTGTTATTGCACTGAATAAGGTGGATACTGTCAGTGGTTGGCGCACAGATCAGGCTGAAGATTCGATAACTAGGGCAGTTAAATTGCAGGACAAATCAGTTCAATCTGAACTGGACGAGATGATTTATAATGTTGTCGGCTCACTTTCAATAGCCGGATATAATTCGGAAGCGTTCTGGCGAATCAAGAATTTCGCAAAGGAGGTTGCAATAGTACCTGTCAGTGCTAGAACCGGTGTGGGGATACCTGAACTGCTTGCAGTTCTTATAGGGCTAACTCAACAATACTTGAGCCGAAAATTGGAACGACACGAAGAGGAGGGAAAAGGAATCGTCTTGGAAATAAACGAAGAAATAGGCTTAGGACCTGCAGCCAACATAATTCTGTTTGATGGGACCCTCCGCCAGGGATGTAGCGTTGTAGTTGGTAAGAGAAATAACGCAGTGGTGACCCGAGTCAAGGCGATTCTCCTTCCTAAGCCACTAGATGAAATGAGAGACCCTAGGGACAAATTCAGACACGTAACTGAAGTAATTTCAGCTGCCGGAGTAAAGATTACCTCGCCAGACCTCGCCGGTGTCATGGCTGGAAGTCCTCTCTTCGTTGTAAATCGCGAAGAAGACGAAGCTCGACTTAGGGCACTTGTCGAGGCTGAAATTAAGAACACCTTTGTGAGTAAGGATATCCATGGTGTTACTTTGAAATGTGACACAATTGGTTCCATAGAAGCTATCAGCGACCTGCTCGTGAAGCAAAAGGTTCCGATTAGAATTGCGGACATAGGTCATGTCACCAAGAGGGATGTAATCGAGGCTTCGGCTGTAAAGGAAAAGGACAGATATTTGGGAGTGGTTCTGGCATTCAATGTTAGGGTCCTAGACGATGCCGCTAGGGAAGCCCAGGAGCGACAAGTTATGATATTTGATGATAAAATCATCTATAATCTTGTGAGGAGTTATTTTGACTGGACAGCTTACCAAAAGGATCATCAAGATGTAATCATATTTAATGAAATTCCACCAGTTTGCAAATTTCAGTTCTTAAAGAACTATTTGTTCAGGCGTAGCGACCCTGCAGTATTCGGAGCAGAGATACTAGTGGGAAAATTACGCCAAAAAATTCCTGTGATGAATGAGAATGGCGACAAAGTAGGTACTATTCATCAGATACAGCAAAGCGGTAAAACTATTGAAGAAGCTACAAAGGGAATGCAGATTGCGGTCTCCATCCGAGGTCCCACAATAGGACGGCAGATTAATGAAGGAGATATCTTCTACACTGATTTAAATAGCAAACACGCTAAGTTACTTAATGAACGTTTCATACAGAGGCTTACTCAAGAAGAGACGGAAGTACTGAATCATATAGTGGATATGAAAAGGAAGGGCGATGATCTTTTTGGTTACATTTGACGTCCTTGAAATCTTTCGGGGAGCCAAATGGAAATTTGGAAAATTTGGAAATTATCTAAACAGATCACTGATACTTCTGTAGCAATCCTTCTAAGCCCTTTTCCCCTACTGCACCAACAGCCCTATCGATAGCCTTACCGTTCATAAAGATTATGAAAGTTGGTATGGCGTATACGTCATATCTCATGGCCACCCCCTGGTTATCATCCACGTTCAGCCTACCGAAAGTGACTTTCTGACCATATTTCTTGGAGAGCCTGTCAAAGATAGGGAGCATAAACTGACAGGGCCCGCACCAGGTCGCCCAAAAATCGACCAATACAGGTTTATTGCCAGATATATTTTCTTCGAAGTTCTTATCGTTAAGCTCTACCAAAGCTGGCTTATTTGCCTCACTCATTATCATACGATCAAGTTATCATGCCTATTTAAGACTTATCCGATTGATTCAGGTTAAAGAAAATGGATGATGTTACAAGTCAACCAAGAAAGTTGCAACATAAGTGCTGTCTACACATTGTATCTTCAATTCGTGATAGGTTATTGCTTTGATTTCTATCTTGTAATTGTGCTTATCATAGTTGACTTTCTCTCCTCCCACAAGTGCTCTAAGAACGTATTTTTTTTGTGTGACAGTTGAGATCTCCTCGGAAATTTCAAGGGAAAATTTTGACAGAACGATCTGTTCAATGAGAATTTTCAACAACACCTTTTCCAGCCAATCGTAAAGTAGGTTTTCAAGATCCTCACTATCAGCTGTGATGACCAACGATTGGAGGTTTTCTACCTTGTCAATATCAAACATAATGTTAATCAATCCTTTGGCACAATTCTCGAATAACTCATCCAAGTCGCTTCCTCGGGCTTGAACAAAAGCGTCTGTGCTATGCTCCAAATAATTGTACCCTTCCGAGTCCAACTTGGTTAATGTGAGTGAGGATGAATAATAATAATAAGTTGTCGAATGAAGAGTAAAATCTAAATGGTCACGAAGGTTGGTTTGAGATGTGAGGTTGAACCTTCCACGTGGGATGAGAGATATTGATGCCGATGAGTTATCCAATATCAGCTTTATCAGAAATCGATTTATAGAGATTGCTAGTCTATTTAATTTTAAGGTACTTCAGCCGTCCCCTCTTGAGATGTTATCTACTCTTGAAGCAAAAGGAGGTCCTACGATTTCTAAAGAGATCTATAATTTCAGAGATAAAGGCGGTAGAGAAGTTGCGCTGAGATTCGATCTTACTGTTGGACTAACCCGCTATATATGTCAGAGGAGAGACCTGAAATTACCCATTAAGGCAGCCTCATTTGGGGGAGTATGGAGGTACGATGAACCGCAGGCCGGGAGATACCGATATTTTCATCAGTGGGACGTAGAAGTATATGATGCATACAACATAGAACATGAAGCCGAAATAATTCACCTAGCCGCAACCTTTTTTGAAAATTTGGGGTTAAAGGTTACCGTTGACATTAGCAATAGAGAACTGCTGGAACAGTACATGAAAAAAGAACTTGGTATGTCAGATCCCCAGTTGGCAATCGAGGTCTTTAGAGCGATGGACAAGGTGCAGAAAAAAGGGGCAGAAGCCGTGTATAACGAATACGCTAGTAAAATTAGCCGTTCCTTACTCAAGCCTGTGTTAGAATTGTCTGCTCTAGCCGGGACACTTAATGAAGTTGAAGACCAAGCCACTGAATTAGCTAAATTACCCAGTTGGCAATCCCTCAGAAAATTGGAAAGCTCACTTTCGGTGAGAGGAGTCAACAATGTAAGAATTAACCTGGGAATAGTCAGAGGACTTGACTATTATTCTGGAACCGTGTTTGAGATATTTGATCCCACCTCTACGGTAGGTGCGTTGGCAGGCGGCGGTCGATTTGATATCTTGACATCTGCATTTGGTAGAACCGATATAGGTGCCATCGGAGTAGCCGGTGGGGCCGAGCGCCTTTTGTATGCATTATGTCATCATGGCTTGTTGAAGGCCGAACCCAGGCCTTTGGTTTTTGTAGCTTCGGAGAATAATAATAAGAAATTGGTGTTGGAGATAGTTTCACAATTAAGAGGCGCAGGGATAACAGCAGACTACGACAGCAGATTCAGGTCTCTAAGAAAGCAAATAGATTATGGATCTTCCATTGGTGCTACCATTTTAGTTAAAGCAGAGCGGAATGAAAGTGAATACATAACGGTAAGGAACCTAATTACCGGCCAAGAAGTGAAAGAAAAGGGAACGCGAGCAGTTGCACTTGTTTCGGAAATTCTTCGATCAAGCGACTGAGATGATCCTATATCTCCATCATGCACGTATTCCTCATTTTTATCATGCCTGAACTTTTCTTTTCGTAAACGCTACGAATAACTAAATGAGGAGGGTCATAGCTTACGTACAGGTCATTCATTTCAAGCTCTTGGACGTTATAATTGATCTGTATGTGTTCTTCCTTTATCCCGCTCTCAATTAATCTTTTCTTTGCCCGATCTATGATTTGTTCATCAGATGTGTTTGGTGCGAAGAAGATCCTTCCTGAATAGTCAATATGCATCTTGTTTTGAAGTTTATAATTCAACCATTAAATAAACTTCTGCAATCATATTCAGTGACATCGACAAAGGTATTTATGAGAATTGATGTTCACGATATTCTCACTAGTGGGTGTTGTCATAATTGACTGACGTTCTTTCATATGATGTTTTAGTTATGGGATCTGGCTTAGCCGGACTCCGAGCTGCTATTTCTGCTGCGTCTGTGGACAAAAGTTTGAGTATAGCTGTTATCTCCAAAGTTCAGGTAATGCGATCTCACTCCGTTTCAGCAGAAGGAGGAACGGCCGCAGTTCTGTTTGAAGAAGAAGGGGACAATAGAGAATCTCATATTTATGATACAATTAGAGGCAGCGATTTTCTAGCTGACCAAGATGTTGCAGAACGACTTGTCTCCAACGTACCTTTCGAAATATACCAACTGGATCATTGGGGAATGCCATGGTCCAGAAGATCGGACGGGCGGATTGATCAGCGTAAGTTCGGGGGATACTCATTCCCACGTGCAACATACGCTCAAGATAAGGTGGGATTTTACGAGATGCAAACCTTGTATGATACATGCCTCAAACATGAGAACATACATTTTCTGAACGAATGGTTCTGTACATCGATATTGTCTGATGGTACTAAATTTCGGGGATTCACTGCCATTGAGATGAAGACTGGCCAATTTATGATAATCAAGTCTTTAGCTGGAATCATCTGTACTGGGGGTGCGGGTCGAATTTACGGCTTTTCTACTTATGCCCATTCTTCAACACCAGATGGCCTGGATATGGCATACAGAAAAGGATTAGCACTAAAAGATATGGAATTTGTGCAATTTCACCCAAGCGGAATTCTACCATCGGGCATCTTAATCACTGAGGGTGCCAGAGGAGAAGGCGGATACCTTGTGAATAACCAAGGGGAGCGATTTATGAAGCGATATGCCCCAGAGAAACTGGAGCTAGCGCCTAGAGACGTTGTGTCGCGAGCCATGATTCGTGAAATGCAAGAGGGCAGGGGCTTCAGACACGAAACAGGAGTAGAATGTCTTAAACTCGACCTTTCACATCTGGGAGCTGAACGCATCAAAGAAAAATTAGCAGGGATAAGGGAAATAGGGATTAAGTTCTCGGGGATCGATGTTATCAATGAACCAATTGAGGTTAGACCCGTTTGTCACTATATGATGGGAGGAATACATACAAATATTGAAGGTGAAACTGAAATGAGCAATCTCTGGTGCGCCGGAGAAGCGGCATGTAATAGTACTCATGGAGCAAATAGGCTGGGAGCAAATTCTACGTCTGAATGTCTTGTATGGGGAAATATTACAGGGAAACACGCTGCGGAGTATGCTCTAAGGGCTAGGGCTAGAGATATGACCGTACCTGAACAACAAGTTATACAAGAGGAAAAGAGGATCTACGATTGCATATTCCACGGAAGAGGCGATATTAATCCGTATGACATGAAGAAAAAACTTGCAGACTTAATGGATTCTAAGGCATATGTTTTTCGGGAAGAGAGAACGCTAAGAGAAGCATTGAAAGAGGTAAAGGAACTGAAGCGGGCAGCTTGGAAGCATGTGGATGATCGCGCCAAAGAATATAACACTAACTTCATTAATGTCATGGAAGTTGATTCTATAGCCCGAATTTCGGAAATTGTCTTGATGGGGGCGCTAAATCGTCAAGAGTCAAGGGGGGCTCACGCAAGGATTGATTATCCAAGTCGTGACGACGTAAATTATTTGAAGCACACGCTCGCATATTACACCCATGAAGGACCAGAGTTGCGTTGGCATCCCGTGAAGATTACAAGGTATGCACCAGTTGAGAGGAAGTACTAATGAAACCATCCAACGGAAATAGGATATACTTCCATAGTAAGCGTGAAAACCGCGAAGGTATTAAGGGCTGGTTGAACCCCTCAAGATACGGTTGGGAAAGAGTATCCTACTGGCTCCAGCGTTTAACCGGCATATTCTTGCTAATATATTTTATTGGTCATGTAATTGAAACCAGCTCCTTAGTTGACGGCAAAGATGCCTGGAATGCCATGTTAGAACTGACTCAGACCACGTGGGGGCATCTATTCCTGATTTTAGTAATTGGGACAAGCACTTTTCACTCGGCAAATGGGATCCGATTGTTATTTACCGAAACGGGTAGGGGACTAGGCAAACCAGGTAGGCCTGACTATCCCTACTCTCCCGTTTCGCTGAATTATCGACAGAAATCAGGGATCTGGATCGCCTTAATTTTAGCTGCCACTGCCATGTTATATGGAGCTGGTATCTTGTTTTCGGGAGAATAGACTAGTTCATATGATCGAGATTTGGAGGCTATTTTAACAATGTTGGTCCTGAAAGAAAGTCAAATAATGAAGATACATTACATCTCGGGTATCGCTGCGCTCTTTGTTGTAGCTGTGCACATCATTATGAGATTAGTTATGCCCTTCTCTGTGAGCCTGGAATACGAGAATGTAATTGCCAATTATCAGAATATTGCATACGCGGTCCTCTTAGAATCCATACTTGTCCTGATTGCAATTCATGGATTCAATGGACTGAGGATCATCCTGCTAGAATTTAGACAGGGTATATCATGGGAAAACGGAGTGACTATCGCTACACTAGCTGCAATGATTGCGATTATTGCATACGGCACAAGAACAATAATTATCGCTAATGGCTTGGGTTAATTAAAGCATTGATAGCACTTATCAAAATTAGAAGAAGCCGTTCAAGTGAACATGTTCGGGAAGCGGATAGTAGCGCTGAAAGAAATAATCGGCAGGCGGTCCAGTTAAAGGTATACAGGAAGAACCCGAAGCATGGCGAATCTGCACACTTCGACATGTTTGAAGTACCCATTCAGCGCTGGACAACTGTTTTGGATGCCTTGTTGTACGCTAAAGGATATTTGGACCGAAGCATTGCGATACGGTATTCTTGTAGAATGGCATCATGTGGATCCTGCGGTATGAAGATAAATGGAATACCAAGACTCGCATGTTATACCAAGGTCTCTGAAATTAAAGAAGGTATCATTACCTGCGAACCGCTTCCTAATTTTCCAATAATTAGGGACTTAGTGGGCGACTTTTCAGATTTCTTTGAACACCATCGTGCGATGAAGCCTTATATGCACAATGAAAATGCAGATATGCACAACCTTACAGAATTTATTCAATCACCTGAGGACGTTGAGAACTATTTGCAGTTTTCCTATTGCATAAAATGTGGGTTGTGTTACTCCGCTTGCCCTTCAGTTGGGTCAGATACAAAGTTTCCAGGCCCGCAGGCCTTAGCACAAGCCTACCGGTACGTTGCCGATAACAGAGATAATGCCACTGAGGCCAGATTGAAGATTGTGGATACCAAGCACGGTATTTGGCGGTGTCATTTTGCAGGTTCTTGTAGCACCGTATGTCCCAAGGGGGTCGATCCCGCGCTTGGAATCCAATTACTTCGAGGACATCTTGTAAGCCTCTCAAAAAACGACAAGAAATTAGCCGAATCTCGAATTAGGTACTTGGGCAAAATATGAGTCTTCAGGATTTTGAAGGCAGGTTACTCTCATTTACCTGTTTGTTAATCGCCTCTGCCATGAAGTGATTGCTTACGTTCACTTTTACTCCTTGAATACCATTCAGCTTGTAAACGTTGTCCCTCACATCTTGTGCTATTTTGAAACCAAAAACAGCTGGACAAAAGGGACTCGTCAGATGCAAATCAATATCCACCTTGCCTTCATTAATATCGACCTTGTCTATCAACTCCAACTCCATAATTGAAACCCCTATCTCCGGATCTACAATCTTGGTGAGTTCATCGAATATCTGTCTCTTCACTTGCTGAATGTCTTGATTCATCCCTCCTTTGATTTATAGCTATAGATATATAACTATTAACGAGCTTCATGGTGAGCATTTATCCTTTCATATGCTCTGACAAAGTTCGGCTTTATCTAACTACTTAGGCAGATGAATTGTTGTTCCGAGCCCCCTTTTTATATCCCATACGCCTTTATTTTTGCATTTTAGATATCAGATCTTTGAATCGGCAAAATATTATATCGATGTGCTGTTCGTTTAACCTATGTATAGATCCAGACCAGAGGGTTCCCTCAATCAAAATATTCTGAATTACGTATCTTCGCTAAATGACGACTTGGCAATTTTCTTCTATGATATAATTGGGAGCGAAGCTCATGTGATAATGCTGCATGAGACGGGTTATTTGCCAAGGAAAGAATCAGTTGAGCTTCTAAGGACTTTGGAAGAGGCGAAACTTCATCCCGAACGCGTCTTTGCAGCGAAAAAAAGTGAGCATGAGGATATCCACGAATCCGTTGAGTCATTCGTAGTAGAGAAAATTGGAATTAATAAGGGCGGTATGTTGCAGACCGCGAGGTCCAGGAATGATCAGGTTATGGCCGATCTTAACATGAAAGTCCGAGATGATGTTAACGAGATAAGTATACTATTAGAAGACTTGGTAGAATCCCTCCTTAGAAGTGCTGACTGTAACAAAGAAACAGTCATGTTACTCTACACTCATCTACAACATGCACAAATTGGAACATTTTCCCATTATCTCCTTTCCTATACTGAGTCTCTTTTTCGGGACTTGAAAAGGTTAGAGGAATTGTACACTAGAATAAATCGGTCACCCCTCGGCTCATTGGCCATTGGGGGATCTACTTTTTCCATAGATCGAAATCGAACGGCCTCACTTTTGGGATTCGACCAATTGTGTATCAACAGCATGGATGCGACAAGTTCTAGGGATGTAATCCTAGAATATCTCTCCTGTCTAAGCATAGTTATGATCAACTTGAGCAGGATCTGCGAGGATCACATTCTCTGGACTACCGATGAATTCAAATATGTTGAACTCGCAGATTCAGCCAGCTCGACCTCTAGTGCCATGCCACAAAAGAAAAATCCTGATCCTCTAGAGGTATTGAGATCGAAATCAGGCCTGACTCTGGGGAATCTTACTGCTTCGATGACTATATTAAAAAGCTTACCATCGGGATACAGCAGAGATTTACAGGAGCTAAAAAGTCTTGTCTTATCTTCAACTGCAACGACTGAGAGCTCGCTGCGCATACTGAGGTTCGTAGTTGATACTTCTAGAGTTCACAAAACCAGAATGTTAAAGGCTGCCAAAAGAAGTTTTGCTAATGCGGTTGATGTAGCTGAACTTTTGACCTCAAAGGGGCACCTAGATTTTAGGTCTGCACACAAACTCGTGGGCTCTCTGGTAAAATTTGCTGTCTCTAGCGACAAACATTCGTTAGGGGACCTCGAGAGCGGAGAAATTAGCCAGCTAATTCAGGCATCCGGATATCAAATAAAAACGGAAACGCTAAAAGAAATGATTCTTGCTTGTGGCGCCGAGAACTTGCTGGCTTTGAGGAAATCACGAGGTTCGGCTAATTTTTCGGAACAAGTTGAAATGATTCGTCATAATAGGATGAGATTAAACAATTTCAGAGATAAAACACTAAAAAGAAAGAAGGCAATTGAAAAAGCGTACTGTGATTTATCTAATATCGTGAGATTATATACACTCGTTTCGTAGCCGTAGCACCCGGTAAAGTCACCTAAACTACAATGATATAGCCCGGCCCAGATTCGAACTGGGGTCAAAGGCTCCAAAGGCCTCTATGCTTGGCCGCTACATTCGGCGCGAACAAGATTCACCCTACCGGGCTTCCGGGCTCCCTCTATTGAAGGACAGTAACTTTAATAATGTTACTGGTGAGCCAAAAGGTATCGCATGACCTTCTGAATAGGGTCTTCCATTTTCTCAAAAAGGGCCTTTGCATTCCGCTTTTGACGCAAGGATCCGTTGGAGTCTTTGAGAGCCTTTGTAGCGAATTTCACCAGATCAGTTGGTTTTAATGCCTTCAAGAGCAACCTGTGTCTTAACAAATATCTCTCTACGTAGAATGAAATGGGAGCTATAGAGATAGCAGCCTTGCCCATTAGACATGCCTCGGCAGTCATTGTGCCTCCAGCCCCTATAAAAAGGTCACAAGAATTAATCGCAGATGTACCATCAATAATATTTCCAATCACGGATACTTTACCCTGATATCTTTCATTGACCTTTGTCGCCTGGTCAGAGTATCTGCAGAGAACCACGATGTTTGCCGAATTGTGCAATGATTGGACTAGGCTATCAAGAAAAAGGTAACCATTCTCCTTAGCAGAACTCTTCGCCAGGTAAGCCGCCTTTGATTCTTCCAATCTTACTAGGATTTTCTTTTTGTTATCTTTTTCGTAATTTGTGTCCATGAAATTCCTGGGTTGCCCGACGCTATGCTTAAGCCAAGCTACAGGGTCCAATGCTTTGTACCTGACTATTTTCGTTCTTGATATGCCGAATTTGGTCCATGCAGAGTAAGGGATTACCCAAGGACAGAACAATACATCTGTCAATGGAGTCGTCAGCTTTGAAACGGCTGTGGCATGAGGAGAATCACTGAAACAATAGTGTTTGATTCCGAGTCCAAAAGATACCCGGGCTCCTTCTGGTGAGGAGAACGTAATGGCCAAATCTGGTTCAAAGGCTTGTACTACTTCAGCTAGTTCGTATACACGTGATGCACTTGCTCTTAACTTGTTGTATGCACTTGCTCCTCCGTGCTTGCCAACAACCTTAATTTGAAGATTCTTTATTCTTGCAAGCTCAATCGCTTCTCGGTAATCTCTTGAAGTAGAGAGGACGTCGTGACCACCAATTGTAAGAGAATCAACTAGTGGTTTAAAAAACATAACCTGTTTGGGCGTCAAAATATCAAGCCATACTTTCATAGAATACGGCTTAAACTACCAACCATGTATAGAAAAGATTTTTCTTTAACTCTTACATAGCTGCGTTATCCTATGGTTGAGGAAAGGTGATACCAGCTTGAGTTTAGAGGCATCTGAGGAGCCAGTGGTTGTATACGGCCTTAGTACTGAGGGTTACAAAATTGCCTCCATGATTGTAGCTAGGGGACATAAGGTGTCCCTGATCGACGAATCCGCACGAATGGCAATAACGCTCAAGCCTGATATCATTAAAACCTACCCTACTGTGAGCTCCCTTCTAGAAGATGAACCTCTACTTGAGTTGGAACCGGTGGACATCGCCATCAAAAAGGCATCATGCATATTCTTTTCCCCAAAGATTCGGAAAACTGGTCAAGATGTAAGAGCTGACATATCTTCAAAATTGAGGGACGTTGTGAAGTCCGTAACGAAAGGTGCGTCAATCGTGTTTACGCTTCCTACGGGAATAGGAGGTAACACAGAAAATATCGCCCTAATAGAACATTTGACAGGGCTTGTGATAGGGAGCGATATATATTACTACTACATGCCAATAACATCTCTTTCTGAACTCAGCCAATCGGATCTTTTGGTCGGATCGTCATCAAAAAAGATGGATCTCCAATTGTTAAGCCTTATACAAGATCTACCTAAAACAGGGAACGATTCAAATATTGTTGATATCCATTCAGCCGAACTTGCCCACATTATCAGAATCTTGGAGCTTTATACAAGCTTAGCTAGCACCCTAGAGGTATGCAAACAAACACTTTCATCAGGATTTCCCTCTAAGGCGCTGCAGAACAAATACGGCGAATTGTACATCGATGAAATAGCGTGTGGCCTATACGATCTTCGTGTAGTTGCCACATCCCTTTCAGGAGCAGGTCCTTTGGCGTATCTGGTGAATGGTACCATTAAGGGAATTGAGGGGTATGTTAAGCATTTGATAGACAGACTCCGCTTCGTGCTAAAGAAGGCTGACTTAAAGGCGAGTAGGACGAAGGTAATAATTGCTTGGACACTTGACCAGAATGAAATGAAAGGAGACAAGATTGAATTATTCACTACAATGGAGTCGAGGCTAAAAGACTACATTGGCGATGTAGAAAGAAGACCAGGTAACTCGCTAGATATTTATCCAACAGATAAGAACACGGTCATTATAGCTTGTTCGAAACACGACTTCAGTGCTATCTCGAAAACGGATAGTCATAATCTCGATATGATTGTTATGAAGGCAAATCCAGTGTGTGAAGTCAATGAGTAGTACGCGTGTTTGAATTGGACTTGTTATTTTGGAGCAAAGTGCAGTCCGTCTACTCCTATATTTCTAACCATTTTTTCGATCAATATGCCAAGGAACGCCATGATCAAGTATCTTGCTAGGTATCTTGGATTCCCATTCCATTAGGAAACGCAGATCCTTTTCCTTTTCTCGGAGTTCATCTGGTAGCAAAATGGGGATCTCGTCTATTATTGGAAAAAACCTCGAACAACGACTGCAATATAGAATACCCTCCTTGATTACGATGTTATTATACGTTACCTTGTCTGCTGGAATTACCATATTTTTGTTTTGTCTGTGTGAACTGGATTCGTTAGCCAAATATACATTGATTTCAATGAGCTCAAGAGGGCTATGCTTGTCAATAGGACAAGCTAAGATCTCAAGTAATGATTTTCTCACAACCACTTAGCTCCCTTTAAAGTCCAAATATACCGGAGAACCAGTGTTACTGGATAATATTGCAGATTCGGCTACCTTAGTCACGCGGGTCGCTTCAATTGATGATACCAATGTATCAGGAGCATTGTGAGCTCCGATGACAGCATCAAGGAAGGAGGTTATCTCCACAGATAAAGGTTCTTTAAATTCTCTTCTAGGTATCGTTGTCGCGTCCATATCATCTATTCTAATTTCCTGGCTAATAAAATCCCCCGTAATAATTCCATCAGTGCACACTGCACTAAACCTTCGTACTCTTTTAGGTGTGATCCAGTTTGATGCGATAATGGCCACTCGTTGATCTTCGAAACCCAGCATTATTGTAGCAAAGTCCTCGAATGCATGAAATTTTTTTCCCGTTCTAGCAAAGACTACATTCGGATTACTATCAAAGAGATACATGGCAGTGTCTATGTCATGAACTGATGTGTCATATATTATTCCAACGTCAGTAATGTGTACTGGCATCCTATTTTCTCTATGGAACTCCATCATCAATGGTTCACCATACTTCCTGCTCTGAATTATCCTTTTGACATCCTGAACTACAGGATTGTATCTTTCTATGTATCCTGCTGTCAAGATTATTTTCTTATTGCGTGCTAAAGTAACAAGATCATTACATTCCTTTGAAGAGAACGACAATGGTTTCTCTACAAAGAGATGTACTCCCCTATCGATTATTGTACTTGCAAGTTTAAAATGACTTTTAGTAGGAGTGCACACGAAGCATCCATCTAGATGATGCTCCTTTTCTAGCATTTGCTCCAGTGATATGTAACAATTCACTCCGTACTTCTTTGAAATGTCGGTGCTACGTTTCACGTCTGTGTCACAAACAGCTCTAAGAGCACCGAGGTTATTCAAGACTCTCGCATGATTCTTTCCCCATCCCCCAACACCTACAATAGCTATCTGAAGATCTGCATAGTGTGAGCCTACCATACACTCGTCAGCCAACTCGAAAACCTGGGTTCTTCCGCCATAACTATCCTGGAGTACGCCTGCCTGATTCGTCTAGTGATTTGTCCTTCCTTGCCATCACCTACAGTATGTCCATCAACACTTCGGATCCCAACTATTTCAGCTGCAGTTCCAGTCAAAAAAAGTTCGTCGGCTATATAGAGCTCGCTCCTTGATATCGGCCTTTCAGCAATACTGTAGCCCAGATTGTCTGCAATTCCAAATGCTGTATTTCGTGTTATCCCTTCAAGGGCAGAGTTTCCTATATAGGGCGTAAAGATTGATTGATCTCTTACCAGAAAGATATTCTCTCCTGGAGCCTCACTTATGTTGCCCTCCTGGTCAAGCATAACTGATTCGTCAAATCCGTGTCTCTTACTCTCTTGAGTAGCAAGAACGGAATTAAGATAGTTACCAGACGCTTTTGCCATTGGAGGAATGGACGTGTCATTTATTCTTCGCCAAGATGAAACACCTACATTAATCCCTTCCTCACTGAAGTATTTGGCGAATGGAAATACTATTATCGCACAGTAAGTGGGAGAATCCAACGTGACATTCAAATCAATACCATGCAACCCAACGAAATTTATAGGTCTAATATAACATGATTGATGAATGCTATTCTTTCTTAGTAATTCCACAGTGGCATCACAAAGTTCATTGGCTGAGTAATTTACGCTGATGCGATATACTTGGGCAGACCTTAGTAGTCGCTCCATGTGTTCAGCAAGCCTGAATACATACAGCTCATTATTCTTTGATAAATAGGCACGAATCCCCTCAAAAATCGCTGTTCCGTAATGCAGCGCGTGTGTAAAAATAGGTACATTGGCATCTTCCCATTTTACAAATTTTCCATCTAGCCAAATGAATTCTGCGCCCTTAGTTTTCATCCCACGCAACCTCTCTCTATCTAATATAAATATGTTCTACGGGACAGAAGTCCTTCAAGGGGGAATTTCATGCCGAAGAGTCTAACTGTCCTATCATTAGCATTTGCGAACTGTTTGATCGTGCTCCAATTTTTGTAGATGATCTCAATCACTTGGGGAGGCACATAGGTATGCCAGGTTTCTTTATTGTAGCCTTTCTTTTTGAAATGACTTATCGCGTCCTGATACAATAGGTCTCGTACATATGTGCCAGAAATTTCTAACCTCTTGCCGAGCAAAGGTCTTAAACCATATATTCTTAACATCCACGATTCCGCTCTATCACCAGTGTAAGAGAAAAATTCATTTTCCGTAATGCTATCCAGAATCTCCTTTCTCATGACCCATGAGTAAGGAGAGATGAGAGGAGGTAAATATCTTACAAACGGCGCATGAAAGGTGTATGCAGATGTTATCTTCACCGAATCCCCAAATAACTCCTCCACCATGGACTTTCTGGTTTCAAAACTAAAAGGAAAGCTCCGTGTGTTTAATTCCTGACTTCTGTTCATAAATCTAACTGGAAATAAATATACTTGATAGTCCTCAGTTAAGCGTGAGATTATCCTAGTATGTGATTTCGTAACAGGGTTTAAATGAGCAAGATAAATCGCAGCATTCTTCGACAAACTATTCGAGCATGATAAAAATAAACAACAAAAATAGCGGAGATTAAGAGGCCCTGTTTATTTCAATCTCTATTGTTGACACGTTTCTAGTTCTCCCGTCCTCGGAGTGTACGGTCTCCGATCCGATTCTTACCTCTCCTATTGTGTATCCTGCATTTTCCATTCTTTTTAGAATAATTTGTGATACATCAACTGCTCTTCCTATACTCAGTCCTCTCGCCTTGATGGTTACTTTAGGCTGGTTAGCCAACTGTATTAGAGTCGAGGTTACATATGCCATTAATGGCTTCTTTCCGATATATATCGCATCGCGAGGCCCTTCCTTAAACACCTGTTGATTCTGTTGTGGTTGTGTGTCAGACATCAAATGTGATACACATCAGAGGATATTTAAATCTAGAAGTCGTTTCAAAGCTCGCTTTGTCCCTTAATTCCTTAAAAGCGGAGGATTTTATGTTTTTAGACAGAAACCTCCAAATTATGGGGTTGGCCGGATTCGAACCGGCGAACTCCAGCGCCCGAGGCTGGCATCATACCATGCTAGACAACAACCCCCACTTAAAACACGGTCAGCCTAAACTATTTAGATGTTTATTTATCTGTTAGCAGGAAGATGCTCCGGCTAGTTTGTTAGTATCTCGATGTGTATCTGACGAGACCAACGGATCCGGAGGGCTTCGATCCCTCGATCTGCGGTTCCGAAGACCACTGCGATATCCTGACTACGCTACGGACCCTCGACAACTGCTCTTAATGGGAAGGGGGTTAAATAAAAAGTGATATTTCTGGCTGCCTTCTTCCAGCCAGTGGGTGGGAAGCTCTACTCACAAATAACATTTTATTCTGGTCAGTTCAAACTTACAGCATTACCTTGAAGATTTCAGCTCGGACCAGCGGCGTAGAATATGCTATCAGAGATATTATGCTAAGAGCTAGAGAATATGAAATGAGAGGTAATGAACTGATCTACCTCAACATAGGAGATCCAGTGAAGTTCGGTTTTAATACACCGGATCATATCAAGAATGCCCTAATCGAAGCAGTAAAGAACGACAAAAACTATTATGCCGAATCTGAAGGTTTAACCGAGTTAAGACAAGCGATCGTCGAAAAAGAACGCTCAAAAGGTTTTGATACCAAAGACGAGGATGTTTTAGTTACAAATGGGGTTTCAGAGGGACTTGATATGGTTCTCGCATCCATCGTCGACCCTAACTCTGAAATTCTTATGCCTGGACCATATTATCCTCCATATTCTTCTTATACTAGATTTTATGGAGGTATCCCTGTTGAATTTAGAATATTTCCTGATGGAACTCCAGATATTGACGATCTGGTTTCCAAGATCACTCGTAGAAGCATAGCCATTTGCATCATAAGTCCAAATAATCCTACAGGAGAGGTATTTGATGCTAAAAGCCTTAAGAAGCTAATTGATGTGGCAGCTGAACATGATCTATATTTTATTTGTGACGAGATATACGACAAGATTGTCTTCGAAGAGTCATTTACAGGTATAGGAAAAGTATCCTCAGACGTTCCGGTAGTACTACTTAATGGCTTTTCTAAGGCATACTTGATGACTGGATGGAGATGTGGGTATGTTTGCATGAACAGTAATACCGAAAAGCTCGATGGCTTGCGCGAAAATCTTCCGAAGCTAGCAAGAGTTAGAATATCTTCTAATCTCCCGGTCCAAGTAGCGGCGGTGGAGGCTTTGCGTGGACCTCAGGATCACATTCGCGTGATGGTTGAGCAATTGCGTAGGAGACGTGATTTTATTGTGAAACGATTGAATGCCATCGAAGGTATTTCTTGTTCCACTCCGAGAGGGGCGTTTTATGTGTTTCCCAAGGTTAATCTAGCCCCCAGGTGGAAGGATGATAAGAGTTTCGTTTTAGATTTCTTGAGCAGAACCGGCGTTATCAGCGTCTACGGGTCGGGATTTGGCAATGCTTACGGGTCGAATCATTTCAGACTAGTTTATCTCCCTTCCGAAGAAGTACTTAACAAAGCTATGGATAAACTTGAAGGATTCATTGCCTCTTCTAATAGCTGAACTGGATTTGCGTGGTTTGTTGGCTACCTTATTCAGACCCGTACTACTTCTCCCGCCTCAGGAGCATGAGCTTTGAAACCGTACTTCTCTTGGATCTCTTCTGCGAAGTTAGTACAGGCCTTTCCATCACCGTGTACAGTTAGAACCTCTGGCGATCCTTCAATTGTGTTCAAGATTTCAAACAATTCACTTCGGCTGTTATGGCCAGAAAATTCAAATTGCTTAACGGCTGCACGGCATTTGGTTAATTTCCCCTGAAAACTTGAAACTCCTCTTTCTAACAACATTCGTCCGGGAGTCCCCTCTCCTTGATATGACACTAAAGCAATCCCGTTTCTTTCGCTCTTGCCTAGCTCATGCATGTAATGCACAGCCGATCCACCAACTAACATTCCAGCGGGTGAGATGATCACACACGGTTCGTTCACAACTTTCTTCCTCCGGTTCCAGCTTTTTATCCATTCAGCCTGACCGATCGCCTTTTTGAAGGTATTTGCATCCCGCAAAAATGACGGATGTTTGAGCATAATCTCGTTGGCCTTTAGAGCCATCCCGTCCATGACAACTTTGTGAGGGAAATTGTGTGCCTGCAGAACACATGCAATTTCTTGAGCTCTTTCCACCGAGAAGGCGGGAATGAAAATTGTCCCTCCATCCTCTATTATCCCATTAGCGAAGTCTAGTAACTCGCGCTCTGATTCTTCTCTCGGGGTCTGATCAGACTGAGAATACGTACTTTCAATGATCATAAGATCAATCTCGCCTACATTAAGGTCGGCTGGCCTCAACAATTTAGAGCCTCTCGTATTTATGTCACCTGTATAAAAAACTGTCTTATTTTCATGTGATATCGTTACAGTAGCTCCGCCCAAGACATGGCCCGATTCGAAGAGGTCAACCCTTGCACTATTTACAAAGTACGGCTGACGATACTGTAATTCTACGGAATGATTTTTCATATTTAAAACATCCAAATATTCGAATGGGAGGTAAAATCCTGAAATCTTTATCATGTCTTCTATTAGGAGGTAAGACAAATCAAAGGTCGGGGCTGTGCCAAGCGCCTGAAGCCCAGTGACGTCAGACAGAAATAATGAAGGTACAAAGCCGGAGTGGTCTAAGTGTGCGTGTGTCAATATTACTGCATCAATGTCTTTTGGCTTCACATGGAGAGGGAAAGCTGGTTCCCGATCTCTTTTGAGGAGAACTCCATAGTCCATCAGGAGCTTCTTGTCGCCTGCATTAACCAGAAAACCCGATCTTCCTACCTCTTTTGCTGCACCCAGAACTGTTACTTTCAACTGGGTTAGTTTTTGAAGAATTAATTTTTAAGTCTTTCAGTGATGTGTATTTTGCCAAAAAAATTACAAGCTAACTATACCTTATCTCCCAGAGTTTTTCACCCGACATAGTTAACTGTTGATGGAATCTAAAACCGCATTCATCTAACACGTCTTCGTAATCATACGATTCGTTCGAGTCAGATCGTTCTGTCTTAGCAACACTAGCCAAGTTTCGTCTTATTTTTTCTGAAATGTCTTTACTGCTACTGTAAACATACCATAGATTGTGAGCGCCTCTTAAACTAGCCAGTCTTTCCAAGTCATCATTTGAAATTCGGGTGTAATACCTATTCATTATCTCAGTGTTTACATCCTCCCAGGAAGGAGATCTCCACCATGCTATGAGTTCGAAGCCATGGTCGTCATATTCGGCCGCTAAACTTAAACCTTGATCCACCGTGGTAATTATTACCTGTGTATGTTTTGAAATTTCATCTCGGAAATCTGTGCCTGGTTCCATCCAACCTATGAAGATTACGTCAAAATTGTGCTCTAGTCCCCATCGTGGATCCCATATTCTGATGTACGGTGGAATATGCAATCCCATATAATAGAAGATCCTTGGATCCAGTTCCATGCCTAAAGCACCAGGAATATAGTTTCTTATCTTTATGAGAAATTCGCCGTAGCCACATCCCACATCCAAAAATGAAGGGTGCTGTGCAACTGTCCTCGCAATTGCTACGATTCTTTTTACATCAATGTTACGATACACAAAAAAAGTTCCACTAAAAAACGGAAAGCTGAATCTCTCATGGTACGGCGAAACGGCCCGTGATCTGAAATATGACAAGGATTGAATCGCACCGAGGAGCTGTTCTTCGCTATATGGCAAGATGAACACCTGTCATGATAAAATATCATGGATAAATATCAACATTAAGGTAACTTGATTCCATATCAAATAATAATAATTAGTATGCAGCGCAAGGTGTTAATAAGGCATTTAAGATTTGCCATGTATCTACATGGATCTCGAAGAACGTCTCAGTTTGGTTACCCGAGAGCCTACTGAAGAGATCGTTACGAAGGACGAATTAGCTAAATTATTTCTCAATACTTCCGTTCCTAAGCATTACATTGGCATAGAAATCTCTGGATTATTGCATCTGGGGAGCCTTGTACTTACAGGATACAAGATAAACGACTTTATGAGAGCTGGGATTGACTGCACGCTCTTTCTAGCTGATTGGCATACTTATATAAATAATAAGCTCAAAGGAGATTGGAATAAGATTATCCATCTCTCTGAATACTATGCTGAAGCATTCAGATTCATTTGTCCGGGTGTGAATATAGTGTTGGGGAGTAAGATGTATGAAGAAAGAGGTTCCGAATATTGGAACGACCTAATTTTGTTTGGCAAACATTTGACTCTTGCGAGAATTATGAGGTCACTCACAATCATGGGAAGGACTGAAAAAGACAGCCTAGACTTTTCCCAATTGCTTTATCCATCCATGCAGTCGATTGATATACGGTCATTAGGATCAGACATTGTTCATGCAGGAATGGATCAAAGGAAGATACACATGCTGGTTAGAGAAGTTTTTCCGAAATTGGGATGGAAGATACCTGTTGCAGTTCACCATCATCTGCTTCCAGGGCTCTCTCAACCTAGCGAGTCGGGAACGTACGGTAGAACGGTCAACACGAAGCTCGGAAGCAAAATGAGCAAGAGCAATCCAGATGCCAGCATCATTGTCCATGACGATGTTGAGACCATTAACCGCAAGGTTGGCATGGCATATTGTCCCGCCGGGGTCACTAAGGATAATCCAGTATTAGAGTTAGTTCGGTACATTATTTTTCATTATTCTTCAGAATTCGAAGTGGAAAGAGCCTCAAAATACGGGGGGACAATAACCTACAGCAATTACCCTCAACTGGAAAGGGATTTTGAGGATATGCATCTTCACCCCGCTGATCTTAAGCGTGCAGTTTCCATTCATCTAAACAAAATTGTAGACCCCGTGAGACAGCATTTCAAGGGACGAGAGCCACTACTAGACAACTAGCTAGCTCTAGTGATATCAGAAACAAGAAAGCATTTCACATTTGACTTCATATCCACCAAAAGATTGGAAAGAGGGATCTGGGTAACCAACTAGGTATTTGACGCTGCAAATTCATATTTTGATTTGTACCCTCTTGGATTTATCATTAGATGACTATAGGTGAAGGTCGAAGTATTCCCTATGATAATTGTAGTTATCATACCCATAATTTTCTGATGTTCGGGTTCGAGCAGTCGCTGCAAATCAGTAATTACAACGGCTTGGCTTTCTCGATAGGCCCCTTTTATTATAGCTACTGGTGTCTTAGGACTCCTGTGCTTCAAGAATATTTCTCTGGCATCTCTTAGCTGATGCACTCTCCTCTTGCTAGTTGGATTATAAACGACCGTCACAAAGTCTCCTCTCGCAGCAGCTTCGACTCTTCTAACTATAATTTCCCAGGGTACAAGAAGATCACTCATGCTAACCACTGCAAAATCGGTCATTAAAGGAGAACCAACTAACGCTGCACAGGAATTCAGAGAAGAAACACCTGGTACGCATTCTACATAAATTCCATTATCTCTCTCCCAGTTTCGCTCGGCAAGAATCTCATAGACAAGACCTATCATCCCATATATTCCAGGATCGCCTGATGATACAAGGCACACCTTTTTCCCCCCTTCTGCCGTTCTAATGGCCTGATTTGCCCGATCGACTTCCTGGGTCATTGGATAACGGTGGACCTCTTTTCCTACTATCAGATCTTCAATTAATGTAATATACGTGTCATAACCAATTATGACTTCACTCGCCATGATGACTTCTTTCGCACGATAGGTCATTTGGTTATGATCCCCAGGACCTATTCCCACGACAAACAGCTGGCCCATCTCCATGCCCAAGAGCTAGCCTTTATAATAATTTATCCTTTGCTCGTACCCTCTGGTACTACTTGAGTTTGAATTCGCCATGAATTGCCTTTACCACTTCTACGCAATCGTCATCATTCACTACAAAAGCAAGATTCAATTCTGAAGATCCTTGTGTTATCATAATGACGTTGATATTCTTACTGCCAACAGCACCAAATACTCTTGCTGCCACCCCCTTAATACCTCGCATTCCTGAACCTACAACTGCTATGACTGCAACGTCCTCTTTCACATCAATTTTCTTGATCACTCTACCAAGCAATGACAACTCCAGTGTGCTGGTTGCCTTCTCAAGCGCTTCTTTCTTCACAACCATCGAAATACTAGACTCAGAAGGACTCTGGGAAATCATCATAATGTTTACCTTATTCTTAGCCAAGGTATCGAATATCCTTCCTGCAGTCCCTGGCGCACCGACCATTCCAACTCCGCTCACATCTATCAATGCAGTATGTCGAATGGAACTTATAGCTTTGACTATCTTGTGAGAATCTTCACTGGGATTATTAACTACTAGTGTACCATCGTCATCCGCCTTCATAAAATTTCTTATCCTCATTGGGATATTGGACTCGATAGCTGGCTCGAGCGCCCTTGGATGCATATATTTGGCTCCAAACAGTGCCATTTCTAGCGCCTCAGCATACGACACTTCTCTTATAACTTTTGCATCGCTAACGATTTTCGGATCAGCAGTCATCAATCCATCTACGTCACTCCATAACCAAACCTCGTCTGCTCTGGAACCTGCAGCAATTATAGTTGCTGAATAGTCAGAGCCTCCTCTCCCAATCGTGGTTATGTTACCATACTGGTCTGCTCCAATGAAACCAGTGATCACAGGTATGGTTTTCTTAGCTAGCAACGGTTTCAGCTTGTGGGAAACCTTAAGTTTGGTAGTATCCATCAGTGGGAGTGCTTCTCCAAAATTGGAATCAGTCACTATACCCACATCATTGCCAACAAGAAATTCAGTACGTCCTCCCATATCCCTTATTGTGACAGACACGATAAACGTCGAGAGCCTCTCTCCAAATGATAGCAAATAATCAAGCATCTTAGGAGTGACTTCTCTTATAGGAAGCATCCCATGAAGAACATTTTCAACGAGCTCAACAAGCATACTTACATTATTCTTTGTCTCTTGCCTTTTAGCATCGTCGAAAATACTAGAGTCTATAAGAGATATGTGTACTTGCTTCAGGCGATCTAGAAATCGATCTACAGCTGCTTTATCCCCTTTCCTCACGCTTTCAGCGACTGATATTATCTCATCAGTAATTCCCTTCACCGCAGATATTACCAAAATAACATCCAGTCCAAACTTTTCTTGATAATTCAGTGCCAATTGTGATATGAGTCTAATCCGTTCACCTGATTCGACCGCTGTGCCCCCAAATTTCATTACAACTAACATGAGTAAGAAATCCCTGAATACATAATCAAATAGCTATCTGAATTACTTTGGCCACCGCTGTTTTCGGCAACTTGACTATCACTACTTCAATCTTGAACACGTGGTGCAAGGTAAAAATGTATTCTTCCGATGTTTGCGACCCTGAATTCAAGTCGCAAAGGCATCTTAGTAGAATACTCAGCTATGACCGACCCGCCAGCGCCCCCCACAGCTTTTATCATCCTTGACAGATAATCAAGGCTATACGTTGCGCTGCTCTTTTCTTTGACTGCAATATCTTCCAGGCCTTCGCTAGTTTGATCCAAGGTAATATTCGCTTCGCCTGAATCTCCTTTCCCATTGAAAAGAATTTTTGTTTTCTCTGAATCTAGCGTAATATATTCAGAGACCACTTGTATATCCGAAAATATTCTATCTATAGTAGACGAATTTAGAACGACCCTAGAATTAAAATTCAACTTTGGAAGTGGAGTTGAACCAGAAGAACTTTCTATGAGTCGCATTTTATACTCTCTGCTGTAACCGTTTTCGATCCTAATTACCAACATGGAATTCTCTCCAATGGAAACCTCCACTTTATCCTTCTTGTCAGCTCGTCTTATCAGCTTAGAAAATTCATCAATCCTGACACCAAACTTAATTGAATCATTACAATAAAATTTTTGGAAGGCTGAATTGGGCCAGTGAATATCAATTAGTGCCACATGTGAAGGGTCCATACCTCTGAATAGAAGTCCTTCGACATTAGCTTCAAAGGTAGCTTCATCTACAATGGTGGAGATTGCAGACGTCACTACTTTCCATTCGTCAGGAGAGTCTGTACTAACACTGAATGTCAAATTGTTGATTACCGCTATCATTTATCAACTTTAAACATTGCTGTCTGACTATGAGACTGACAAAGCCCCATAGCTGACCTAACTGTGCTGCCACTGTCATGAATAATTCCTCCAAGTGTAGCTGCACGAAGTGCACCTATAGAACTGTGTGGTCGCCTCATCAGCAGACCGTGTCTGCAACATCCACCAAAAAGCAGTCATATTTCCGCATTTTGTACACTGAATTGTAGTTGTTGGGAGGGTATCTGGTGCATCGGAGTCCATGACCTTTAGCGAACTTCTTGGGAAATTGTCTGTTCTTGATTGCTTCGCATGGAGCATCACTTGCTCCTGATATGGAAACTTGTCCTGTTCAGCATAACCACATTTTGGACATTTTACTGTACCTTCTTCGGCCATTGGCTTCATACGCGATTCGCAGCTTGGACAAAATTTCAGCTTAGCTATCACCTTTAAGTTCTCAGCTGAGACTTGATACTCAAAGATAGTTCTTCCAAATACTTATTCGCACTCGCAGATGCTTCTTGCAGCGCTCCCATCGGATTATCCTTTTTTGTGACGATCCTCATGATGTAGTCCCTAATGAGCGGGTGCTTTAAAATAACCCCCGCAAAGTCAATATCCTTCATGCACAGAAGTTCGTGCTGAATAATCAACATAACCGAAATATCTTCATCCTTTAGTTTTAGCTCCAAGGTGTTGGCATTACCCTCGATTACTTCAGCAAGCATACGATAGAGACAACTACTTATTGAAGATATAAATGATCTCTTTATATTGCAGAAAAGCCGTGGAAATTTCATTTCAGAAACAAAGCTAGAAACCGTTCAGGAAAGTGAAGTATCAAGTAATGTAGTGCACTTAAGACTCAGCTTTAGCATAACAGGACCTATTAGAAGAGCATTCAATCAACCAACTTGGGAGAAGGCTTACAATAGACACGATAATTCCTTTCGTCTTGAAATACATATTGTCATCAAGATCAATAACCAAACACTCTTAACCAAGAAATATGTGAGAAAAGCAGTTCTGTTTTGGACCAGGAACCCCAAGATCCCATTTAGGATCTGGATATTTATAGTGCAGGAAGATGTACCACTATATCCACTTTCAGTTGAAGAAGCTCTATCACTACTTTTTGATATTAATAAAATCATAGAGGTCAGTCGAGATAGAATAAGATCAAGTAACGGAGAAATTCATGCTCACATCAGGGTATCATGGGGACGACACGACTTTACCGAGCCAGTAGAGCTATCGGCAAAAACTAACTCTACTAGATTAGATTGAATTCAGGAATCCATTATTACCAAGGTCGACTGAGCTCCACGCTCACAATGTCAAGTGGGTGAATTTTGAATCATTTTTTTCTATTCTGGTACAGACTCGCATACTATACGTCCGTTTTCCAGCCTAACGAATAGATATCGATTGTCCTTGAAAATTAACGTCACTTCAAAGTCGGACTGTTCGACATCGAGTAGCTCCTGACCTTTTATCCCATCAAATTTTGCCATATTTGATTAGTGTTTTCGACCGGATATATTAAATTAGATCTCAAACCATACATCGATAGAAATGCCCCCATATGATAGATGGGTCATTGCAAATATTGATATTCAGAGTTTTTCCCCTGTGACTGGTCAGAGTTTGGCAGGAAGGACCGGGCTAGAAAATTGAGGATACGTGACATATTTACTTCTAATTACATTGGTAAAGAGGTAGTGCTACGAGGGTGGGTTTACAGATTGAGAAAACAAAAAGGAAATACTTTCGTACTCCTTAGAGATGATCGCGGATCTGTCATACAATGCGTCTTCCCATCATCCAAGGTAGATAACTTGACAAGGGAATCATCTGTACAAATTTCTGGTATTGTAAAGCAAGATGTTCGCGCCCCCGAAGGGGCGATCGAAATCACTGGTACAGATCTCAAAATATTTCAAATTTCAGAAAAGGACTATCCTCTTGGTGAGTATCAAAGTGCAGAGCTTCTCCTAGATAACAGACACTTGGCATTACGTACAAGGAAAATGATAGAAATAGCAAAGTTTAGAGCGTCGTTATTTAAATTTCTCAGACAATGGTTTTCAGACAATGGATGGCTCGAAATAACTCCCCCACTAATAGTAAAAGGCTCTGTGGAAGGCGGATCGACACTCTTCAAACTAAATTATTTTGATGACGTGGCATTCCTATCTCAGAGTGCACAGCTTTACCTAGAAGTAATGATTTTCTCATTGGGTCCAGTATGGAGTCTTACTTCTTCCTTCAGAGCAGAACGATCAAGAACTATTAGGCATTTGGCAGAATTTTCACATCTGGAATGCGAGTCTCCATGGGTATCCCTTGCGGATCTTTTACAAATCCAAGAGGATCTCTTTAGGTATGCAGTTGATAAAACTATTAATGAACGAAAGGAATCATTGGAAGTCCTCAAAGTAGATACTAGTCGGTTTGAATATCTCTCAGAGCGATTTCATAAGATTACGTATGATCAAGCCATTAATAGACTAGAATCACTAGAGTTCAAGGTTAATGAACTCAACGGAAAATCTAGAACTATTCGATGGGGAGACGATTTGAATATTGATTCAGAAAGGGAATTGACTAAGAATATGACAGTTCCTTTATTTATCACAGGATATCCCGTTAAGGTAAAGCCTTTTTATGTCAAGGAGAATCTGAATCAATCCGGAACTAGTCTCACTTTTGATCTCTTGGCGCCGCAAGGATATGGAGAATTGAGCAGTGGGGGCATGAGGGAAGACAACATAGCTACACTTTCCCACAATATTAGGCAAGCAGGACTCAATCCTATTGATTACGGTTGGTATCTTGATTTGAGAAAGTATGGATCTGTAGAACATGGGGGATTTGGGATGGGTATCGAAAGGTTGTTGAGATGGCTACTTAATATCGAGGATATTAAGGACTCAGTCCTGTTCCCACGTACCATGTCCAGAGTCAGTCCTTAGCAAGCCAACTCGCATTATTTGTCAAGTTTAAATTTTAGACACACGGTCATCTATCGATGCGTGGAGAGCGCGAGGAGCAAGTTAACTCCTTGTTTTTTGAATTAGCAGGAGATCTAAGGTATTCCACTCTAATGAAGCTCGGAAACAGGTCATATCGTCTATCACAACTTGCGGAAGAGCTCAATGCTACAATGCAGGAAACCCATAGGAACGTATCAAGACTAGTATCATCAAACCTAGTAACGAAGGGACATGAAGGGGACTTCCTACTGACGCCGTATGGAGAATCAATTGTTTCTCTAATTCCTAGCTATGCCTTCATGTTTAAGAATAGGGAATATTTCTGTGATCATACGTTTGGTGATCTTCCTTTGAAATTCATTCTTAGGATAGGTTCCCTTGCAGAATGTGAAGTTGTTAATGGTGTTATGGCTGTACTCCAGAGGTGGAAGTATATATTTTTGAATTCAAATAAGTACATCAAGGAAATAATCTCAGAGGTTCCAGTTGACCTTATTGAGATACTCAGTTCACGAATTCAAAGCGGTGTAAAATTTTCATACATATTTCCAAGAGATCCAGTAGTCCCGAAGGGAAGAAGTGAAATTTTGGAAAGAATAGGCTGGCGGAACTTAATATCCAAAGGAATGGTTGAACGACGAATGCTGGACAGCGTCAAGTTAGTGTTGATATTTAGTGAAAGACATTCCTGTGTTGCATTCCCTAGTTTGAAGGGAAGGCCAGACTTAAATGTAGTGTATTACAGCGAGAGTAATGAATTCCATGAATGGTGTGAAGATTATTTTTCGTACCAGTGGAATCGAGCTGGCGAATTCGATGAGAGTAAATTGCCCCACGAGATCTGAAGATATGATATGCAGAGATCAGATATTTTATATCTATCGTGGCGGCCAGCTGGGGGCTGATCCACAACAAAATTAACAGAGGATAATTCATCTACATCTTTTTATACGCCAGCAATGACTATCTAGGTGTATGCCACAGGCTTTTGTACTGATGAATGCAGAATTAGGAAGTGAAGACTCTATTGTTACCGAGCTCAATAAACTTGAAGGAGTGAAGGAGGTCTATCAAGTTTATGGCGTCTATGATATTGTGGCACAAGTCGAAGCTGATACGATGGAGAAGGTTAAAGAAACTATTACATGGAAGCTGAGAAAGCTCAATGGGGTCAAATCCACGTTAACAATGATAGTGATGGATTAGAATAGCTGAGCAATCTGCTTAAAGGTCTTCCGTTTGTACGGACCAATCAAGAATAAGCAGAAGGAGAAAAACATGTTGCACAAGGTTAATGAAGTTGGATTGTGTTGCTAAATAGTGATTGACAATATGATTTTGTTCAGAAGGAAGAATGATGAAGAATTAAGTGAATTCAAATGCAAGTACTGTGACATGAAATTCAATGATAAAGAGCGCCTGAAGAGGCACTCCCGAAAGGCACACTCTGAAAACGAGGATTTCACTCCAAACGCGAATCCATTTGGTGGATTTTAGGCTTACGCAATCTAATCCAAATCTCACTGGTTCATAGTAAGATTACAGATGTTCCCAATCCATGATGATACCCAAAGAGTGCATGGTAGGCCATATGTCAATTACGGTCTGATTTCTGTCAATATTGTAGTATTTATCTGGGAAATGTCGTTTACGAGTAACTTCGCTAATCCTATCGCTACCCAGGAGTTATTTTATACATACGGTTCCATTCCGCTTTTCGTACTCTCTGGAGATATAGTGTCAGTTATTACTTCCATATTCATGCACGGTGGGATTGCTCACATCGCGGGTAATATGGTGTTTCTATTTGTTTTTGGAGATAATATAGAAGACAGATTTGGCCACCTGAAATACCTTGTGATATACCTGATGTGGGGTGTAGTGGCAGCCTATGCTCACAGCTTGACCGCGATGGATAACACTGATTCTTTGATCCCAGCAGTTGGAGCATCGGGTGCAATTTCAGGCGTATTAGGAGCTTATTTGTTGTTATATCCTAGAGCGAAGATCCTGACAATCGTGTTTGCATTCTTCATCACGACTGTTAGGATTCCAGCGATTGCATTCTTGCCTATTTGGTTTATAATGCAGTTGGTCTTCGGTTTCATATTTCCACAATCTGGAGGCGTAGCATATTTTGCACATATAGGAGGTTTCCTGGCGGGATTAGGCACAGGTTATGTGTGGAAGTTATTGGCACGCAGGAGAGATTTCAAGATTCAGGATATACATTCTCGCTCAGTAAAGAAAATACCATTTAACCAGCATGAAAATCAGTTGTTTAAAGGAGAACCCGAAATTATTAAGGGGTCAGATTTTTACGAAATATTGGTGGAAACTAAAGGTCTTTTAGGTTT
This sequence comes from Nitrososphaeraceae archaeon, assembly GCA_035643435.1. GTDB lineage: Archaea > Thermoproteota > Nitrososphaeria > Nitrososphaerales > Nitrososphaeraceae > TH5896. Next base: position 19,692 of record DASQQK010000244.1, on the reverse strand, counting down.
ATCAGACGTATCTGTGGATTTCGAACCCCAAAACCGTTTAATAAGGATAACCAATAACAGATCAAGAATCTCCCAGATTCTGGCTAATCTGCCAGCGGATGTCTCGAAACACCAATTGCAGGAAATTGATTATCTTAACGGCATTATTCGTGTTCGACTGGGTCAGTAGGCGGACAAACTCGTATTAATCTAAACTAGGTACATAGAATCCGTATATGAGAATCCCAATCTCGTTAGGCCAAAAGTTTATAGATGCGGTTCTTGAGTTCTGTAATGATGACGCAGCAAACCCCTCCAAATTTAGGAGGTAAGGTTTCTAGGCGTGATTTCTTGAAGTTAATGGCAGCTGCGGGTACAGTTCTAACATTTATACCTTTCATAGACTGGGGTAAATTCTTGCCGAATCCTACGGGACAAGTATCGGAAAGGGCCGAGGTGGAGTTACCTGATGGTTCTCAAGCTAATATAAACTCGTTTCCAGTGAACCATTCTGAGGCGGTAATATATCCTAAGACGGATGATCCAACCTTGAACAAGGAATCATTTAGAACTTGGCAGTTCATCAGGTTGCCAGAGGAATTAGGAGGAAACAATAATGATATTACGTCTTTCAGAATGTATAGTATGGTATGTTTGCATTTGTGGTGTTTATGGAAGTACTGGCCTGAGCCTGGAAGAAAAAGGGGAGAATGTCCCTGTCATGGCAGCATGTACGACCCGTTAACAGGAATGGCGTTTGCCGGACCAGCATCGCTTCAATCTCCTCCCTCAAATGTTTTACCAATGCTTGACTTGGAAGCGGATGAAAACGGGGCAATATGGATCAAGCCACCGAATTGGAGTCCGAACGGCAATGGAGTGGTGGGATTTGGGCGCTACCTTAAAGAGTGAAAACAGCCTAGCTCAGTTTTGTAAATGGGTCTACGAAGGAGTAGACCGAACTATATTCATGGGAATGAAATTCACAATTCCCACTAGATTCGTAAGTCCTCTTGGCTTTCTAGGGATGCTGACATTTGTAATATTCATTATTCTGGGTATAACCGGCGCACTTTTGATGCTGTGGTACGAACCTATCCTGGATAGGGCTTGGGATAGTGTTGAGAGGATTAATGATACCATACCGTTCGGATTCCATTTACGCAATATTCATTATCATGCTTCAAACGCAATGGTCATGGTAGCATTACTTCACATGTATTACCAATATTTCAGTGGTCGCTATAAGATTCGAAATGAAATTCTTTGGGTAACCGGAATCATTTTGGGTGTTCTTACGATACTCGAGGCCTTCACAGGATACGATATTATATTTAGTGAGCGTGCTGAATTAGCGATCTCTATCGCAGCTTCATTAACTAATTCTATCCCTGTATTAGGACCTGATATGAGAGAAGCATTTTTTGGAGGAGGCTTTTCTGACTTCATTTTAAGGTTCTACTCATTCCATGTCTTCTGGCTACCGATTGCTATGCTAGGTCTCATGGTCGTACACTTCCCGAGGTTCTTGGTCTTTGACGTTCCTATGGTAATGGCTTTTGCAGGAGCCATAATGATAACTGGCGGCGTATTCCCGGTAGACCTTGGATTGAAATTTGACCCGAACGTGCCGCCTGGGATCACAGTTCCAGAGTGGTACCTAACTGGCCTCTACGCTTTCTTGAGAACGATGTATGATAAGTTCGTGACAGGAGTACTCTGGCCCGGACTCTTCATTTTTGCATTACTGATAGTGCCTTTCGTTGATCGATACAAGAAGTTCTCATGGAAGGACCGACCGATAATCACTGCGATAGGTATCACTAGTCTAGCCCAGATCATTGTTACAACTTATTGGGGCTTCTATATAGACCCAGATATTCAGAAGTCTCTTCTCGAACGACTTGTTATCGATCCTATCTTCTTTTATATTGTAATGGTCTTATTGGTTCCACTTTCATTCGGTTTCACTTATATGATGATAAAGCTGGCGAAGAACGCAGAGTCAAAGGCAAAGGCACAACCAAAGAAAGATGTTGGAAAAGGTCCAATTAATCTGCCAGCAAGATGGGTGTATATAACCTTCATTGGCTTGCTTGTATTCCAAATATATCTCAATATTTCAGCATATTATGCGGTACTGAGTGGGATGAACAACTTTTCGCTGTTCATTATCGGCTTAATGATGTTGGTATTTGCGGGTATGTTCCATATTTATAGACATGGTCGATCTATGGAAAAAGCTCCTCCGCCTCTGCCGCCTAAGCCTGCGATTCAGCCTAAAGCTCCTTCACCACTTCCTCAAACTTCTTACACTGCATCCATTACAGAACCTAGTTTTGCAAAACCTTTAGCTCCTCAGCAAACGCAGAAAGCTCAAGCATCAGTTGGTCCATCTAAGGGTGCTAAATCATCCCACAACCTTAAATCGCCCTCAGGCACTGAAGGCACCTCAGCTACAGTAGATATTGATAAAGCACGGGAGGCCATGTGAATTACTAACCTCTTCCAAAACTAATAATGTGGCAGGGATCAGCATAATGGCTTTTGTTGTGTCTGTTGCCATCAGTGTAGCTTACTATCAGTTTGTCTATATCCCCCAGGCAAATCAAATTCCGGTCGTTCCTGAAGAGGTTCTCAACCCCATGGAGTCTGTTGAAATAGCCATATCGGTTGGATCTTCACAGCCATCACAGACTGAAAACTTTGTTCCTAAACAGGTACAAGGAGAGTTGGGTTTATCGAACAAGTTCGTTTGGACAAATGATGATTCAGTACCTCACACGGTAACTTCCGACACAGGTTACGTGGATCCTGTTAATGGGGCATTCAACAGCATGGACACTATCGGTCTTATTCCTGCCAATGAAAAGTATGAGTTTACATTCACCGAAGCCGGCGAGTATCCATATCACTGTGAACCACACCCATGGATGACAGGAAAGGTTACCGTGTCGGAAGGGAGATTCTGATAACCAGGGCATTCAAGGTGTTCCAAAATATGCAAAAAACGATCTAATTACAACCAACACATTACCTGTGAAGATTAAGGTAGGTGATATCGCTAGCTATTTCTTTATGTTCTTGGACTATGGAGACTCTAAACTTGACTTTTTTTGAGGCATCAAGAGGGACGTGATTGGTCCTGGCTGTAAATACTATCATTTTCTGACCAGACAAATCCTTTTCAAATATTGAAAGCCTTGGGTAAGGATAATCTATCCTTCTGCCGTTGAGCTCGATAAATTCAAATGCACCGCTGGAATCTTCTATCTGTGAATTGATAACAATAGTATCATATCTGGAATTGTAAGCGAGCTTTATAATTCCGTGGATGTCCTGGCCTGAAGTTGCTTGGTCCTCTTTCAGCTCGATAGAGATTGGATTATTGTTGGAATTCATCTTCAGTTATGAAAATTATTCTAAATATTTATCTTGCTGGATTTTAAGAAAAGGAGTACAAGATATTAAATTAGGGATCGTGAATCAAGAGCATGTAAAATCGGTTGAACCAGGACATTACAATGAATCTGCTTCATCTGAATGACTATGCTATACGATATATGTCGGGTATCAATTTTGACCCTGAGAGCACCAGAATATTGGTTCTATTGCATGGAATAGGTGCCTCAGCAGAAAGGTGGTTACCGGTATTACCTGGCTTATCAAGAAAATTCGAAGTGGTAATTCCTGATATAATTGGATTTGGATACAGTGATAAGCCGACTGTAGAATATACGATGGATTTTTTCGTAGAGTTTCTCGACAGATTCATGAAGGCACTCCATATCAAGAAGGCTAGTTTTATTGGATCGTCGTTCGGAGGATTTCTTGCCACAGAATTTACAATGAAATTTCCTAATCAGGTAAATAAACTCGTTCTGGTTTCCCCTGCAGGGACTATGAGGACGTCAACTCAGACCCTTGACGAATATATAATGGCCGCGCTCTATCCCACATATGAAAACGTTACAAAGGCCTTTTCTCATATGACTTACAATTCAGACGTAGTACCCGACTCAACGATACGCGATTTCATTAACCGGATGAGACTCCCGAACGCGAAATATGCCTTCATGTCTACCTTGTTAGGAATTAGAGATTCGCCCAACCTTGCTGGCCGGCTGTCAAAAATAAAGGTTCCAACCCTCTGTATATGGGGAGAACACGATCGAATGATCCCATTCCAGTATTCGGCTGCTTACGCCGATATCCCAGGATGCGCTACTAAAGTTATGAAGGATTGTGGACATACTCCACCCATTGAAAACCCAGAGGAGTTCACGAAAATCGTTCTAGATTTTTTACAGTAGGAGTTCGATGATAATATTAAATAAATGTACTGAAATGATTCTCTTCAATGACTGAAAATGATAGTAGCTCTTTCGATGCGCTACGAAAAGCAGTTGAACAGGGAAATGAAGCCCAAAAGGAATTTATGAAAAAGTTGACGTCGGTCCAGCAGGATGCGATACTTAACTATATCTCAACCATGCAAAATGCTTTGCACTTTAACGCAATGTTCAAAACCACGGTCCAGAGTGGCGGAAGGATCTCAATTCCTGAAGCTGAAAGGATTGCCTTGAACATAGAAGAAGGTGATCTTGTACAGGTGATTGTAACACCTATCCTTAGAAAGAAGAAAAGCACATAGTCGTCTACTATGCCTACCTGACCAGCAGCTGTAGCCGCCGTTTAACCGAGTTGTCGCCATCCTAAGCGTTGTTCCAGAAGACAGCTAAGTACGCTTATGGTGGACGGCTGTTTCAAATTTGTGGTTTAAATCCATCACTGATTTACGCAGATCATGTAGATCCTTTGATATAATGTCTAGTTCATTCTTAGTGGGGAGATTTAGTATGCTAAGCGTTCTTTGGGATGAGGCCTGAATTTGCTTTAGCAGGTCCATCTGGTTATTCAGCAAATCTCGATAAATTAATGCAAATTCCTTGGAATTAAATAGATTTGTAAATTCCTCCTCGAAGGAATCTATCATTAATTTTCTGTAGTCATCGAGATCCTTCCTCGTTCTAATCTCTGTTATTGAATTAGAAGTCTTCTCATTTATTCTGAAAACTGCATTAACGTAGGCCTGGTTAACCTGTTTCCAATACTGACCAAGAGTGATCTGAAATTTCATTATCGTTTCTGTTAAATTAGTAATTTGAGATCTCTCATCATTCATGCCTCCAAAGTACGAGGATAGCGGGCCTATCGTAGGCAGGTTAAAAATTTCCTCCCAAATTCTCATCACCCTTTCGTAGGGTTTATCTTTGCCTTCAGGACCGTGCATTATTTCGTCTTCCGCCTCTGCGTCCGATGCCATTCTTATTAGTATATTTTGTACCCGAATTTGTAGCTATTGAAATTGGGTTACATCTTTTTTCTCAGGCAGAAACTAATAATTTAATAAGGAATAGACCCTGAAAATTACAAACCGGAAGAATTCCGTTGATGTATACTTGAATTCGCTTGAGTCGGGCTCGTAGCTCAGTTTGGATAGAGCGCCTGCCTTCTAAACTTAGTAAAGAAAGCCGGAAGTCGAGGGATCGAAGCCCTCCGAGCCCGCTATAACTCTTGACACCCCTAAACAATTTTAAGTAGGCTTTTTACAAATCTTGCTAACAAGCTTGGTAACTGAGAGGCATTTGCGCGATTTGATAAAGCAGGCTAGGAGTGGTTCGAACAAGCGAAACTTCACGCAGTCAGCTGAATTGACGCTAATTTTGAAGGATATTGACGTTAAAAAGGGCTTTAGCCTGAATGAAGTAGTGAGTTTGCCCAATAAATCAGGTGAATCTTCTATTTGCCTAATCGGTTCCGGGGACTTGGCAATGAGGGCCAGGAAGTTGGGTATTCCCACGATACTAGAGCCTCAAGAACTGGACAGATTGGGAACTAATAAAAGAGATGCGAGGAAATTGGTTAGAAAGCACGACTTTTTCCTGTCTGATACTTCATTAATGGCATCAGTGGGAAAGTCTATTGGGCAGTTTCTTGGTCCGAAGGGTAAGATGCCCACACCATTACCATATGGTGCTCCACTTGACGCAATTGTCAATCGTTTTCAAGGTTCTATCAGACTGAGGATCAGAAATCAATTGAGCGTTTCTGCTAGAGTTGGAGACGAGAATATGGACGATTCCTCATTGGCTAGCAACGCAGTCGCTGTAGTTTCGGCTATTGAAAAGAGACTCCCTCAAGGAGAAAAGAATATGCGGAGTGCAGTATTTAAATTTACAATGGGTAGGCCGGCGAAGCTGGGACCTTCAAAAGGGGAATAGGCGAATAAAAATGAGTGGATCTAACGTTAGAAATAGCGGCAGAAAGAACTATCCAAAGAAAAAAAGGCTCATGTATCAAGAAATGATGAAATTTCCCAAAGAGTACAAAGCCTTAGCAATTTCAAATTTAAATAAAGTTAGAGCAAGTCAATTAATGCAGCTTAGAAAAAAATTCCGGACTGATATGAAGTTGAGGGTTATTAATAACAAAGTAGTACAGAGAGCGTTTGAAAAGATCGAGGACATTCCTAGATTGCAGGAATTTAGCGATAGACTGGAAGGACAGTGTTTGCTTATATATACTAATACCAATCCTTTCAGGCTTAATCTTATCTTTAACAAAAGCAAAATATATCTACCTGCAAAGGGTGGTGATATTAGCCCTTCCGAAATCAATGTTTCCGCCGGAAATACTGGGATTACCCCTGGACCCGTCCTGTCAGAGTTCAAGGACGCCAATGTTCCCACCAAGATTGACCAAGGGAGTATTTGGGTGGTAAAGGACACTCGCGTTGCGAAGCCAGGTGATCAAATATCTCAGAAATTAGCTTCACTTTTGAGCAAATTAGACATAAAACCCATTGAAGCTGGCATTTCAGTAAGTTGCGCTCTTGCTGATGGTCTGCTCTTTACGGAAGAGGATCTGAAAATTGACCTTGATGCTTATGTTAAGGAAATAGCAAAAGGACGCTCAGAAGGCTTGAATTTAGCCATCATGTGTAGTTATTTTATACCAGAGACAGTGAGACCGTTGATCCTACAGGCACGACAGGAAGCTTACAATTTGTCAGTATCTGCAGGATACCTAACCGAGGAAACCATAGAACCAATTATTTTGAAAGCCCATACCCAGTCTTTGTCTGTTTTGAACAGACTTAAAGATAAGGGATACTCTGCAGCCTGAGCGATATTCTAGTGAGATAGATAATCACTGGATTATCCAAAAAGTGCGGACAAGCCTTCCAAGGCTTCTTCCTCCTTCTTTTCCTCCTTCTTTTCCTCCACCTTCGACTCGGGTTGAGGCGAGGCCACAGCCGGCGATGTTGCAGGACCTGGCATGGAAACAGGAGTGCTCTTAAGGGCCTCGTCTATATTTACTTCACTCAATGCAGTGACAAGGGATTTAATTCGCACATCATCCGGAACAATCCCAGCAGCCTTTATAACATTCCTTATATTATCCTCACTTATATCTTGTTTCAGTTTGTGTAATAACAACGCCGCATACATATATTCCATTGTAGAGTTTGGTCTATGCTTGACCATAATATAAAACTTTCAATAGTCATACAGGCTCTCTTCATTTAGCAAACCTTTGTCGCATTATAGCAGATCTATTGTTCAATGATGCTTTTTTTCAGTCGAGGTCAACCTTCTGCATTCTTAGCTATATCTTCATAGTTAACTGAATAGAGCCCTCCTACAGAATCCGTGTGCTTCTTGCCACCGCATAAACGTGTTCTTTTAGGTCTCTCTCATAGAGAGAATTCATTTTCTCTAACAGAACCGTCCTCGCATACTCCCTTTCCTCCTCTGTCGGCGCTCTGAATATATGCGAGAAAAGGTCCGGAAAATTCTCACGTATCCAGCCATCTAGAACGAAGTATCTTTTTTCGTTTATCCACGTAGTCTTAGTGTTATCTAAATCAATTTCGTCCCTAAACGCTCCACTTTCTACACGGTCTATGAGCATAAATATGCAGTTATTTGGATCGGGATCCTTAAGCACTTGTGCAGGCCTGCCTTGCGCCATACCTGATTTGACCCGTTCCATTAAGCCAATAGGACGTATAAATGAGCCAAGAACTGATAGCTTTCTCCCATTAACTTCGTGGACTCGACCTATAATTAGGATAGGGTACTCGTTCTCGTTCTGTGCTGCAAATATGTAGTCTCCACGCTTTATGCGCCCACGTCCGAACAATGTCTATACAAAAACACTCGGTGAAATTATAGTTTTTGATTTTAACCATTTCAAGAGTCACTTAGAACCCAGGTTTCTGTTAGCTCCTGATCTTTTTAATATGAAATATTCTAAGAAACTACATTTATTAATCAGATCACCTGCAGTATGATTATAAAACGTGCAAAGATTCGACGACTTAGATATGAAGATCTTGACTGAGCTCACGCATGATGCTAGCATTTCAGTTCCTCGTCTTAGCAAGAAATTGGATGTAAACGCGTCTGTCTTGTATAGTAGGATTAAGCGTTTATCCAAACGCGATCTTATCCAGAAATTTACAGTTATAATAAATGAAGGAATGCTGGGCATTAGTGTAAGAGCTATAGTCGGGATCAACAGAGATCCTAAACAGAAGGAGAGGATTCACACAGAACTTCTAAAGATTCCGGAGGTAAGATCAATTTCTGAGGTTACTGGAAGGTTTGATATGGTCGTCAGTGTGAATGCCAGAACCCTTGAGGAACTGCACAATGTTGTAATAGAACTTATAGGGAAAATTGAGGGAATTCAGAATACTGAAACTTTTGTAGAGATGCAGAGGACTGATAAGGATCCTACATACGGAATCCAGCAGCAGATAGTGGGTTGATGGCTACATATTCATTGAATTTATATGCGCTATCTTCAAATAGCTGAATACTTTGATTAATGTTGAAAGCAATTGGCGATAGTTCAACGCAAGTTTACCGAAATTATACAGACGCTTAAGCTGGCTAAAAAGACAAGTAAAGATGACTATGTAACCCATATGCGACTGGTTCTACTCGGTTTAGGCGTAGTGGGAGGCATAGGCTTTGTCATCAAGCTAATCTCTGAATTTATTACATTTGGTGGTAGACAATAAGATAACTTCCATACAACCACTCGAAGTACTTTAATCACCTATGCAAGCAATCAGTATGAGGGGCGAAATTGCGAGATCAACCCGCCTGCGTGGTATGCGTGACATTCGACCACATTTGGCTGCTAATCTGGCTTAATGTGACCGTATTTGACTAACACTTATACCGTATGAATCCCCAGGCATTCTATTGAAATGCCTGCAAAATCAAATTCATCTGACAGGCCGACAAAATCAAATTCGAAGTAATTCAGAGCTGGTTAGAGGGTTATCCAAGGAGTAGTATTGTAGAGTGCTACTGCTGGTGCTCAGGCTTCTTGAGTGAAGGCCTGCTTCAATAGGCGCTGACCTTTGCTGTCTCATTGAAGCGAGGTATTTGGTTATGGATGGGAGGTAGAGTTATGGCCGAAAATCATTGAATCGATACATCGATTTTATTATTTTCTGAGTGTTCGAGAATATGTATTTAATTATGACTAAATCTATCTATAACTCCCTCTTGGTGAATCAGAACATAAGCATTGCAACAATCGGTTCCCATTGCGCGTTGCAATTAATGAAAGGAGCAAAAGATGAAGGCTTTAAAACCTTTCTGGTGTGTAAGAAGGACAGAATATCTTTATACAGGCGATTCAAGTTCATAGATGAGATCTTCGAGATTGAAGAGAATTCCGGACCTCTGTCCAAAGAATGCCAGGAATACCTTAAAGAAAATGGTTGTATATTGATACCTCATGGATCACTTATAGCATATTTAGATATTGATTATATCGAGCAGCTCTCGGTTCCCATTTTCGGTAACAAATGGATATTGAGGTGGGAAGCAGATAGATATTTGAAACAGGAGTTGATGACAGAGGCTGGATTAACAGTTCCTCAGGCTGTGAGGTCGAAATATGATATTGATCGCTTGTGTATAGTGAAGCTGCATGGCGCTGCCGGAGGAAGAGGATATTTCTTAGCTTGGAACAAGGAAACGTTTGAAAAGGGGGCACTTAATCTGATTCACCAAAATGTTATCACGAGTGAGGATGATCTTTATATTCAGGAATATGTGATGGGAGTTCCGGTTTATCTCCATTATTTTTATTCCGCAATTAATCATGAAATAGAATTCCTCGGTGTTGACAGAAGATACGAAACTGATATAGATGGACTGGGAAGGATACCGGCATCACATCAGCTGGGCATAGGAATTCAGACCTCTTCGTACAATGTGATTGGAAATTTCCCTCTTGTACTAAGAGAGTCGTTGTTGGAAAGCGTATTCTCGATGGGTGAGAATTTTGTACGAGCCGCCAAACAACTAATACCTCCGGGCATGATAGGTCCGTTTTGCCTTGAAGGGGTCTGCGACGCAAAGGGGAATTTTGTTACATTTGAATTTTCTGCAAGGATTGTTGCGGGTACTAACCTCTATGTAATGGGATCACCTTACTCAAGCCTCATATATGATGATCCAATGAGTATGGGCAGAAGGATTGCCTTAGAAATAAAAAATGCACAGAATACAGATATGAACGTGATCATCACCTAACATCGATCAATCTGAAGATAAGTTTCATATCCTTCATCCTCCGGTCAACTGAGCGAATTTTCCCCTTGTTTTAGCACTCACGATATAGTCCAGATTAGCCAGAGCTATCTTTGCAGATTCACGAACTTCTTGGCTTTCATCGGCTAACGCCTGCATGAGCGGAGCTCTCCCTTGCTCCGAACCGATTACGCCCATTGCGATAGCAGCTTCATGCCTAACAAACAAGCTAGGATCTGATTTGACTGAATAGGATAATGCAGTCAATGCCTCAGTAAACCCTAGCTGTCCCAGCGCAAAAGCTGCTTCATGTCTCACCAAGGAGTCTTCGTCATTCTTCAATCTGTCACTTATAGCATCCACGACTCCTATGCCGCCTATTTCAGCGAGAATGCAGACCGCCCTGGTCCTTATAACGTTATCCTCGTGTATGAGCAACCGTTTGAAGAACTCAATATCCCTATCGTCAAAATACCTCTCCATTTCATAAATCAAATCGACTCGTGATTTGTGCTCGCGGTTCAATTACGTGGATTAACCTACCGTTTCCATATATATTATGACGTACAGTCTGAAATAAAGACATTCTAGTTGAAGCAATAAGTTGAGTCCCGTGGTGGCCCGAGTACACTCAATTCTTCGGCCGACAGTCTATGCATGAGGCTTCGTTAATGGCATCACCTTATTATACCGAATTTGTAGCAGAATTCAGCATGCGGATTAGATATTGGCGACTTACAATAGAGGACATGTCCCGTGCGACTTACCCTTTAGAAAAGGCTAACCATTGGGAAATCAAATGCTTTCTGGGAGAGTACGAGCATTTCGGGGTTTTTTGGTTTAAATACGGTACACCATATGACAAGGAACCAGTGCATGGTTTGTCAATTTACTATAATGATGTTCCACAGGACAAAGTAGACGATTTGATTGCAATGTTGAACAGCCGCTTTGGAGGGGAAATACTTAAGCGTCAAAACCGAATATTCCTTAATGGGTCAAGGGAATTTATAGACCCTAAAGAAATAGCGAAATTAGCCAGTGAAATAAGTGAACGATTTAATGGCCCAGTTGAAATAACCATAGAATTCGAAAAAATACCTAAGGATAATGAACAAGTAGGTATCATCAACCTCCCTTCCTCTAAGTTACTGGAGATCCCTGGACTTAGATAACGAAATGGCTGAACAATTGCGTTGCTGGTTCGATTCGACTATGATAACGCTGCAGAGCTAATTGGAGATTTTGAGTCTTTCCTGTGTCTTCCAAAATTCAATCTATCGCTACGACCCTTCTCAGGGATCAAAGAATCACCGAGTTTAATAAATGGCGATTTGAAAATTTGATCCTTAAATTTAACTTAGATGGAACAGATTTATCAAATCTCAATTTATCGGGGGCCCTTTTGAACGGGGTATCTTGTGTTGGCTGCAAATTTTCTAACTCGAAGTTGTGCCGGACCAACCTAGTGCAATCAGACTTATCGAAGGCCAGCTTTGACAAATCTGATCTGAATTCAGCTATAATGATGTACTCTGACCTCAGAGGGTGTAACTTGTCCCACGCAGATTTAACGAGAACAAATCTCATGTGGTCAAATCTGAGTTACTCGGATCTCTCTTACTGTGTTCTAACAAGGACGATACTCGTGGAATCAAATCTGTCAGAGGCCAACCTTACTGGTGTTGACATGTCAACTGCGTTTCTGAAGTACGCGAAGATAGATAACATAAAGAAAGCATAGAATGTCCAAAGTTCAAGTTTGTTAGCACACACTGTGCGTTTTTGGTCTCACTGCAAAGCAACATTGATAACTCATGTTGCTATGCCAAATACCTTGCAAGCTTTGAGCGCAAGCGCCGTTTCTCTAACATGGTGAGTGCGTAGAATCTTTGCGCCACCGAGCGAGCATTTAAGCTCCGAGATGAGGCTGGGAATTAGCCTGTCACTAACCTTCAACTCAAAAAGTTCCCCTATAAAAGATTTATTTGAAACTCCAATTGAGATGGGTTTGGAAAGGCACTGGAGTTTATCAATGTTCATTACAATCTGCTGATCACGACGGAACCAAGATAGACCTGTTATCCTAGTACAAAATATATTTGTAACTTCCCTTCTAAAAAAGCCAATTGACGGATCCACAATGATCTTGTTTCCAGCAATTCCTGCATTTTCTGCCAATGCCAGACTTTCGCTTAGTGCCTTAATAGTGGAAGATATAGTTCCAGAAATGCGATCTTTGCTATACGCTCCAACTATAACTGGAATTCCGCGACTAGAGATCATATTAGCCATATTCTTGTCAAATTTCAAGCCTGTTACGTCGTTCACGACTGAGGCGCCTCTCCTTATTGCTTCGATGGCTACGTCAGCTCTTGGCGTGTCAATTGATATTGGCAACGTACAACATTTTTTTACTATACTAATTGCTTTTGTTACCCGCTTTGTTTCCTCTTCAATTGAAATGTGAGTCTTCAAGTAAGGCGCCGTAGACATTCCTCCGATGTCAATAATGCTTGCCCCTCCATCTTGCATATTAATAGCTGTATTTTCAACATCGAGCTTTGACATCTTTACTGATCCTCTATAAAATGATTCGGGGCTTACATTAAGTACGCCCATAATAATAGGCGACGATCTGTTATCAATACGCAATTTATTGATGAAAACCAACCTCTCATTCCCATCTGATTATCAGTTTAACCCAAATTTCTCTCTTTGGCAGTACCATAGCTTCATCCGCCTAAAGCCTAGGAGACATACTACATAGTATCTTTTATATGCTCTACAGACTATCACTTCGAGGTAGTTAAAGTTTGAGATGATCAAAATTGGTTAGAACGCTGGATAAAACACATACTCTACTCTCTTATATTGAAGGGAGTTTAAGGAATGTGACCATAGTCACGGGACAAGATAAGTATAACGGATTCATATTTTCACTGCTAAATCCTCCAGTCCCTCTGGGAGGAAATGTTGTATCTTTGGATATTTATGTTAACGAGATGCCGTATCCAAAGAAATCAATCTTTGTAGCAACTACAGAAGACATGGTGAATGCGGCATCAATCTCAGAAAACCGTCCGCTTCCGTTTAGACCCTACCAGAGCGCGAGGTTCCTTATTGTGAGTAAAGAACAATTGCAACAGGGGAAAAAACATAAGATCGTCATATTATCTAAACTAGAGGGCTTCGAACAAATAATTATACCATTTACATTTGTAGACTATGTTGGTGATCAAAGTGAGAAAATACTTATTCCATCTTCCATATTCGAAGATCTCATTTACGATACCAATAATGAAGATACTATCTTCAAGAACTTCACGTCTCCTCTAATTCTATCTGGAAGAAAGGCCTATATTGTCTGTTCTTCTAATGGCTCGATTTCCGCAAATTGGACCTGGATGGGGGCTAGGTATGACAATGGAGGATTATATGTACCTCCCGTGCGGGCATTTGGTAGAATTATTGTCGAGCTTTCGATTGAAGATCAGGTGAGAAAAAAGCTCCCCAATTTTGTTGCCTCATCAAGACATGAGAGAGGAGTGCTTTCAACAAGACATGAATTGGCCGGGCTTCAAGTTAAAAGAAAGTTGTTTGTCCCAACTGAACGAAAAGGATCCGTAACAATCATTGAGCTAACTGACAGAACTGCGGATCTCCCACGATTAGGTCCCAGAAAAGGCTCTCGTAGGAGAAAGCGCAAAGTGCGCCTTCATTTTATTATTGATGGTAATATCACGAGCTACGGTCTAGCAGCTATATCCCAGAGCAATTCTTCTAGGTTCATTGATAAGGATAATTGTCTTCAAGTGCAGACGGCTTCGAAAAAAGGGATCGCCCATTACTTTGGAACTATTGGCATAGCTCCTAAAGATCTGAAACCTTCACGAATCTTGGTAGATACCTTCGACAATGATCTGGAGCTATCATACGATATCGAGATTCCTGCCGCAGGGACGAGCGAAATTGCTTTGGTGGCGGCAGGTAGTTTCAATAGTTCTAGAGAATGTCTTGATGAATTTCAAACCATTAGAGACAACTACAAACTTCTTCTACAAGAAACAGAGAAACATTTCGACTGTGTTGTTTCATCTAATATGCTAGATATCCAGCCAAATTCAAAGCAAAATGCAACGATTGTAAAAATTGCTAAAGCCTTCGAAAAAGCAAAAACAGGAATGGAGTATTTAAAAGCAGAATACGACGAGCTTGGTCCAGGTATCTGTGCGGGCTTGCCTAGATTTCCAAATTATTGGGCTAGGGATACGGGCTGGTCATTAAAGGGTTATCTTTCGCTCGGCGATTATGAATTCGTTCTGTCTGTCTTGGAGAATTTTTTTATACATCAGGCACGAAAAACAACTAGAACTACAGTTAAGGGCGAGCTTCCAATGATTATTAGCGGAAAGGCCTTTCTCCATAATACTACTTATGGATCGGCTGATTCCACATTTCTTTTTCCTTGGAGTATCAGGGAATATGTGTATTCAACTGGAAACATTGGTTACCTCAAGAAAAGATGGAAAAATATTGTTGATTTGATCAATTGTGGGTTTAGTAAAGATATTGATGGAGATGGGTTAATTGAACATGGCTTCACAGGTGTTGCAGAAAAACTCCCCATTCAGGACTCTACTTGGATGGACCACATAGATAGAAGGAAGAATGCCAACGACGTACAAGCGCTATTCTACGAAAGCTTATGCATAGGTATAGATCTTGCAAAAATCATGAATGATAAATTGCAGCTCAAAAAATGGGAAAAAGGAGCGCTTAATCTAAAAGAAAAGATCGAGTTAGAATATTGGGACAACAAAGAAGGATTCTATTTTGATACTATAAGAAGAGACGGGACTAAAGATGCTAGTATAAGACCGAATGCTCTTATTATGTTGTTGACTGGAGTTACTGATATAAAGACTCATGCCGAAGCAGTACTCAGAAGGATTGAAAAAAGTGACATAACTACGCCATGGGGAGTAAGAACTCTTAGCTCTCTTGATCCAAAATACCACCCAAGTCTTTACCATGATGGAGCTATCTGGCCTCTAGTAACTGGGTGGGCTGCCGCGGCTGAGACCAAGTACGGACGTAAGGAACAAGCGCTATACTATATCGAGTCTATGGCAGAGAGAATACTTTCGGAGAATGGGATGTTTGCCGAGACTTACAGAGGGGACAGGCCAGAACCATTCAATTCATGTATCTTGCAAGCGTGGTCGCTGGCAATGTATGTTCACGCTGTTCGAGAGCTTTTTCTTGGGATGCACATTAATCTGGTTGACAACCAAATTATCTTTGACCCTCAGGTCCCAGATTCTATAAGAAGCAATTCTGTACCCATGTGCTTTCACCACAAGTTTTATGTTGAGGGGTCTCGTCAGGATTCTGAGATTATTCTCGATCCGCATCGAGAGACAGTCAGGCTCCGATTCATGAATACGGAAAATCCGCTTGGCTTTCGTCCAGAGGTCATGAGCAACACCTACTCAGTTGATATAACTAACTAGTCTACACCAAGCACTATGTGTCTCAACAGGAATGATCTCAATGAAGATGATCACCTATACCCTTCGTCCCCTTCTCCCTCCTGGTTTTCTAGTAGTATCATGAGGAACGGGTGTCACATCATCGATTCTACCTATTCGGAAGCCTGCCCTTGCTAAAGCTCTAATTGCTGCTTGCGCTCCAGGACCAGGGATTCTAGGTCCCACCCCCCCCACAGCCCTTACCCTAATATGAAGTGCATTAATCCCTTTGGTCTTAGCCACATCGGCTGCAGCCACAGCGGATTTCATAGCGGCGTAAGGCGAAGATTCATACCGATCAGCAGTAACGTGCCTACCCCCCGAACTGAATGAAATAGTCTCAGCCCCGCTAAGATCCGTAATGTGCACCAGGGTATTGTTATAGCTACTAAAAATATGTGCGACGCCCCACTTATATTGGACTACTTCATTAGTTTGGTCACTCATGGGTCGGATGATATCAACTGCCAGATCTATATGAATGTAGTGCTAAGTTTGATCTTTATCCGTTGAGCCTTGTTGATTATGAATCGAATTCATAGATCTGAATAGCCCCTGTTCTCCAATTCCTCAAGAATATCCCCTTTATCCTTCAAATAGACCTTTCCAGTTCCTCTTAACACCATGCCCACTTCAAACAATCTCAACCTATTATATGCTGCTACTTGTCGTGCTCTGATTAATTGCCGCAAAGGAACGGTTGCCACTATCTCAAATTCCTCGCCACCATACATTACCAAATCCCTGCTATGAATGCCGTTCTCAGAAGCGAACTTACTTATTCCGGGAGCGATAGGAATCCTATCAACATGAAAATCTACCCCGCTCTTGATCGCTAGTCGGTACAATGAACTAGCAAGACCATCGCTAGAATCAATAGAAGAAGAAAGAAATTTCCGAAGAAGAATTCCGAATTTCAGTCTTGGTTTGGGAAGCATCACCGATGATAGATACTTGGACCTCATGTGTCTCTTTACCTTTGCATCTTTCAATAATATTTTGAGAGCTGCCGCTGTCCTTCCAAATACCCCTGAGGTAACAATTACGTCTCCAGGCTTTGCACCGCTCTGAGATGGGATTTTAGAAATTGGAAGATTAGTATGACCGACCATAGAGCAGTCTATCGTAAATTCGTTGCTATGATTAATATCGCCCCCTAAGATACTAAATCCAAACTCATTCGAGGTCCTCTTGAATCCATGGGCCAAACCTTCGATCGTGTGTAACGAGACTGATCGCGGAAGACCTAGGGAAAGCATACAAACTGACGGTGTAAGCCCCTTTGCAGCAAAATCACTTACGCACGATACTATGCTTTTTCTGGCGGCTTGCCATGACTTCATAAACGGGGGAATGTCAGTACTTCCAACTAGCATATCGCACTTGATAGCCAGCAGTCTAGGCCGCTTCTTTTTACCCAGATCGATAAGGGCTATATCATCTAGCGGAAACGGCCGCTTGTGGAGACAAAGACGGTGTGATAGTATATTAATTATCTGCTGTTCCCTTGATTCTTTCATTAATGGAGAGTACCTTTGTCTTAGTGAACTGGTGTAATTCCTTAGTTTTACTTGCGGTCGACTCGACTGATATCCTCAATATATCCTCTGTATTTGATGGCCTTACTAGAATCCACGAATTCTCGTCTAATAGTGCCTTTATACCATCTTCGAGAATAATTTCAGTAGATATTTTTCGCAGTGGTTCGACCAACTCTCTGATAATCATGGATTTCGCCGAATCGGCAACATAGACCTTCGATCTTTGCTGTTTGTAACTTCGAATGAAACGAAGGTATTCATCTTGTTTCTCTTCTTCTAAGCTAGTGATTAAAGCACTAGCCAACAATCCATCTCTGCACATGGTAAAGTTGGGAGATATGTAGCCAGCACTGCTTCCTTCACCTCCGGCGTCTGCACCCGTCTCCCTTATTTTACTAACAACGTTACCTTCTCCTACTTTAGAGTAAAAGATCTTTCCTCCTGCATCTTTTATAAATTTCTCAAGGGCAATACTTGTATCCAGACTTACAACAAATTTTTTGGCACCATGATCGATCGCTGCACCAATACAGAGTAACAGAGTCGCATCTGGCTCCATCTTTCTCCCATATCTGTCCACCACAACCACCCTGTCTCCATCTAGATCGAAAGCAAATCCGAGGGACAAATTATTATCAGTTACCAATGATCTTAATTCGTTCAATTTTTCAACTGTTGGATCAGCCCCTCTTGAGGATATGCCATGTACATCATTAATAGCTAAATAACTGTGGCCTAGCTCATGAAATAACATATTTATGTATCCGCAAGCTGCCCCCCCACCTGGATCTAGGCCGATCCTTTTTTTATGTGAACAATTTCCGTCATAAATAAATTCTAATAAATCGTTCACATACGAGCAAGTCGATTGGAATTCTGAACCTAGTTCACATGGTTTGTACGTTTTATCTGTAAGTATAGTGTCTAAATCTTGTTCGGATATCCCTTTCCCGTTTAAGATGAACTTTAGCCCGTTCCAATTCCAGGGATTATGTGAGGCAGTCACCATAATTCCCCCTTTATGTTTTCTTGCCTCCCTAAATGTAATAGGAGTAGGTGCAATATTTAGATAAAATACGTTGACACCTTGATCCAAAAGCGAGATTAAGGTTGCGTATGCTAAGACTTTACCTGATGGTCGTGTATCCCTTGCGACTACGCAGGAATTGTTGCTCTTAATTAACGTCGCTGCAAATGATCTTGTGAGCTTAATCACATCCGTTGGTAGCAAATCATCTCCATATTCTCCTCTGATTCCTGAAATGGATATTTTCATGTTAGAGATTTATCTGTCACCTATTTATTCATGTTCTAGGTATTGATTGGTTTATAGAGGTGAAGAATTAAATAAAATGTCCTCAACAGAAATCCAGAGCCCTAGTAGCTCAGCTGGCAGAGTGAGGGTTTCGTAAACCCTAGGTCGTGGGTTCAAATCCCATCTAGGGCTTCACGGTACTATGTCTAATCTAGTTCCTTTCAGACTGTTACCCCTGCAGATATCATAGACTTCCCTTCTATAAGCAAGCATGGTACACTAGTTCGTTACAGGAAGAATCGAAATGTTAGTAAAAGGTTAAATCTGGTTCTCTTATTATTGAAAATGTTTGAAATCTAAGAACATTACGGAAATGGCTTCTTCTAGGATGGCACATTTAGATAATTCATCAGCTATACACCGAAGCAGAACCAAGATCAACTTTACTAAAAAAGCTGAGTCTGAGTTCTTTGTAGATAATTCTGCTCTAGCAGGATTTACTGGAGAGCGAATATTGTATATGGCAATACGCGAGCTCATCGAGAACTCCCTCGATTCATGCGAGACAGAACGGATCCTTCCAAAGATAGATGTGTCGCTCAAACAGCTAGATCCTCTAAATGATCTGTGGTCAATTTCATGTGAAGATAATGGGGTCGGGATCCGTTCTGATAAAGTCTCCATGGCTGTCTGTTCTTTTCTAACCTCAGGTAAGTACGTCGAACAGCAACAGCGAGGGTTATTTGGAGTTGGTTTAA
>DASQQK010000243.1:0-2786 GCA_035643435.1 Nitrososphaeraceae archaeon | reverse complement strand
TGAATAAATCAATTAAAGTGGACACTTCTATTTCCTTTTGATCTTGTGTTTGATCGATAGAACAGATATTAATCGATCGATAGAACCCTTTGCTCTTCTTAAACGAAGTCATATGAAAGAGAGGATACAAGCCATTAATACAGTTAAAGAATAATGAAACAACATCGCAAGATTGAGATGTTCAAAAAAGAGGAATACTTGAAACATATAACTAGATTGTCAACTATGCTAGTAAGGACTACAACACCTAACTAAATATCGAGTATGGTCTCCTAGGCACTCTAACGTTTCAAAATAAGGATTCTGAATAAACTTTCCTTCGCATCAATACGAAAATGAACAGAGCCTATCGTTATACCTGGAAGACCATTTAGAATTACCAATAAATAAGTCTCACCCGTCATTGGAGGATACAAAGAATTTCATTGCAGTGCAGTAGTATTGGTAAGTCGTATTGTTGTTTGTGTCAAAGCATTACATATGACTATATGACTAGCACAATAGTATGGGCTATTTTTTTTACAGACTTATCTAGCCGCGTTCAACGTTCCCTCAGGATACGACTGAAAAAGAAAATGGAAGTAATGCAAGAGCACCTTAAATATTGGCCACCAGACATAGGTGACGATTTAGCAGCCTTTGGCCGACTTTACCAGGATACACGAGAATAGCCGTCTACTCTAAAGACGAGCCAAACCAATGAGAGTCGCATAATATTACTAATCATAGTATTTCGGCGGTAGCAGCAGGTAAAGTAAAATCATGTTGCATCCCGATAATTATTAAAGCTGAATGTTTATTGTCAGGGGAGATGTACTCGTGCACAATATCCCTAAATGTACCTACTGATAATAATAAGGTATAATACGGATTGATAGCCATCAACATGATATTAATTCAAAATCATAAAGCAAATCACCTTGTCATTTGGTCATATCCTTATGACAAAAGTCTTTCCAAGACTACAGTCCTTTAAGACCAGTCCTTCTAAAGTCGGTTTGTGTCTAGCAGCGAATTTCTGTGTACTGCGGCTGCATTTTTCGTAGATATGATATAAGCTAGTTAGGCTTTTACTTTTGTGGATGCCAGCTAGCCTTAGTATTTAAAGAAGAAGGCAGACGGCCAACAAATGACCGGTGATGTGCTGATGACACGAAGTGGCCGCCTACCTTATGCTTCACGTTGTTGACGCGATGCTGTCAGAATCGGCAGTACTTCTGTGTACTGCGGCTGCCTCTTTCACAAAAATGATATAAAGACATTTCCATTTTAGATTTTAGATTTAGATTAGATTCAGAGACTTCAAACACTTTTGAGGTGTTTATGCCTGGTTGTGTTTCTCTGTAGCATATTATCTGTTATAGCAAACAATGGATTTTGTATTATAAAACTAACAGCTAACATAGTAGATATAGTGATGGGAACTACAAATATTGTCAAGCAGATCGATCAAATCCAAGCTAGCTGCAATGATTGTTGATAAGGAAAGATCCCTGCTCGTTGAGATGAAAGGAGACCTGGATTAAGATTTTATGGAGGCAAAAAGATTAGCTACATATTCAAACAGCGAGGCCACAGTGATATCTAACTATTCTATCTTCGAAATGCTTTGGGTGTAAGCAGAAATACAGCATCAGTCCTTATAAGATTCAAAAGTGGCGTATGGAATACTCTGGGGCCCACTAATATCATATCCTTATTGGTCTCGCTATCTGTATCGCTATCTGTATTCTTGTTAGCTAACAAGAAGATACTCTTAATTATGGCTTGACCGTGAATTAGATTAGGGTGGCTGCTGCTCCCGTTCATTATGAAGAGCAAGAAGAAGAAAAAACCGACTTACTAAATAGAGTAGAAGATTCTGTAGGTAGAGGCGATAAATTCATGAAGAACGTAAAGATAGGATGGATCTCGTATACAATTTGTTACTGAATGAATGTACGATAAGTCTAATCTGATTTAACAGGTATGCTTTTGTCTATCAACCAAGATAAATCAGGATGCCAATGAGATGGCATTTATATGACCAAACGTCATTCTTGTGGTAGTGCCTTCAACACAACAGCGATAGCGTTAGTACTAGCAATAATTCTAGTCTTATCCACTTTAACATCAATGATAATACCAATATTAGAAAAATCATTTGCTTATGAGAAAAACCAAGCAACATCACAGGCCAGTGTTTGTGGAAATGGCCAAGAACCTGAAAATATTGGATGTCATAATATAGGCTCATCAATACAGGGTGACGAGAATGCTGTTAATATAATTGGACAGCAATCGTTTCCGACTAGAACAGTGGAACCACCGCCTGAGGAAACAGCCACATTGATAGTTATCAAAAAAGTCGTATGTGTACCGGGAGAAGAGTGCCCCCCTCTACCAGCAGCCACCGAATTCATGTTATCCGTTACTGATGACAATGGAGATGAAATTCTAGTTGAAGGCTCTTCGACAGGGACAGAAATTCCATTACCACCAGGCGACTACACTGTATTTGATGACCCTTCCCCGCCGCCCGGTCCAGATGGCACTGATTTCGTTTTTTTTATTGATGACAAAGGATGTAGTAGCGACCCGCCTCCTACTGGCTCAGGACCTATAGAGACTGGAGAAGAGAGAATGTGTATAGTGACAAACTTCTATTCAGGTTCTATCACTATACCATAGAGACATATTAGCAACACGCGACCAACAATTCTTCCAATAGTTCAATGTGACTTCCAACAGTATGAAAGTCTTTTTGCTTTAAGGGTCAGAGCTACAGACATATGTACGAACGACCA
>DASQQK010000242.1:0-9061 GCA_035643435.1 Nitrososphaeraceae archaeon | reverse complement strand
CAACTGGTCCTCACTACCCAAGCTCACTACTTTATTTACTAGGCCAATTTCATACGCCTCTTGTGCAGAGATCATCTTTCCGGTGAAGATTAGTTCTTTAGCTTTGGCTGGTCCCACTAATCTTACTAGACGCTGAGTGCCTCCCCAACCTGGCGGTATACCTATTCGTACTTCTGTCTGACCAAGTTTTGCATTATCGGATGCGATGATAAAATCGCATCCTATAGCTATCTCACACCCTCCCCCCAAAGCAAACCCGTTAACGGCTGCTATGACAGGCTTATCAAATTGTTCGATCCTGTTAAGTAACGAATGCACTCTAGATGCATAGCTTTGAGCTTCTATAGGATTGATATTGACTACGTAGGTAACATCGGCGCCCGCACAAAATGATCTTTCCCCAGAACCCGTAATGACGACAATTTTTATATCGCTATCTGCTGCTGCAATCGAAAAGGCAATTTCTAATTCCTTCATAGCTTCTCTATTCAAGGCGTTTAGAACCTCCGGTCTATGGATTCTAATAATTGCAATATCTTGATCTTTTTGTATTCTGACGTGTTTCAGTTGCCTAGCTGCATCCATATCCTCATGTTCATCTAGTCCAGGATTAGTCATAATTTGATAAGTTGTATGTGGTATTCTATTGTCGTATTATTTAATCGTTGTACATTTAGGATCCTCAGGCCATTTTCGCATGTGTATCTGACTACTCTTGAATGTGCGTTATCTATCTGTAGTAGCATCATTGGAAGAAATTATACATGAACAAGTAGCTACAGTACAACGAAGTACTTTGGAGTTATCAGGTCTGGTCGATATAATCTCTGTGTGATAAGCGTACGAATGAAAGCATTTGGAGCAGAAGCGCTGGGAATACAATTGCTAGCTGTGTAAACTGTATTATATATATGTGGTACTCCGTTTTATCATAACAATAGTTTTCCACCTCATATCTGCCAGAATGTGTACTAAATTACATAAAAGTTAAAGGTGCTGCTACTTAATCTTACTCTTATGCATAACAACAGCATTTGTGGTGAGATTAAAAACTTTGCACTAGCAACCGATCTTTATCAAATAGCAATGGCAGCGGCATACTATTCTAGTCCGTATCATAGAGAAAGGAAAACAGTAGGGATATTTGAAATGTTTGTAAGGGAACTTCCTAAGAATAGACCATATATCATAGTTGCAGGGCTTGAACAAGTAATACAGTACATCTTGAATCTATGTTATGACGATGAACAAATTGCATACTTACAATCTTTAGAAGTATTCAAGTATGTAAATAAGGGGTTTTTTGATTATCTACGACGATTCAAATTCAGCGGATCATTATGGTCTGTACCTGAAGGAACGATATTGTTTCCAAATGAACCTATACTGAGAATAGAAGCTCCGATCATTGAAGCACAATTATTAGAAACCTATGTTTTGTCCACAGTTAACTTTCAGAGTTTAATCGCAACCAAAGCTGCCAGAATCACATCAGCAGCAGACCACAAACCAGTTGTAGAATTTGGCTCAAGAAGAGCTCACGGGCCGCAAGCAGGGGTTCTCGCCGCCAGAGGGGCTTTTATTGGAGGCTGTGTAGGAACTTCCAATACTCTTGCTGGAAAGGCCTTCGGCATACCAGTATTTGGTACCATGGCTCATTCTTTAATACTAAGTTATGAGAACGAACTTGATGCCTTCAGAGAATTCAACAATATATTTCCCAAAGGGTATCTGTTGGTTGACACGTATGATACATTGAAAGCTGTCACGAAACTGCTGAAATCAGGAATTAAACCATATGGTGTACGACTTGACAGTGGAGATCTCTATACTCTCAGTGTAGAGACAAGAAAATTACTGGATAATGCCGTATGTAAAGATACAAAAATTATGGTCAGCGGGGACCTAAACGAACACTCTATCTCTAAACTCCTAGCCAGTGGTGCTCCTATAGATTCTTTTGGTGTCGGTACAGAGCTAAGCACATCTCGTGACAGTCCTGTGATGAATGGTGTGTATAAATTGGTTGCTGTTAAGGTTCGCAATTCCTCCATGGAATATGGTGAATACAAAACATTATACAAATCTAAGACTAGCGTGGGTAAAGAAACATACCCAGGACCTAAGCAGGTTGGCAGATTGATCGAAGACAATGTTTTGGAAAGGGATTATTTGATGTTAGAGAACGAGAAGCCTCCTGACAAATGTATTTTATTACTGAAAAAGTGGCTAGAGAATGGTAACAGTGCACTTGGAATGCCATCAATATTTGAGATACAGGATTACTGCTCGAAACAACTCGAACTCCTCCCTACAGCTCTAAAATCTCTAGATGTAGAACCAGTTGTATTCCCTGTTGTGATAAGCCAAAAGATAGGGTCATTAAGACATACAGCATGACTATCAGGATACCTACCTTATTTATTTACATACTCAGGTTCCAAATGCTGAGGGAAGCAAGTAAGGGGAATTATAAGAAATAATATATATTGAAAATGCAATGTATCAAACGCTTGTATGTTTCTGGAGCCAATCGTCATAACCGTGATGTTCCCTTTTTATTCTGCCTCAGCTTTAATATGGAGAGAATCCTACAAATTGAATTGGATCTATTTAAGGATAATGAACAGTTGTGCGAATGATTAGGACAGACATCAGTACAAGAATAAAGGTTCCAGAGGACAGAAGTGACATTGGTTCACCTGCGATTGAGAATCTGAAATTCCCATTTAACCTAAAAAAGGATCAAGAGGCGGCTGTAGAAGCATGGATAAACAATGATTTTAGGGGCTCAATAGTGTACAGTACCGGTACCGGCAAGACTGAAATTGCATTTGAGTGTGCGAGGCGAGCGGCGAGAGCAAACCAGCCTAAAATCAAAAATGATGGGGCCCACGATAAATCTATATCCAAATTTAAGATCCTTCTTTTGGTTCCAAGGATCGTTCTTATTGAACAGAATATGAAGAGACTACTACAATATGGTATATCTAAAAAAAATATAGGAGCATATTTTGGAGAAAAAAAAGAAGTACGGGAAATAACAGTAAGTACATATCAAAGTATCAACAATAATTTAGACCTTCTTCGCAATTCTCAAATGATCATATTTGATGAAGTTCATTTGATTGGAGAGAGTGCAAAGTCGTTTAACCAGATTTTTGATGTTGTAATAGAGGATCGCAGTAAGGCAATATTGGGACTAACTGCCACGATAGATGATAACGATCCAAATTTCAATACCATTCTAAGTATCCTTCCTCCTGTCAAGAGATATCAAGTAAAAGAGGCGGTAAGGGATGGAAGGTTAGCTAAACCAGTGATACTTCCCATCAAAGTCAAATTAACTGGAATGGAGAGAAGGATCTATGATGATTGTTCTTCAACCATAACAAGTATCTCTAATAAAATTAATCGGTATGATGCGCAGTCTATTTCCTTGCTACTAAGACGAGGAGGCCCTCTTGCCTTTATGGCAAAGACATGGTTTGCAAACGTGAGAAAGCGCAAGACTCTTTTGAATTGCGCTGATAATAAGATAACAGCCGCCGCAGATATAATATCAAAAAAGCATCCGAATCAACGTATAATGGTATTTAGTGAGACGTTGGAGTCAGTTCACAAGTTAAGGAAAGAATTGCAAAGCAAAAGGGGAATAAAATCCTATGTCATTGAAAGCAAGCTCAAGGCTAACGAAAGGCAAGAAATATTATCAAAGTGGGGAGATGAGTTTTACCCTCTTCTATCAGTTCATACCCTAGAAATAGGATATGATGTCCCTGAGGTGGGAGTCGCGATAATCTTGGCAAATACTTCGAATATAAATCAGACCATCCAAAGAATTGGAAGAGTAATTAGAAAATCTGACGGGAAGGAAGCTGCGTTGATATACTCGATTTACCTTACTGGAACTAAAGATCATCAAACTTTAAGAACTGTCAAAGAGGCAGCAGGAATGACTCAGGATAATTATACTCATGTCAAGCAGAAGGCTGCAGAGGCCGAGCGTATTGGAACAAGACGAGTTCAAAAAGGGATGATTCCCCTTGAGAATTATCTGGGAGAATTTAAGTGATCAGTGTTATCGTCGTACAGCGAATAATATTATTTCATGAGGACTATGGATCAATGATTATTGGTTATTTACATGAAGTTTACAATATAGAATACTAGTCTAGTATCTGAAACAGGTGAAGTTATTAATATGTTCCGATATATAGGTACTGCAAGAGTTGAAGAGCAAAGATAAGGAATTATCTTCCCCACCCTCATCATCACATCAATACTCCCTATCTACCCACAAGGGCATCAGTTCTCACTCAAGCTCTTTAACATCCATCCTGCGAAACCGTACTTTTATCTATTATACACTCATACCCGCGATACTTCTCTCAATTATCACTATAGTATCATCTGATTTAGGGGCTTGGAATCTGTTCGAACTACACCATTTCTATATTGAGCTCTTCGCCGTGATACTTGGATCAATACTTGCATTTTATTATATAGCAAGAGCGTATACTTTGAACGATAACTTCAGTCGGTTTGTGGGATTTGGATTTCTTGTCGCTGCTGCTATAGATTTGCTTCACGTCATAATTTCGTATGTATATATGGATGACGTGGCATTTTTGAAATATTTCATACCTCAGACTTGGTTCGCTGGCAGAATCTTTCTTAGTGCAATGCTGGTTATTGCAATTACAAAATATCCAACCTTTTCAGGAGAAATGAAAAGAAATGATGATGGATCTAAGCAAGGGAAGAATTTAGGAATGAATCAAGAAGGTAACTACGGTAAAAAGCAAGGCAAAGAGAGTAATAGCAATCTAGAGTATCGATTATCCTTCAGTACAGATCGTACCAACAAATGGGATAGGACGTTTGGCATCTACCTGACTATTCTTCTAGTGTTGGCGGGAAGTGTAGCGATAAGTTCTTTATATCTGGTACTACCTTATTCAGTAATTGATGAAGTTATCCTGCATAGACCTTACGAAATTCCGTCTCTTATTTTGTTTATAGTCGCATTAATTATGTTCTACAAAAACCAGCTGTACAAGAAGACTGATATATTCTACAAAGGGATACTAGCCTATCTTATTATTGATATCTATGCACAGATCATTATGTCATACTCTGCCTTTTCGTTTGATACTCCTCACAATGTGGCTCATATACTAAAGGATGCAGGATACTTTGTTAACATTGTTGCGCTAGCACTATCAAGTATTCAATATAACGTTCGCTTGAGGGAGAGCAATGAAAGTCTAATTAGAAGCAATATTCGGTTAAAAGAGAGAGAAGAAATAATCCGTATTCAGTACAATAAGCTAATAGAATCAGAAAAAATTAAGGACGAATTTATCAATACTGCGGCACATGAACTCAGAACTCCTATCCAACCGATTTTGGGAATGACTGATATTGTAAGATCTAGATTAACGGCATTAGATAGTGCAGCCAGAGAGAATGAAAATGCAAGTAAGAGCTCAGAAGGAATCCTCCCATTGCTCGACGTGATATTCAGAAATGCGAAGCGGCTAAAGCAACTTACAGATAACATACTAGACGTAACGAAGATTGAGAGTCACTCATTTAAACTCAATAGAGAAAGATTCGATATTGAAAAGCTAATTGAAGAAACCGCGTTAGAACAAAACATTACAATATATGATAAATTGGTCACAGATGGTGGGATTAAGATCCTCTTAGTGACACGTAATAAAGTGACAAGAGGAGGCATCGCTGAAATAGGTATAGCTACTGACCTCTCTAAAATTGTCAATGCTACGTCACCATCTACTATTAGTGCTCCAAAAAGAGATGAGTCCAAGTTATTTTGGATAGAAGCAGACAAGACAAAGATCTCTCAGGTTTTGTCCAATTTACTGAGTAACGCTATGTCTTCAATACAGCGCAAAAGAGGGACTGAAGAAGGTAGAATAATTATTTCCATCGATAGGATCGAGAGAATTAAAAAGAAAAAATTTGAAGATATCGATAAAAGCAGTGATTGGAAGAATCATCGTAATAGTGGTAGTGAAGGCAGTGATGAGGTTATTGTCAGCATATCAGATAATGGCCATGGAATACCTGCGGATCTAGCACGGAATCTTTTCACAAAGTTTGTTTCTGGTTCTGATTCAGGTACTGGATTAGGTCTATATATATCGAAAAATATAATTGAAGCCCATGGAGGAAGGATATGGGCCAGAAATAATGAATCAACAGCAATGGGTGGTAGGCCGGCAGCTGTAACTTCCTCAGGTGCTACATTTAGCTTTTCACTGCCTGTTATGGAAATTATTAACAATGACAAATCAGATTAGTTTGACTCTGAAGCAGGATCAGATCCCGGTTTATTCTTGCTAGATTTCAATACAACATCGGAATGACTACCTGATATGGCCGCTCATCGTCCATGTGAAAACTTTCTCTGGCCAAATCATTATACATAGCTGACCCATGCTTATTTTCTGATATTGAGGGTATTTTTCTAACAGCAACCTTTGAGCATTTTTTAACAAGCATCTGGACTTGCAGCTATTGCGTTTCTTGTCTACTAAGTTGTCATTTTCAACAAACTCTCCAATTAAAGATCCCTTTCCTTGAATCATTACGAAGAAAAGCTTTGACCAGTCATCATCGTACTCATCTATTAGTAACGCTACACTTGGATTCTTTTGAATATTTCTTATCCGCCGCAGTCGTTTAGGATCAGTTTTGGGTTTTTTATCTATAGGAATATAATAAGCCTCACCATCAAATACAAAGACGACAGGCACAATATGCGGCTTGGCTTCTTCAAAATCGATAGTGGCTAGTCGGGCTACCCTTGCATCATTTGCCAATGACTGGATGTAATTGTTGTCTCTACCTTCTATCAAACCAACAGGATGAAAAGCTTACCATGATAAAAATAGTTTTAATGCAAACTCACGCATTAGTAGTAGTCATCAACATATATCCTCCTCTTCAGGTTTTATTGACATTTAGGTTCTCTGTCTTACGGAGCTAGTATCAGTGAATAAATTATACATTTCTCCACTGCCTTCATCCACATAGGTCCACGATTCAGGTCTTACTTCCAATAAGCTAAATTTCGAACGTTGCTCATCAGTTAACTTCCTATATACCGATTGACCTATAACTATTCCGTTGATGCTAGCAAAAGAAGTCATCTTTACTGCCATGTTTATCGTATGACCCAATATATCGTAATGTGGTTCCTTGATTATCTGATCATGATCACACTTATGGATGTCAAAACCATACTGTATTATTGCATTTTCTCCCAGATCGATTCCTATTCGAATTCCTAATTCAGGATAGTCAAATTGGTTGAGGATGGGATTTATTCCTTGTAATATGATTCTCACCATTGATCTTCCGCAATCTATGGCGTTTATGCATGATAAGAAGTACTTGTCTTCATTCATATCAAGGTTGCCTAAAGAGGAACTATTTCCATCGTGGCCATTGGATCTATTATAAGAACCGGGTTGATTGTAACCAATGTCAGAATTCAAAGATCCCCCTGGAACGAAAAATGCCATTACTGCATCTCCAATATACTTTAAGATGTAACCACCGTACATATTTACTATCACAGACATTTCTTGTGTAAAGGCTTGCATTATTGTAGTCAGTCTATCTAATGGAACACTCATTGAGAGCCTTGTAGAGCCGACTAAATCAACGTGCAAGATTACCATCTGGACCTTGGACCTTGCGAGTTTTTTCAGGATCCCTTTAGTTTCTTCTGTCGAAATTGTAAATTCAGGTTCGGATTTCAGAGCTTTCCAAATTCTTGTTTCAGCTTTCTTAATTGCCTGCTCAATATCTACTACTGCATCTAGATAAAAAGTGGAACCTAACGAAGGGTTATTAGAAACATGTTCCTCCAATAGGATACGTTTCCTTTCTTCCTGGTTTATTATGTCCTGTATGATTTGATTGACCTCATCTTTGTCTATATCGACTTGATCTGCAATCGTTTCTGATGGGATTCCAGAGTTAAACAAATTCAGAATAGTTTGCAGCTGTTGCTCCACTTGCCTATCCATATATTTGTTCTTGTTATTATCACTATTCATTGGTGGCTCTCCGGTGGTGGTCAAGTTGTCATGTGATTGTAAACATAAGTGGCTCTGCTAATTACTTTATCATCGTCCCTATACTAGCCTTTCGATTTGAGCAGCATTCGCAGCAAGTGATCTTTCATTTGAAAGGAAAAGTGGGCAATCCCAATACGGATGATGTGAGTATGACTGGGCTTCACGTCAATGGCAGATTAAGGTAGGCTGCAGGCAGTTATTAGCACGGTCTTTTAAGCTTAAGGGCAGTAACCGTTCTTGTGTAGTGGTAAACTGAAATTAAATATATCACTATACAAAAAAATGTGTGTGTTTCAGGTACTTATTCTCTGGGAATAATACAACATTGGCAAATCAGATTAGCATTTGGCATACGCAGTATTGTAAATTAACGTCTTCTTGCAGCTATCGTGTGCGTTTGCTCAACATACCATCTGACTTTATCCTTAAAGCCTGACCACCAATCAAGAAATTTATCGCTACTCTCAGATTCAATTAATAGAAATCCATTATACTCAGTGCCCCATGCATGATCATATTCTCCTATCAATTCGATGCCATCAGGCAAGCTATTCCTCAATTCACGCCACTCTGTTTTGGCTTTATCCGCCTCTTCTTTATTCATGCTCTTGAAGCGATAGAAGACTAAGAATGTTGTTGCCGCCATATCTATAATGACAGACTTGATATTATTAATAGGTTTTGTATAATCAAATATTGTCAAGTCTATGGTCTATGACTTCAATATGATGCAAGGGACTGGTGCAGGGCAAAAAGATAACTTATAATGACAAAGTACGATAGCTAATGAAATGATTGACTATCTTCATGAAAAAACAGAAGACTATGATAATGATACTAGTATACCTGATGAGGAAAGACAATACAGAGAAATATTAAGACTTACAATTGGGGAACTGAAGGTAAATAAAGAACAAGGTACGTATTGGTCTACAAATGAT
>DASQQK010000241.1:0-4297 GCA_035643435.1 Nitrososphaeraceae archaeon | reverse complement strand
TTCATTTTACCTGGCATATGGCTTTTGGTGGTCTATGGCTGTGGGTGCTGCATTGCGGCATACGGTCTTTGGAACCTCAAAAGATGGGGATGGTTATTAGCTATTTTTATTTCATTAACTTGGATTGTATGGGTATCATTTGAGCTCTACGTGTGGAGATTGTCAGTTGTAATAATAAACGCAACTTGGCCATGGTTGATTCCACCAATCATCTCACTAATTCTACTTTTTAGACACGAAGTGCGCACACTTGTATATGAAGAAAAGCATTAGCATTAATTAATAGTAATAGGTATGCAATCAACCATTATGATCATTTTATAATCAGAGAGTGTGATAAATTGCATCAAAATTAAATAACAAATTGAACTGATAAGTGGGTGCACTAGAAGCTCTAAATATGATAGTCAGCCAACTAGAACTAGTGCAGTGATGAACAGTATGCAAGATAGACCCAGTGGCAATAACAATTCAACAAAATATATCTCTACACGTACTTTGTTATTTCATATCTGCATATTATCTCTAATATGCGCTAACCTACTAGGTTGGCCACTTCAAGCTATTTCCATTGAACAAGGTATTGATAGTAGTAACAAGAATGATTATCTCGGTGCAAGCGAATCAAATCAAGTCATGACTTATACCAATAATAAAAGCAATGTGACTTCTGAGCATGTTTTAAAAGCCAAATATTTCATATTTCCAAGTCAAGAAGCTATGTTCAATCAGAATGTCATTATAGCGAAGAAATCTGATGCCGCGATGTTAAGTGGGGAATGGCCCGTGGAACAATCGCGTATTATTGCTAGTGGATTGGAATCTCTGGTAAAGGAGGAAGACAAACCAAAGATGGCATCAGTAAATGAGTGGAACATCACTGGGAATAACGGAAACGAGATTCTGGTCAGACTTTATGATACCGGTGTTAGTCAAAGACCATCTCCAGTTCTAATCTTTGTTCATGGTGGCGGATGGACTGTAGGAAATGTGGACATATTTGATGATTCAATTAGAAGGTTAGCAAACTCATCGGGTATGGTTGTTGCTGCTATGAATTATAGATTGGCACCTGAACATCCATTTCCAGCAGGATTAAATGATGTAGTCTCTACTGTTAAATGGATTGCAGAAAACGGCGATAATTTAGGAATCAATGCCAGCAAAATTGCTCTAGGAGGAGACTCTGCAGGTGCTAATCTTGCTTTCGCTGCTGCATTAGTTCTAAAAGATTCAACAAAACCTATCGAGGAGGAAAGGGAAGAAGGCGGAGGTAGTGAAGAATCCAATTTAATAGATGCACTATATCTTCTATATGGACCTTATTCACCTGAGCTTCTCAGTAGAGAATCAATGAAGTTGTTTGGGCAAGGTGATTTCGGTCTAACTTATGCACAAATGAAATGGGCAATGAATCAGACTTTTCAAAATCAATCTGACTATAGTAATCCATTGGCATTTCCATTACTCGCTGATAATCTAACAGGCTTACCCCCTGTCTATATCGCTGCTATGGCTTTGGACCCTCTAAAGGATGATAGCCTAGCGTTAGCAAATAAACTGGAAGAACATGGAAATGAATACTATCTTTCCATATGGCCTGGGGTTGCACACGGAGCGTTAAGTCTAATTCCTGTGACTCAAATACAAGAATATCTTGAAGCGATGACCACCTATCTGAAGGGAGTTTTATTGAATGGCTAGAATTTGTAATTGGAACCAATTAAGAGTCTTATCCACTGGAAATATAAGGCGTATAGTTCACAAGGCCTTGGGAATGAGAAGGCCGGTATCTGCAATTTCATTGCGTTTGTGTGTGACTATAACAATGATTATGATGATGTTAATATTAATGGTTTTTAATTCTGAATCACTGGCCAATAAAACATTAGCTTCTACATCTTCAATAGTAAAAACTTCAACTAATGATACTACCACAATAACAAATATTTCAAATAACATAAAGACAGAGAAGATTAGAGTGGGCGATATAGATATTGCGTATAAGATTTTTGGAGAGGGTGAGAGGGTGATCCTCTCTTATTTATTCCTGGTTTCTCAATGACAATGGACATGTGGGAGCCGATGTTAAGCCGATTACCAGAAAATCATACTATAATCCTTTTTGACAATCGTGGAATTGGACAGACGACAGCAGGAAATGATTCTGCTACAGCTACTGACTTTACAATAGAACAATTTGCAAATGACACTGCAGGTCTAATAGATGCACTAGGGATAAAACAGCCAGTTGATGTACTTGGCTTGTCCTTAGGGGGATTCGTAGCTCAGGAGCTGGCTCTTTTACATCCGGATAAGGTCAACAGGCTTGTTCTCGTCGCATCAAGTTGTGGTGGCAATCAGACAATACCTCCACAAGTAAGCCCTCAAGTCTTCAAGAGTATGGTGTTTGGAAATGCCACTGAAGAGGTCTTTTTACACACCTTATTTCCACAAGAATGGATACAGAATAATACGCAATACATAGAAAATGAATTTATTTTCCCTATGGGTAAGGTCTCAAGTGAGAATCTTCAACTGCAGTCTGCGGCCGCAGGTAAATGGAATTCCTGTGAGAGACTTTTAAATATGTCTAAAGAAACACTTGTTATAACAGGAACTCAGGATATTACTTCACCACCAGCAAACTCCATAAGACTAGCAGAAAAGATTCCGGGGGCATGGCTTGTGCAGATAGAAGGGGGAGGCCATGGTGTTATGTTTCAGTATCCTGAGAAGTTTGCAGAAGTTGTTGAGACTTTTCTGGAAGTAACAGCTTAATAACATCAATAACATTTATTGAATTCTACCCTTTATTCTTCGATTAAGTTACCGGCAATATTTCTTTAGTCCTTCGTATCAAGAATACATAAGATGCAATTAGAACAAGTACAGATATGAATGCTAGTATAATGACAGGGTAAAGAGGCTCTGTTAATGCTGTAACGTCGATACTACCCGATACGCCAATAAGTGCTAGTAAATTATGGATAGTTATTGTAGAGTATATTTCTCTCCCTATAAAGTAGAACACACTTGTTAGTATAGCTGGGATCATCAATAATAACACCATATTGGGCTGATTGAACGGGGGGCTATGAGCAAAGTGATATATTCCAAATAAAACAATTGATACTATACCTCCTACTATAAGGGATACCACAGAGACGGTTGTTACTTTTCTTCCTCTTATAGATGTCCAGTCTAAATGAAGTATCGTTCCATTCTTCCAATTTGAATCATCACCTTTTCCATGCATTTTTGAACGTACAAGCGATTCAAAAACTGTTCCTACTACAGCCCAACACACAACTACTTCCGCAATAGACGTAGGTAATGTTTGAGCAAATATATTCGCAATCACAATTGTATTTATGGCTCCAGAAGCAGGATCGCTAGTTAAAAATAAGACAAATCCAATAACAATCGCAATTACTACAAGTGTAAGTATGCGTCTAAGAGATTGAAATCCCAATTGTTCGCTGGTTACAAACCTGGCACGGAAAGATATTCTAAGCACTATAAATGCGAAAATGGTTCCTATTAGAATGTTTACAGCAATAGCATATTCAATTCGGCCGATCGGATCTATTCTTTGAAGGAGATTGACTCTACCTTCTAGAATGTATGTTGCAAAGGTCCAAATAATGTAAATAGAAATGGATAGTAGAATTAATTTAGCTATGCTCTTCAATATACAATTTAGTTCTTCCTCTTACTTTATCTGTTGTGTTAAAATGTAATACAAGACACTCGGCTAAATATAGACTTAAAAAAGTGAACTCTTATTTATTAACATTCAAACAATAGTGAAGTAGTCTATGGTGGACCCCACGAGTCTCAATGCTTTTGACCCGAAACCGTCAGGAACATTTGCAATCTCATTTCTTATTATTATAGCCATTATCATCCTGAGCATGTCATTGTCTATAATGAAAATCGATGATATTGATGCACAACCTCGGGCTGCAAAATCTAGAGACCTAGTTGTAGGATTAGAAAATAACACGATACATTCAAGGTCGCAGCTAACTTTACCAGCAATCAGTAATGGATCATTTCCAGGTGTTCTCCTGATTCCCGGTTCAGGAGCTGCTGATATGGATGAATATCTGCCGCCTGAGCTAGCAGGAGTAGAAAATGGCTCAACACCATTCCGGCAGATTGCAAATTATCTCTCTGAAAGAGGTTTTGCAGTTTTAAGATATGACAAAAGAGGAGTAGGAGAGAACTCGACGGTCATTGATGCTAATCTGCTTGGGAATGCAACAGTTCACAAACTTCAGAATGATGCTGA
>DASQQK010000240.1:0-13329 GCA_035643435.1 Nitrososphaeraceae archaeon | reverse complement strand
TACCGGAGCAGCCTCCGAAGCTGCAGGTGCAACGCTTACAATTCCAGAAGGAGCATCAGTACAAGGAAATCCATCCTATGATCCAGATCCATTAACCGTCTCTGCAGGAGATACAGTGGAGGTAATGAATCAAGATACTGTTCCTCACACAGTCACAAGTGGTACCGGACTGGAAGATCCCGAATCAGGAAGTCAGTTTGACACAAGTATCATAGATGCAGGCGCTACTGCACAGATAGATACTGCCAATCTTGCAGCCGGCGACTATCCGTTTTACTGCGCTGTGCATCCATATATGGTAGGTTCCCTGAAAGTATCATAGAGATTCTGTCATGATAACATGAACTATCTAAGGTATCTTTCTTTTGGTACGCTGTCCTGCCTTTTTGCTCTGATATTCTTTGGCGGATACGTTAGTGCTTCTGGGGTTGGTCTGTCATGTCCAGATTGGCCTCTCTGTCCAGCAGGGTTGGTTCCCATGGACGAATTTCTGATTGAATACACGCACAGGACACTAGCAGCTACGACTGGATTACTTGTTATCTTGACTATGGTCTTCACTCTGAGGTCAAAATTGGCGAGGAGAGGTATGAAGTTAGCAGCTTTAATTGCAGCTGGGCTAGTGCTGGGTCAGATCGCCTTGGGCGGTGTGGTGATCGTAGAAAAGTTGCATGCATTGCTAGTCACGATACACTTCGCGATAGGCATGACGTTGTTTTCTATGCTAATACTTGTGACGGTGTACACATTTCATTTTCCATCTACGGCAGCCAAAAAAGAAATTACTAGCACTCTCGATAAGTCCTGACGGTTTTTGACTAGTCGAGGTCTAGATGAACACGCATTAGCATCATAGGGAAAGAAGTAGCTGAAACACGTAATTCCAATCTCTGATTCCTTCATCTTACCCTAATGTCTGACCTTCGACCGATGCAACCCTATGATGCCTACGACCGATGGTAAACTAATGCCCTTGACAATAAGGGCTAGCTGAAATCTCGTTTCCAACTAGGACTGGTTTTAGTAAAATATAATACTGATAACTGTTACCTCAAACAGTTATGTGGAAGGTTATGATGCCAAGAAAGATTGCTTTTGGTGAAAATGCCGCAAAGGGGTTCAATTACCCAAGAAATTCCCTAGTTATAACAACTACCACACCAGACATCTACGAAAAGTGGTTAGACTACATGGGCATCAAAGAGTATGAAGTATACAACAAGGTGACTCCAGATCCTTCAATCGAAAGTGTGGAAGTAATAAAGAAAAACTATGAGGGAAAGCATATTTCTGCCTACATTGGCTTGGGGGGAGGCAGCTCTATGGATGTATGTAAATACTTGGGTAAGCTGACTGGCGTTCCAAAGATTCTCATACCAACTACATTCGGCACGGGTGCCGAAATGACAACTTACGCCGTCATAAGCTTCGAACATAAGAAAAAGCTGCTTCAGGATGAAGCTTTTCTTGCTGACGCAGCCGTAGTGGATCCTTATTTCTTGCCTGGTACGCCATACAATATCATGAGGAACTCCGCCTGTGATGCTGCTGCTCAGGCCTCAGAGGGATATGACAGCAAATTGTCTAACCCCTTGACCAAACTCTTTTGCAAAGAGGCGTTCGACGTATTGGAAGATGCAATAATTAATGATAAGCCACAACTGTTGCCATATGGTGCGATGTTATCTGGAATTGGCTTCGGAAATTCATCGACCACCTTGGGCCATGCGTTATCTTATGTATTCTCGAATGAGGGTGTGCCCCATGGATACTCGTTGTCTTCGTGTACAACAGTGGCGCATAAATTTAACAAGTCGATCTACTATGAAAGATTTAAGAAAATCTGCAAGAAATTAAATTTTGAGCCGCTAACGCTTAAACAAGGACTTGAAGATGCAGCGGATGTAATAATGCCCGATCGAGGACACTTAGATAACAATCCGATTGCTGTTAGCAGGGAAGATATTATCCAGTGCCTAGATGAAATCGTAAACAAGAACCCTATCGGTTCATGATGATGTGCTGTCATTCATAAGTGCCGACGATACATTCATTCATAACTGCGTTCCTACGATAACAAAATCTAAATAAATGATTGGTAGCGCTAGGACGATTCTAAGAGCTTTTTGCGGTTCCTACGAATCAGAGGTATAATTTTTTTCATAGTTATATCGTGGAAATTCTCTGTGTTAACATCAAAGGTGAATATTATAACGTATTGGAGATGATTGCGTTCATCTGTAATGGGTATCGTCACCCTTAGCAATTTGTCATAGTACGAACAGGTATAGAATATTCTGCCCAGGATCTCTTGCCATCTAACCCGTGTATATTGCCTTGTAGCAGCCGTCATGGCGTACTGCTCAGTCTCTTGTGTGTTTAGCAAAGGAATTAATCCCTTCCTTTCTGCGGTTGCTAGTAATCTCCCGTGGCCGTCGGCAATACCAATAAATCTAATTGATTTATCAAGAGCTACTATTTTGTCACAGAAGCGTTTAAACCGGTTAGTATTGATCATCGGTTTATCAGATTGGGGGCTACATTTTTATACTTTTGACTTTTGTCGACATTGCTAACGGTTATAGCAACGCCGCATCCATGCGGATACAAATGACGAACTTCACAAATACTTTTCACAAATCACTTCTTTGTGCCGGCAGATGGGGAGTGTTACCCCATTCCCCCCACGATCCCGGGTACATCCTTACCCTTTCGTATCCCAACGTCTTCAGCACAATGAATGTATTTGCAGCCCTGTATCCGCCCTGACAATAAGTAATTACTTTATCGGTTTTTGCTATCCCCGAATATATTTCCGCCAAATCAGACATACTTTTGAATTTGCCATTGTTTTCATCATCTATATTACATGACCAGTCAATATTAATCGCGTTAGGTATATGACCTCTTCTTAGCGCACGGACTAAATTTCCGTCAAATTCTTGCTTAGACCTACAATCCAATAGAACATATTTTCTACTTCCCGAACCTTCTTTCAGTGAAGATTCTATCATCTTTAAATCTGCTAAAACTTCTGAATTTGGAGTTGCTGTCAGCTTTGAATGAGTAAAAGAATTGGACTCTTTTTGAATTTCAAGTCCCTCGGCTTTCCATTCGGTCAGTCCGCCATCCAGGATAATGGAATTTAGGTGAGAAAAGTACTGTGAGAGCCACACTCCTCTGGACGCAGAAGGACCTGAAATGTTCTCATAGAATACAGTAAACATTGTGTCAGTCAATCCTAGATGCGAAAGCAAGATTTTCATCTGCCTATTGAACTGGCTTATCCCTATCTTCGATGTATCAATCCAATGAAACTGCATTAAATCTATGTTTATGGCACCAGGAATATGTCCATCAAGGTATTCGCTGAGGGATCTCGTATCAACTATAACTGTTTTTCCATCTAGGCTGGAATCTAGCAACATTCTATTTAATTCCCTCACGGAGCCGATCATATTCATAACTGCAAGTCGTTATGCATTACCTTACTTATGCCTATGCAGTTAAGATCTATCTTGCCCAGGGATTTCTATTTTGTTGGTACAAGATCTTGTTAGGCGTCTTCCTGTTTGATGTTGACATGTCTTCAATTGCAAGAACGTACCTAACACCGCTTTTTCTAAGGTCTTCACTCAACATTTCATTCATCCTCCTGACGTCCTGCTGGACTTTTTCCTCAGAATATTTGTGAGTACGTGCCGCAACATATTGAAACTGGTCATTTAGATATCTATGGATCTCGTAGACTTTTATCATACAATGAATTGACCTATACAATCAAGCTAACGACGTATGTCTTTTGGTTGATTATTATAGTCACTTGGGTCAAATTAAATTACCGGAATAATGTTGATAAATTTCTAGTTATTCTATAGTATTTCTTCAAACTTTCTTCAGGGCACCCTGATGAATGGGCCATACATTTGCAACCACTTTCGTTCGTACTCGTACGTTGGGCGGTTCAACCTTATCAACTCCCAAAATCTCTTGGAATGATTAAGCTCTAATAGGTGCAATAATTCGTGGATAATTACGTAATCAATAACATTACTGGGTAGCGCTGATAGCATCGTATTAAAGCTTAGATTTTTTTTTACAGAACAACTCCCCCATTTGGATCTATGATGTCTAATTGAGATGTGATTGAAATCTAGGTTTAATTTTGAGGCTAATACCTCTATTCGCTCACCAAGAATTCGTGCTGTGTGTTGGTGGTAGAAATCTACCATAGTTTTTTTCCTCTTATCAGAGTTTGGACTATGTACAGTTATGCGTTTTAGACTTTCTGACAAGATAACATAACAGATTTTGTCTCTTACCGCTTGAATATCATATGGTTCCCCTAGGAAGAGTACCTTGCTGCTCTGTATTAGCGCCGGATCTAACCCTCGTGTAATCTTCTCGAAATAAATTAGAGATTTAGAAATCCATTCTCTTTTTGATTCAATAAAGGTAATAACTTCATGATGACTCGTAGAACCTGGAACTGTAATGTAGATCCCATCGAGATTTGCTTTAAGAGAAATGCGTTTTGACCTATTGCTTGTGATTATCTTAACATTTGCATTAATCTCATTAGAGAGTCCTACTGAGGCAAATTGATGTGAATTCATTCTTATTTTCAAAAGAATATATTTTTAATCCAAATAACCGGATCTCATAGAAGCTATAGATTCTGAAAGCAATCTAGCCGCCAGGGAAGCCGTCATACTATTAATGTCGTATCTCGGACAAAGTTCCACGATATCCATCCCTAATATCCCCGAATGAACTGCGTGTTTGACTAGACAGGTTAGCTCTACGCTTGAAAGCCCGCATGGTGTAGGGACTGATACCCCGGGAGCAAAAGCAGGATCGAGGCAGTCAAGATCGATTGAAACATATTTTTTGGATAGATTTTTCGAACAAATCTTGTCGATTGTTTTGCTAATACCTTCTTCTAATACGTCAAGCGGAGATATGACTTGAAAACCATTTCTCTGAATATTCTCAACCTCCTCTTTCTCAGAAGCTCTAGTCCCTATAAAAGTAACATTAGTTCCGTCAAGTCTATCGAGCGAGTCAGTTATAACCGACCCATAGTAATCTGTCTTAGAAGACACGAAATCTGGATGAGCGTCAAAATATGTTAAGCCGATCCTACCCAATATAGCAGAAATCGCATCTATAGCTATTGTAGTAACAGAATGATCTCCACCAATTATAACTGGAACGATTCTATTTGTTGCAAGTTTGTAAATTAGAGAATATAAATCATTTCTGCTAGTGAATCCTAGATCCAAAATTCTCTTGTTAAAGTGGCTGTTCCGCATTGGGCATATTAAGATAGTTTTACCTTCTCTTCTAAATACCTCAGAGTTATTAAAAGCATGTCTCATGGCTCTAGGCCCATGTTCGGTCCCTTTTCTGGGTGCTAATGATTTACTCTCATCAGCAACCAGTATCAAAGCGATATCTGCTTCGCTCATAGTCGAAACATTTGCTATAGAAAACCTATCGTCATTCAATATAGCTAGTCCATTGAATTAGGTCAGTATATAAACAGAGAGCAACAGATATCATCCCAGCACAAAGGGTCACAGTATAGTAGTTCGATCAACTCTCAGTTAAAAGCAGTGCTACGCAATTTTGCCAACAGGAACTTTTCTCGATTTCTTTTTTTTAACGTGGCTAGGCTCCTTCTTCAGTTGCCTGAATTCAGCACACCCACAGAAGCCATACTCTTTTGAGATATGATCTTCGTAATCCAGTGTCACCATTAGACATTTGCCATAATGCCAGAAACGTACATGACCGCATATGCACATATCATAGTCGAACCCCTTGCCGTCATTTTCTTTAGTCTGTTTGCGCCGAGCTGAATCCAAACATCACGTGTATCAGGTGAACAAGCTCATAAACATTAGCTAGATTGAACAACATTTCAAGGCCATTGGGATTACTTTGAACCTAAAAGGGAACCTTTTTTTAATCGATCTTATAGCAACCAGGTTATTTGAAAAACGACTGCGATCTCTTAATCCATGGTGCTCTTGGAGTCGTAATACCTAAGATAGGAGTACTGCAATTGGATATCCTCATAGAAGATGGTAAGATCAAGGATCTAATAAAGGATTCTTCACATGTAAATGCATCCAACAGAATTGATGCTTCTGGAAGATATGTAATACCAGGAGTAATTGATCCACATACTCATTATGGCGTCTTTACCCCTATCGAAGAATCTGCAAGAACTGAGTCAAGGTCAGCAGCAATTGGCGGAATAACTTCTGTAATTCGAATGCTAAGACTTGACGGCAGCTACAGGAAACTGAATGACCAACTCAGGATGAGTGCTAAGAATCATTACACCGACTATTCTATTCATGCTTCAATTCTAAATGATGAACAGGCAAAAGAAATACCTTTTCTAGTAGAAGAGATGAAAATAAACTCATTCAAGGTATATATGAACCTGGGGAAGGGTTACAACCGTATTCTCATGGACCTGGATCCGGGAAATTCAGAGTTGAATGATCGCGAAGTAAACATGAATGTTGATCTGATCCAGAGCATTTTGAAGAGTTGTTCATATCGAAACTCAACCGTAATTGTGCACGCTGAGGATCCAACGATCTGCGCTGATAACACATCAGAACAAAAGCTACTTGACTCATCAAAGCCAAGAGAATCAAGCCTTCAAAGGTGGTCAGACAGTAGGCCACCCATATCCGAATCAGTGAGTATTTCAAGAATTGCAGATATGGGAAGAAGGTACAATTCTAGATTATATTTTGCACATATTGGTTCCACAGTCGCCCTCGACGCAATTATTAAAGAGAAAGAAAG
Organism: Nitrososphaeraceae archaeon; assembly: GCA_035643435.1. Classification (GTDB taxonomy): domain Archaea; phylum Thermoproteota; class Nitrososphaeria; order Nitrososphaerales; family Nitrososphaeraceae; genus TH5896. The sequence continues at coordinate 6,498 of DASQQK010000240.1, read as the reverse complement.
AGGCAATTTAGTTACGTATGTAGAGACGTGTCCGCATTATCTAACACATACTACTGATTTTAGTAGTATCAAGGGAAAAGTGGTGCCACCACTTCGCTCAAAATCAGACCTACAAAGCATGTGGTACGGACTGAGAAACGGCATAATTGATACTATTGGAACAGATCACGTAGCAAATACGCTATCTTTAAAACAAGGAAACGGTGACCTTTGGACTGCGCTTTCTGGATTTCCAGGTATGGGAACGATGTTGCCAGTTTTGTTGAGTGAAGGAGTAAACAAAGACAGAATCACTCTTGAAAGACTAGTGGAGGTCACTTCATATAGCACCGCCAGAATATTTGATATGTACCCTTCAAAAGGAACAATTATGAATGGCTCAGATGCTGATCTTACCATTATCGATCTTGAAATGCAGAAAACTGTAACTCCAGATATATTGTCGTCAAGCTCAGACTACACCATATATGATGGATGGAAGTTGACCGGTTGGCCAGTTACTACAATAGTGAGAGGGAGAGTAGTCATGAATAATGGTATGGTCGAGAAAAACGCTTTGGGCTATGGCAAATTAATCCCTAGGAGCAGCACGCACCGACCCGAGTCATGATCCACCTCATCACACTACTTTACCCGAACCTTCAGTTGGTGTTTCCACTGCTGTCACTTCGGATACCGAATATTTGCCATTTTTACTATACACGATTGTCCTAAAAGATCCTTCACCTGATACCTCATAATATAAATCCGCTCGTCTTGTGAAGATCCCAACTTCGACAATACCGGGAACGCGGGTCAATTCTCTTTCTAATGCTTCAGGATCTTGGATTGAAGGAAAGGATGCATCAAAGATGACATTTCCATTATCTGTAAAAAATGGATAACCTGTTGGATATTGTCGTAACTCAATTTTTGCACCAATTCTGCTTAAATTGCGAGCTACAGTTGACCTCGCGAAAGGGATAACTTCGATTGGTACGCTTCGTCTAAATTGGTCAACATACTTAGAGGCATCTGCTAAGATTATAACTTTTCTAGCAGAATACATCAGTATTTTTTCTCGGAGTAGCGCGCCTCCTCCGCCTTTAATCATGAATAGATTAGCGTCAATTTGATCAGCACCATCGAATACAACATCGACTTGATCGATAGTGGATGAGTTCAGCATCAATAATCCTGCATTTTCCGCTTCGACCTCTATTTGTAAAGAAGTTGCTACAATTCGGAATTTTTTCTTATTCGTTCTTCGCCCCAATTCTCGTACAAAAGTTGCCACAGCCCTTCCGCTCCCCAATCCTATAATCTGATCATCCCTGACATGATTTCTTACTGCATGTTTTACCATTGCAGTGAGATCTGATTTACTACTTGCTTGTGAAGTAGACATCACATATCAAGATTTTGAAATGCGAAACCAATATCTGCCTGGCATGTTTTTCAAGGAGGTGAAGACGTTTCCTTTTTTTTGGAAGACTCTCCATCGTTTTCAAGGAGTGATTCAGTGTCATTTCCGGCTGCATCAACAGCACTTTCATCAATCTTTTCTTCATCAAGTCTATTAAGTTCGTACATTATTTGATGGTGAAGTTCTTCGAGTTGTTTAAATTCATGTCGATCGCCACCAACCAGATTAGATGGGGAAGTTGAAATTTCCTTTGTTTCGTCTGTACGTTTAGAGTCATGCATATTGTCTTCAAGCTGTTCTCGGACTGCCTCCTCTAAAACTTTCTCTATCCTATCACCTTCCCTGCCTCCATATGTGATTACCAACCTGTCGTGAATCTCCCTTAGTCTTCGATCAATCGATGATATTCTATGATTTATTATGTTTGTAAGTTTATTCCGTTGGATTAGGAGATCTTCAAACTCTAACAAGTTCTGATACTTGTCAATCTTCTCATCGGCTTGTTCAATCTGCCTTGAATACTGTTGAAGCAGCTTATCTCGCTCATATATATCGATTCTCTTTTCACTGTAGGCAGCATCCACTTTGATAGCCGATTCAGCCACCAAATTCCTTTCAAATTCAAGTGAATCCAACTCCGTTCTTACAGATTCATATGACACCCGCGAGTTTGTTGAGTTTGCTTTTGAAGGCTTTGCTAACCTGTCGATCGCTACAGTTAAGAGAGAACCAGCTATGGCGCTCCCAATAAATATTATTTCCTCATTCAATAGATGTCAAACTATGCGAATAACTGCCATATAGACCATTGCAAATCATCACATTATTCCAATTTTGAGCCTAACTTAGAAAACTCTACGTTTGATCCAGCTATATCTTCTAACGCGTGGATCCGGAAACCCGCATTTCGCGCACTGTTTTCCTCTCTTATGATAAGAGTTATGCCCGCACCTCCTACAACGTATATGTGTCTTCTTGCGGGTGAAATTACCCATTGAAGTTGTGCCCTTTGTCATTTCACGTACTCACCTACTGCGGCGGAGGGGATATTATAACGACGTTGTCCCCTCTTACGACAATGGTTCCTAATTCATTCGATTTGCTTTCTTCCAATAATTCGACAGAGTCTTCAAGCAATAGATTCATGTGTTGGTCGAATCCGTGCAAACTACCTCTGATTACTTTACCACCCTTTAGCTTGATAAGAACAACTTTCCCGAGGCTTTCGTCCAGAACCTTCACAGCCATATCTACAGACAATCTTGATTCTTCTATTAGGCAATACTCTCGTATATATTAAAATTCTGATTGTGCAAAAGTGACTTTAGTCAATTGTAATTGCTTATAGTTACAGCTGAGCAAGTGTTGGTTTCATGATAAGATAACACTCATAGTTAGAAAGTCAGTCAAACTCATGAATGATTCTGATAACATTTTCGTTTATTTTCCCAAGTAGGTCCTTCCCCTTCTGAGCTGATGCAAACTTCGGATCTCCCCACACTCCATTGCCGGTTAGCTCAGGAAAAGAACCAGGTCGAGAAGTCATGCTCCGGTAAGCCTCCCTTGACTTCATCAGGATCTTGCTGCTTGCTTCCGCCTTATCCATCTTTACCAGAGCAGGTTTTACGGCCAACAATATTGAGGTTTCCACCTCCCCTGCGTGATCGAATCTTTCATTCAGCAATGACCAATAGTTAATTACCTGTATTGCTGAGTCAGGCGGTATCTTTTCAAATGTATTCTGAGATATATATTGTAGGACTCCCATGTTCCCATGATGACCATTGATTATCACTATTTTTTTGATACCAAGATGAGCTATGGATATGCATATGTCACACAGTATATTGGAGAGGGTAGAATCGCGGACAGAAACGTTAAACATTGGGGAGTGTTCAAATGAGATACCATAAGGGAGCACAGGAAACACAAAATATTTTAATGTGCGGCCGGCCTCTCTAGAAATGTGTTCAGCTATCAAGCAATCGGTTGCCACGGGTAGGTGTTGTCCGTGTTGCTCAAGTGAACCTATAGGTATTATTGCAGATTTTGTTCGTGAAAGCAGGTCTCTGAAATCCCCGTCATTCAGCTCGTAAATGGAGAACATCATTACTATTTTACTGACTTGCTAGGATATCAGTTTTGTACTGTTGGTGAAGATCTATTTTAAGTTCGAAAAGATCATTCGCAACTATTGGGAAATATATGTACTTTGTTCCAATAAACATCCAACCGGTCGTCAAGAAAGAGTTTAACTGCCTCCAACAATGTTTCCGCTTCCAATTCCTGACCCTTTTTCCTTATTGAGTCCAGTGTATCATCTTCGGTAACCTTAAAGGCCTCCTGACAGATGATCGGGCCTTGATCTAATTCCTCGGTAGCAAAATGGGCTGTACACCCAACTATTTTTGCACCCCTTTCGAATGCTTGTACATATGCAAAAGCGCCTGGAAATGCGGGTAATAATGAGGGATGAATATTTATAATCCTGTTAGGGTAACGCCAGACAAAATTAGGTGTCAGTACACGCATATAACGAGCAAGAACTATGAGATCTATGTTGTAATCTTCGATAACTGTAAGGATCTTACTTTCCGCATTGGTAGGACCGTTTTCATATGAGACTGAATAGAATGGAACTGCGATTTTATCCGCAATCCCTCTAAGGGTTCCCTCACTGCCAATAATTACTGGAATGTTCGAATCAATTTTCTTGTTTTGCAGGGCATTCAAGATTGTTGACAAACAATGAGGTTCTTTGCTTACTAGTATCGCAACATTTTTCTTTCTATTAGGTTCTTCAACATGAGCTTTAATCTCCATCTGTAATTTGTTGGAAAGATCGTACAATTCTGCGTGTATTTTATGGAGTTTTATAGTATTTCGAAAAGAAGCTTCCAGATGCATTCCGAATAAACCGTGAACGACCTTTTGATTGATCTGTTCAATATTTCCGCCATTGCGAAAGATGGAGTTGGTTATTTCTGCTACTACTCCCTCACGGTCATTGCCCACCACGGTGATCTCCACCAAGGTCTTGTCTCTTGTGCTTCGACTAACCAACAAAATAGGAATTAGTAATACTTAAGATAAATCTTACACCTTGAAAAAGTATAAATCCTTCTAGAACCATTGCGTATCTAGAATCAAACCCCAAATTGTTCGTGTACATTAAAGACGTGGACATGTTTTGTATTGCTAAATTGTGATTGTGATAGGGTAGAATATACATGAGAGGTCGGATCAATCATAGATCACAGCAACAGCAGCAAGAGCGTAGTAGGGCGCGAAGATACAAAAAAAATTTTGACTATAATAAGCCATTAGACAAATGTATCGTTTGTAACACAATCTCAGGTTGGTATTGCGTAGAATGCAATAGTCATTATTGCGCCGTACATTTCAACATTCATAAACAACTTGATCGGTGTGTAAAGCATTCATAAAATAAGCATTCATGCGGGGGGTGGGATTTGAACCCACGAATCCCTTAGGAACAGGGTTTTAGGACCTGACCCATTCTAAGCATCGCACAATCATGTATTTTTGGAACACATGAGGGTCCTGCGCCGTTGGCCAGGCTTGGCAACCCCCGCTCTTATGCTCTTCACTCTGCCATTGAATATATTAGCGTTTATAGATCAGCGCGCAGATTCTGGCGGGCAACTATCTTGTTGATTTACGCGAGTGGTTGTGAACTGCCAAACTTCTAGAACAGAGAAACGGTAAACGTTCCTATCAACTATACCATTTAACTAGAAATAGTTGTTTCGAAAAGGTATTATAGGACCGCGGTAAAATATTCAAGCTTACACTATGCTGACGTCATCGTGTTCGCTAGTCCGATCATATATAGTTAAATTATATATCTGTGCTTAAGAGCGGAATGAAGCGAAGAGATAGTCCAAAATTGTTTGGAACCAATGGAGTGAGAGGAATTTTCGGCCAAGACCTTAATCTTGAATTTATAGTTAGAGTTTCTCGTTCTTTGGCTTCATATTTTGTTCAGAGTCCAATCATAATAGGATTTGACGGACGACTATCTAGCCCTATTATATCCAGAATCGTTTCTGCAACGTTTAACTCTTTAGGGATTGATACCTTCATAGCAGGTCTACTTCCCACGCCATGTCTGCAATACGCAGTTAAACGCTTAGGGTATCAAGGTGGTATCATGATTACGGCTTCACATAACCCTCCCGAATACAACGGAATTAAGGCTATTGCGAATGATGGAGTGGAAATTTCAAGAGAAGATGAATTAAAAATTGAGCTTAATTTCAATTCTGGATATATCCAGCCAGTCAGGAAAATTGGCAGAGAAAGCAATGACGCTAGAGTAATTTCAACGTACGTTAATTCTGCTATTCGAGTAGTCGAGTCGGAAAAGATTTCCTCGAGAGGATTCAAGATTGTTATGGATATAGGAAATGGCACGCAAGCGTTATTGGCCCCTCTTCTAGCTGAGAAACTGGGATGTAAGATTATAATCGTAAATGGCAATATAGACGGTAACTTTCCCGGAAGAGGTTCTGAACCCACCCCCACTAACCTAGGTACCCTCACTTCACTCGTCAGGTCTACCAATGCGGATTTTGGAGTGGCATACGATGGTGACGGAGACCGTAGCATATTTTGCGATGAAACCGGAAAAGTCATTTGGGGCGATAGATTAGGTGCCTCATTAATCGCATACCTATTGAAGAATGGCTACCGGGGGACTGATATTGTTTGTCCGGTGAATACTACAATGATTGTTAGTATTGTAGCTCAGAATGAGGGATCCAAAGTCATTCATACTAAGGTTGGAAGTGTCGAGGTTTCCCGGGAGATGATCAAACGAAATGCCGTTCTAGGACTTGAAGAAAATGGCGGTTTCATGAATGCGAGGCTAAACTGTGTTCGGGATGGCGCTTTGACAACTCTGTTAGTATTGGAAATGCTATCATCTAGTTCTGGGAAGAAGGCACTTTCGGAGGAGATCATGGATCTTCCTCGGATCTTCCAATACAGGTCTAAATTTCATTGTAAATCGATGGAACTTGCTGACCGGGTCATTGAGTCGTGTGGGAGCCACGGTACGAATCTTAAGG
>DASQQK010000239.1:0-2765 GCA_035643435.1 Nitrososphaeraceae archaeon | reverse complement strand
TCTGTGAGAAACATTATGATGATTATGATAATATAGAAGCGGCCAACGAATCAGAGGAGTTCATAAAGAAAGTGCTTGACCCTTCTTGTTCTCAATTCTCTTCTCAGTCGTTGAATGAGTTAAGATAGCTAGAATATATATACATATAGACAGATAGTACTATCTATACGGATCGAATAACGCGAGATGAATTAGTTACTCAGTTATTTCATGATCGGTAATATTCGTCAAATATTCAATGTGGTATCGTGAAGATTCGCATTCGATTGTAGTAACTCCTTTCAGGATATTGTGTCCTGTCTGATAGAAGCGTTCTTTGAATCTGTTCATCAAAGGCCTAGACAAGAACTGACATAAAATTAATATACAATGAATCTGAACCCGTCATATATCATCCTCATCAGCATCATCAGCATCATCTAAATCTGAAGCGATCTCTTTTGCTGCTTGGAAGGCAGTGCTGATACTTACGGGAACTACCATCCTTATCCTATTTCTCCATACATCGCTTTCACCAGCTATCCCCGTAATAGCTGATGAATTTGGAGTCGATCAGACATTAGCAGCCTGGGTTATGTCTGTTTACATGATTTCTGGTGCTGTGATGAGTATACTCATTGGAAACTTTAGTGACGCTTTTGGAGCCAAAAGAATGCTAGTAATAATGATGTTAATCTATGCAGTTACAACTGCTTTAGCAGGATTCGTTCAAGATATTAATACATTACTGGTAATCAGGGCACTTCAAGGCATTGCCATTGCAAATACCCCAATAGCTTTAAAGATAGTGAGGGATCTTTTCCCACCAGGAAAATTCTCGATCGGCCAGAGTATTGTCACGTCAGCGTATTCAGCGGGTATGGGTATGGGTGTAGTATTAGGACCAATAATAGTTGCTTCTTATGGCTGGCAATCCATATTCTATATGTGCACTCCAGTTGCGGCGGTACTGTTGATCTTTTCTTGGAGAGGTCTTCCAGTAGACGAAAGTAAAAAGATAATTGAACATTTCCCAACACAAGACCAAAAAACCCGTAGGTCCAAAGTATCTATCGATCTCCCTGGAACAGCAACGATGGCTGTTACTCTTGTAGCCTTCCTACTGGCATTTACTAATGCCAGCTCAGGAGAGTTACTCACATTTATTGTGCCGGTAATCGTCGGAGCAGTATCGTTAGTCCTATTCGTCATGATAGAAAACAAAGTCAGAAAACCTCTGGTTCCCTTAAAGCTGCTTACCCAACCGGCTATTTTCCTGGGTAATGTGTCGATGCTTATGTTTGGGATTGTACAATACATCATTTTAACTGCGGTGCCTCAGCTAGGCGCTGCACCATCGGGGTCAGGACTCGGGCTAGGTCCAGAAGCTGTTGGATTCCTGCAATTGCCTATGTCATTAGCAGTATTGATCTTTGGGCCTATTTTTGGCGTTATGCTTGCGAAGACAAAAGGACTCAATACCAAATTATTAGTACCCTCAATGGCAACCATCTCTATCTCATTTTTGCTCATCACTATGTTCCACTCGACAGGCGCTGAAGTTGGGGGTTCCCTATTTCTATTTGGACTCGCTGCTGCACTTTTGCCGGTAACACTTTTAAACATAATTATAGCCCTTATCCCAAGGGAATTCACAGGTATATCAGCCGCTTCTAGCAGCGATATGAGAATCATAGGAGGAGCAATAGGTCCTGTGATATCTACCTTGATAATGTCCTCTACATTGGTAAGTATAGTAGTTAATGGGACAACAAGTGAATATCCCAGTCAAACTGCCTTCAACAATGTATTTCTTGTTGGTCTTATTATGTCTGTCTTATCAACAATACTCGTGGCGTTGATGCACAGGCCAGCAGTCAAGGCGCTGAAAAATCTACAAAAAAGCAATTTGCATTAAAAAATTAGCAAGACCAATGACGTATAAAGCAATATGCTCCCAATGACCAATCCATTAGGATTGGTGTACTTCGGATCGATGCTCAGTGTAACGTCCATCATTGATCTGCTTGGGGCTAATGATAGGTTATATTATCATTTCATATGACACGTCTTCTCGATGTTCTTCTAGCTGTTCTTCTTGCTACTCTTCTAGCTGCCGGCATATATTTTCACTTAGGTATACATGAAGTATTGATATAAAGTTTATGTAATACCGTAGCAAAGGAACAATTCTGAAAATGATTTGATTCTGGTGCATTATTGGTAAGTGGTGGTTGTGCATTTTCCGTTTTCCATGCCTAGATAACTTCCAGTATGGCATTGGATAAGATATCGTCTATGACATTATAGAGAGACGAAGAAACATCCAGATACGAAATCTTGTCTGAAGACTGCATAACATCAGATATGGTCATAGCTAGCTCGGAGTTTAAGCCAGTTTGTTCAGAAGGTGCATACAGATGGAAATACTACAAAAGAATTAGAGACTAGAAAGACTAGGGAATCCAATCAACTGGATTTGTACCAAAGGACGCATAAATGTGGTTACAATGCCCAAAATAACAGTCACGGCAAATTTAGAGACTAGCGTTCGCGCCCTCCTTAAGGAGAGTGCAAAAAAAGAAGCACAGACATTTCCCGATTATCAGGAGTCTTTTTATAGGCAGTATGATAACTTAGTCCGTATATTTGAACGCATTTGACGTAAGTAGGAAAAATATTACCGCTTGGTGCGAGGATTGTAATTTGGTTTTTGACAACGAATGGACTGCTAATGCTCATAAAGGAAGTCAGGGGCACACAATAAGGATTTCAGAGTTTTGGAT
>DASQQK010000238.1:0-7045 GCA_035643435.1 Nitrososphaeraceae archaeon | reverse complement strand
TGAGCCTTCTATTATTACTAAAAGTTACGTTGGTATGTATCTAACTAAGTTATTTAGCTGTCATAACAAAGGTAAATTTCTGGTCTTAGAAGTGTCCATTCTACAAGAAAAACCGTACTAAATAATGTTATTTGTTGATGGGTTTTTATACTATTCAATCATAATACTTGAATCGAAAGTGAGTTGGGATCTTGTGTCGACGTAACAGTGTCTATAGATTTGATCCAGACAATTCATATATGACAAATAGGATACTCTAAATCGTGAATAGAACATTGGATAAGAAACCACTTTACGTATTGTATTCTGTGGTATCCATCTTCACTTTGGCAGCACTCTCTTTGTACTCTATTGAATCTTTTTCTATTGGCGTGGTATCTAGCAGTAGTAACTTAGATAATTTAATTTCTTCTAGTGCGTCAAACTCCCCTGTTGGAGATATACTCAATAGTAAGTATTTGGAAATATCTAATTACTCATTTTCTAAAGACCTATTATTTACCATTGTAAATGGCACCGTTATCAACAATTCGAATAATACTATCAATTCTGCAGAAGTAACAGTACTATTTTATGATGATAATAATACATTGATTACATCTTCCACCGAAAATGCTAGATTCATTATAATGGCGCCAGGAGAGAATTCATCATTTAGTGTGAGATCCGATTTAGGAGACGAGATCGTAAGCAGATATAGCGTAATCCCTGGAGGTGACATCGAAGCCAGTTAATGTTATCATATTCTATCACTTATTTCAAGCTTTATCTGAATGTCAGCGCCTGCCTATTGCCATCTACCTTCAGTGTAAAGTTCCTGATTGCGTCTATCCCCCCTTCCACCGATGTTTTGAAGATATTGATTTCAAATGAAGCCAGTGCTCCTGGTTGAATGCCAGACGGTGTGGTGTGCGCTGAACCCTCACCTACTATTTGACCATTGACACCAACTAACATCGCGAATACACGTACACTGCTGAACCTGACCGTATCATTGTTTAAGACTTTTCCCGTGATACGGTATATGTCACCTTCAATAGGTATACTGTAAATGTCTTCCTCTCTTCCAGCCGGAACTGTTGCATTTACTTCTTGTAGTAACAGGCCGGCTGGCATTTCTTCTTGAGTCTGCCCGAATATCTCAATAACTACGAGCGATTTTACAGTCACGGCTATTACTATTATTACAAGTATGATCCGTCCAGCCACTGTTAACAATTTATGCAATTGGCGAGTCATAAGCCGGGACTAACGTAGGAGATCGAGGAGCATCGGTAAGATCGTGCTCTTGAATATAACTATCGATTCTGGGGTCTAAGCAAAAAGAAAGGTCAATCTTAGCTTTCAACTTGATTTCGGTTCTATCTTCTCTCGATACTGATGAATATTGCTCACATTGTCCTTTGTAATACAGCATAGAATAGTCGCATGCAAATGCCATTTCTGCTGAATATATCACACGAAACGTGCTGCAGTTTATAAGATCGCTATGAGTCCTTTGATTGGATCCTGCTTCAAATTCAGGTCTAATCTCGCTAGAGCTTGATTTTGAAGTTAGGTGAGTCCTTTCAGCACCGTCTACACCGACGTCATCATTTACTGAAAGTATCAAGAGCAAAAGAGCGCATATCGTATGGGCTATTATCATACTAGTTACCTTAAAGGGGATTCTCAAGTTACCTAGAATGTTTCATGCAGCTCTTCTTAATCAACCTATATCTGAATTTTTGTCTTGACAATTGTTGCAGCTTCTAGGTAAGTTAATTGTGGGAATTTAGCTCAGTTGTCTTGAGAATAGAAGTCAAGGCTGAGCATAATTCACGTGGTAGATATTGGAGATCGATTTGTTAGCTTCTACCTGACCAAGAGCAGGTCACATAACCATCACTTGGGAAAACGAGTACGAGTTACATACGTTGAGATGTCAAAACATTAAATGCTTCGACCTTCTAGTCAACGTGTTGCCGTAGCTGGCCTTCCTTCGTTTTCCAGAATTTCACAATTTGACTCCGAAATGGCTATGCTGTCTCTTCCTTCACCACAATCAAAATAGTCTCTTGATTCTCTTCCAGAAATCTTCTTAAAGACTCTGAGAATAATATCGCACAGTGTGGACAGGTTCGAAATAAGGCCTTGAAACCCTAAAAGCACTGAACTAAAAATCACGATGTGAGTAGTTACTAAAGATCTAAGCACATATGTTCGAGATCTTACAAACGCATTTAAAGAAGGATCTTTATACGTGAATCTATGAAAATATGTCACCTTACAGTATGCTTTCCTCTATTTGTTACTATTTCTGCGACTGTTTGTGCCTTTGAAGTGCTAGGTTTGTTAAGTTACCCTGTAGAAGGATCAGGGGAGGACTCTCTTGTCACTTTGTACAATAATGTGAATCAGTCAATAGTTCAAGTAAACGCGGCTGGAGTAACCTCTGTCGGGACAAGGCCTGGGTCAGGCTTTATCTACGACGACCTGGGACATATTGTCACAAGTTATCATGTTCTTGCAAGTCCCCTGGAAGGGAGATCAACGAACCTGAGCGATAGGAATTTTCATATATCTTTTATCGACGGTGCGACGTACACTGGAAGTTTCGTTGGAGCAGATCCGTACTCTGAGCTCGCTGTCCTTAGGATAGAGAATATAACTGGAAAGATCTTCCCATTACGTCTGGGCAATTCCTCTCAACTCAGGATAGGACAACCAGTTTTGGCGGCGGGAAATCCCTACGGAATATCATTGACCGAGGGGATAGTGAGCGGTTTTGGTAGAATTCCCCCCACTTCTGGTCCTCAGGATCTTTCACGTCAACGAGATACCCAGTCATTTTTGATTCCCAATTTAGTTCATACTGATGCTGCTATAAATCTTGGTAACGCGGGCGGGCCACTGCTTAACACCGCTGGAGAAGTTGTAGGAATGATTTCAGACACCACTGAGTATGAAGGGATTGGATCCGTTATTCCATCAGATGTTATTAGGAAAGTAGTACCCGAGCTAATATCCACTGGAACTTTCAGACATCCATACGTGGGAATAGCTGGTGTAGATATATCGCCAGAAATCGCTCGTCGCATGGATTTGAATGATTCTAAAGGATTCTTAGTTACTGAAGTCACAGAAGGAAGCCCTGCAGATAAATCAGGTATTCGAGGTGGAAGAACATTAGATGATATTAACGGAAGACAAATGGAATTAGGAGGTGACGTAATCATTGCAGTAGACAATGTCACAGTCAGAAATATTGAAGATCTGCTTTCATACCTTCAGTCGGAAAGATCGGTAGGTGAAGTAGTGATACTTAGTGTGTTAAGGGATGGACAAATCCAGGAAATTGCTGTGACTATCGGAGCACGACCATCTCAATGACGTCGTGGAGAATGAAAATATCCTAATCTGTCATAGCTACTCCATTTTCATTTCCTTGTGTTTGAGATACGGTATTGGTGCATTGAACACCCATCCCGACATCTCCTTGTCCACAGTAATTGGCCTGTGAAACGGCAAGAGATTTTCTCTGATAATCCTTTCCAAATGAGACACAGGTATTACAAAACAGTGATCCAATGATCAGTCCTGTTAATCCAATAGTTGTTGCCAAAATTCTAAGGTTTGTCATGATTATGAATTAGTGTGCGAAATTGATTTATCTGGATTGAGAAACATATCGAATCAACTTCACACTAGGTCATGATTATGTTAGAATGAGATTAGGAAAGATACGCTCTATTCTTTAATTTTTAATTCATTCAAACTTTGCCTTCTAAAAAAAGCTACTGAGACTTTTGTATAAATATATTCAAAGAACATTTTGGAGAGAGATTTGGTACAAGTCTCAGTCAGGGGTTTCATTAGCAGTCAAGGTCGTTCGATTCATAAATATTGAACTGACTGCTAATTCTAAATGTTCCGCTATTGACTGTTTATGAAGAAATTCTTTCGGAAGTCTTCTCGATTGGTGGTGATATTGGCTATGCAGGAGTTTTGGTAGTAACGATGCTCATAAGCCTGATCGTGTTCGTACCTATTCCTTATGTTCCTGTTTTGATTCTAGCACTGTTAAGTGGCAGATTCGATCCAAGCCTGCTTGCATTAGCTTCCGCAACGGGTGTGACATTAGGACGAACAGCAATTTTTTTAGCTTCTTATCATGGGAGGAGCCTTATCAAGAAGAAAGCACTGACTAGGATGACCCCTTTGCAATTATTGCTCGCAAAATATGGTTCATTGGGATCATTTATAGCTGCATTAACCCCTTTCCCTCCTGATGATATTTTCATCATAGTGCTTGGTATTTCTAAATTTTCTCCATGGAAATTTGTCGTAACATCATTCTTTGGAAAGGTCATTGTCAATTTTGCGGTAGTGTGGATACTACTAGTTTGGGGAAGACCACTGGCCATACAAATGCTAAACATTAGTACCGATACTACATAGTTGTACTTTATCGCACTGGTTAGCGTATTATCAGTCGGCTATATTATATACTCAGTCACAAGGCTAGATTGGGGTTCCATAATCGGCAAATGGTTTCCATGGACTTTAGATGGTCAAAACTATAATAATGATGAGCGGGATGGGAAGACAAAATTCTGATGCGAGATCCGAAATGCAAAATCCAAAGCTAATAATTCACTTTAGAAGTGGTCTTGAGGCGTGATGGCCCGCAAATACAGGGTAGGTTGAGATAAATGTCACTAAAGACAATGCTAAGGTAATGGCTCCCCCCGCGGTATGGGTAGCAACAATAATTGGATCCATTTCTGAATACACAACCAGCATGCCGATTAGAATTTGAAAGGAGACCGCTGTAGCAGTAGTGGCGGCTGGCCTTCTTGCTTTGACGAATCTTTTGACCGAGTAACAGAATGTAGCATAAACAGAAGTAGCAGTTATCATGGCTATAAGCCTGTGAACATATTCTATGAAATACTTTCCTCCAGAAGACAAACTGAAACCAGACGGGCATAACGGCCAATCTGGACACGTAAGTCCTTGACCACGAGCGCTAAGAAATGCCCCTATGACGATAACGGTGAAGACCAGACCAAGAGATACAAACGAAAGGACTCTGAATATCGTTCGACCTTCACTATTTTGCTTACGTGTGTAACTCACAATCTACTTCCTTATGGTTAGTAATATAATCTTGAACATAGTGTTACCGAAGCTCGGCCCAAACAAGCCTGACCTTCTTCATTTCTGAGAGATCGGAATTCACATGTGAATGATTGATTCATTAACTCTGTTCACATTTGTCAAGTAAATTGACACTATTCTTGGCTCAGAGATCTTTAATACTAAATAGGGTTAGGTAACGCATGCGCATGTTCGAAGATAACCCCAGGAGCAAAGTTGATATGATTGAGGCTAAGGATTCTTTATCCACAAGTGGCCTAGGAGAGGCAATTGATGGGTATACTATTTCTGAGGTTCGGGACAAAACTAATCTTTTTTCTAATATAGTGGGATACGAAGACATAAAGAAATTGTTCCATCTATCATTATGTTCTAATGAAAGACCGGTTCATATTCTTCTGGTAGGCCCTCCCGCTTCTGCAAAAACCCTTTTTATGCTAGAATGCATGAAGCTCGATCGATCTTACTTTACGCTTGGAAGTCATAGCACTAAATCAGGGATGATAGAATACCTCTTTGAAAAGCGTCCCAGATATCTCATTATTGATGAAATCGAACATATGCCTATAAAGGACCAAACAGCTCTGCTTAGCCTTATGGAAACAGGAATAATCGCTGAGACCAAGTTCCAGAAGGCGCGTAATACTCAATTAAAGACATGGGTCTTTGCCACAAGTAATGCCACAGAGAGGATGCTTACGCCTCTTCTCTCCAGATTTTTAATCTTATATTTTAAGCCATACAAATTCGAAAATTTCAAAGAGGTTACTATTTATCTATTATGTCACGGTGAGGGAGTATCAAAGGATATAGCAGCAGAAGTTGCGGAGGTGGTGTGGACAAAATTGAAATCAAAGGACATCAGAGATTGTGTAAAGATCGCCAACTTAGCAAAGACTAAGGAAGATGTGAAGTGGGTCGTAGAAACTATGAGAAACTACAGTCGTAAATCAAAATAGAGGTAAGTCTCTATTTTGCATCTGACTCAGTAAGCCCGGACCTAGTGACTATCTGTACTGTGAAAGATTTGGTTTCTCTTCCGGTTTCATTTCCTTCTGGTTTCGTACTTTCTTCGTGGCTTCCTCAAAATGATGCATAGAAACAAGGGCTTCCGATGAATGTTTGAGTGCATCTTCGGGTGTTGGATACTTCTGTAAGTAGTTATGTAAAACTAGCGATATTGCGGTGTTAGTTATTGCCGCCACATCGGCGCCGCTAAAACCTTCAGTTACTGCAGCAATCTTATCCAAGTCTATGTCCTGCCCTACTGGCTTGCCCTTTATATTGATATCAAGGATCCTTTTTCTAGTGTACTTGTCAGGATTTGATATGAATATAATTCTGTCAAACCTTCCTGGTCGCAAGAGGGCTGGATCAATCATATCCACTCTATTCGTCGCTGCGATGATCACCACGTCATGGATTTCTTGTACTCCATCCATCTCTGTAAGTAATTGTGAGACCATTCTCTCCGTGCTTGCATAACCTATACCTTCCAAGCCTCTAACAGGAGCAATGGAGTCTATTTCGTCGAAGAATATAACACAAGGTGCGGCCTGTCTCGCTTTCCTAAATATTTCTCGTATTCCTTTTTCAGACTCACCCACCCATCTTGACATCAATTCCGGACCTTTAACGCTAATGAAATTCGCTTCAGATTCGGTTGCTACAGCTTTTGCCAATAACGTTTTTCCGGTACCTGAGGGTCCATGTAGGAGTATTCCTTTCGGAACCTCATGCCCAAGTTGTCTGTACATTTCTGGAAAACGCATTGGCCACTCTACCGCCTCTTGTAATTCCCTCTTAACGTTGTCTAGCCCACCAATATCCTCCCATTTAACATCAGGAGGCTCTACATAGACTTCTCTCATGGCAGATGGGGTTATCTCCCTTGTGGCATAGT
>DASQQK010000237.1:0-3053 GCA_035643435.1 Nitrososphaeraceae archaeon | reverse complement strand
CTTCAAAATCGTAACCCATTACCCATGAAGCATTATGAACTAAGGTAGATTCAAGAATGCACTGCAATTCTCGGACGTCAATCTTATTACCATTTGCATTATCGTGACTAGAATGAAATCGTTCACATGCTTTTTTTAGATTTGTTAATGCGCTATTCCAGCTGTTACCTACAGCGAATACTAATGGTTTATCATTAACTATGACATGAATCACAAATCCTTCTCTAGTAGATCCATGTCTGGTAATTTTCGAAATTCCGAGTCCCTTTACTGAATCTGTAAGAATTAGTTCGTCTAATGATGTCATAGTTGCTGCCATAGTCACAAAATCTCCACGAGTACCGGCTTCATTCTGTGACGTTCTGTTGAATTGTTTCGCTTTTGCACATAATTAATACTAATCTTCGGTGAACTATCTTTGTCATCTATGCAAATGTGGTCAGTACATCTACGTACTACTGCGGTCCAAGGTCCATTACTTTCAATGGAATAGTTGTATTCTACAAATTTATACCTACAAAATCCTAATTCAATAATATATATCCATTTACCACATTGGCTACATGGTCTACGTATTTCGTGTTGTACTCTTGTATGAAGAGGTACGAATCCTGGTTCTTTGTAGTTCTGCTTTCTATGAAATTTAGACATATCGTGTCTCCTTTTCATCTATAGATTCTATTGTATCGATTCTAGGTCCGATACTGGGAAGTCCATTGTTATCGGCTTCCCAATCAGTTCCATCTATTGGTATAAGACCATACTTTATTCTCTTTTCCTTTTCAGAACTTAATTTACCTAAATAGTCTGAAAGAAAATTATGTGTCTGTAATACTTCGAACAAATTAAAGTCAAGTTCTCGATTTGACATTCCTTTTATGATTTTTAATTGATATTCATCAACTTCCTGAATATTTGTATGGTTAAGCTCTTTCTGTTTTAGCCCAGTTAAGCGTTCTTGTAATCCTGTTAGCAATTGATTTATCTGTCTTATAGTGTCTTGAATCCTGTAGTACTCAGTTATGTCCTTCTTGTATGTCATATCTATTTTCCAAATCTTCTAACTAAACATTCATGACAGAGGTAGAATCTGATTGTTCCAAGTTTACCTACTGGGAGATCAATTTCCTCTGTAGCGAGATTATAGCATTCAACTGCTTCACAAATTTGATACTTTGACCTTGGTAATACGGATTGTTCACTCATTTCCTATTATTCCACCTTACTGCAAATTCACTCAGCTCGCTCAGTGTTTGCAATTGAATCTTCTTCGTTTTCTCGTCTACTTGTAATACGAAAATAGTTGAAGTATCAATATTATACTCTTTAGTTATCTTAGAGGGGATGCAAATAACTAATGACTTGCTATTCTTTGATCCCACATGATACGGTTGTAAAGCATATATCGACTTTATCATACTTACCAATTTATACAGCATATTTATAAAGTAGTAGTAACTGTAGATTGGTTGTGAATAACAGACTGGTTAATACGTCCATTCATATTTTATGCTTATTACCAGCTAGTGGTCTGCATACAAATGCTATAATAAAACAGACCAGTCCAGACCGTACTCATGTAATCGAAGCATTACGATTCTTGGAAAGAGGTCAATTGGTTGGCACTAAAGATGAAAAGAATTGGAGGTTTGGTCAAAAGAAGATAATAGTTCCAACCACTTTAGGATTCGAAATAAAGGCATTTATGGATGATCTGAATGTGTATAACGATGCTTATTCCAGATTTAGACAAATACAAGAGGAATTTGAAAATGTTGCTGACCCCTATCTATCCTACATTAAAAACCGAGATGATGATATAAGTATCATATATTATAATCGAGAATATAAGGCAAAAAGCGAAACTGAAGCTAATGATATAATTAACAAAAGAGAAAATGTAATTAGAAATACGCTTAAAGCAAAAGGATGGACCGACACCGAAATTGGGTCACGTGACATGGTATCAGATGGATTAATTTCAGTCAAACGTTTCTGTGAGAAGAATATTTTCTCTGCATTAGTTCATAGATATACATTCATATTTTATAGATTTGACCTTGGTAAAAATGAAATAGTTAAAAATATTCTCACAGAAGTTATTGTTAACGAATTTCGAAAACAATTCATAGAACCTGTCTTTGGAAGATCCAAAGACCTTCATAAAGACGGGAATTATAAGGATCAGATTTATTCTGACATATTTAATCTGATAGTTGATCCTATATTTGTAGACTTTGGAGATCTCTTTGGCATTAGAAAGGATGAGGATGAGGATGAGGATGAGGATGAAACTCAAATATATTATTCCCTGTTTTCTAACAGATTTGTTTATCCAACTGTTAGAAACGTTATGAGTTCATTTCTTAGACTACTTCAACATTATAGGGATGAAAATACGACACCGCATATCGATATGGTAAGAACTTTTCAGAGATTCAATATTGTTAGCAGTATAGAAACCATTGAATACCAATTAGCTTCAAAAAGAAAATCAGATATAAAAAAGAAACCACAACTGATGGTTGATAAGGAACATGACTCTATGCTTGAGCGCTTTTTTCGTAGAGATGGCGAGAGTTATCAGGACTCTAAAAACCTCGCAAAGTTATGTAGACAGTTTACTACTCCAGGCGGCATTTGATACAATTATTTTGCTTGTTTATTAATTAATACCTCTGGTTTTATATTAGCTAGTTGTGGATTTTGTTGTATCATTGCCATAATCTGACTGAATTTCTGGCTGGTCTCTTCTCGTATAGATTCTATTTCACTCTCATATTTCTCTTTCATATCATACAGTTCTCTATCCTTCTCTCTGAGTTTGGCTTCGATATTCTTACCCGTTGCCTCTAGTATAGAGTAATCTAGGAAAGTAAGGTATTTCATAGCTTTTTCAGCATATGTAGAAGCACGAACTTCTGACTTGTTTACATAGTATGAACTCTTGGCATGTCCTAAGAACCATTCTGAATATTCTTTTCCAATAGAATCTGAAAGAACAGTCTTAACGAACCTTCTGAACGAATGCAATGTTATCTTTCTTCTTTTCA
>DASQQK010000236.1:0-2549 GCA_035643435.1 Nitrososphaeraceae archaeon | reverse complement strand
CTAAAAGCGTCACTATATAACATGTTTGCTAACATGATGTAGCTAGAGAATTTGATAATGTAAGAAGGATTAGACTGATTTATGCAACAGAGCTCTAATTAACATATATTTTACGCGGAAACGTAGAGATGCTACAATATGACGGCTTTAGAATTAAGCATATAAAAGCAAAAGGTTTACCAACGAATGTATTACATACGATAAATGAAATAGACGGCAGGTACTAATAATAATGACAAAAGATGGAATTAAGCCTCCCTGAACTCCCTAAGCTGTGTGGCGGTACTCCACCCAGGCGAATAGTACCCGAGTTTAAACTTTGAGACCAAAAATTGATATTCTATAGCACAATGAATACATATATCGAATAGCTAATGACAACATCAGGAGCGCATGGATTCCGATATGACCGCCCACCTGGTCCCAGAGCCAATATTCCTTATGCATTTAGTTTAAGATTTCTGAGAGACCCTCTAACTGTCCTTAACGATTTAGCTGTTAAGTACGGTGATATTTCTTACTTCAAATTTGGTCGCCAAGGCATCTACTTTGTTAAACATCCAGATCATATTCAAAGTGTGCTAGTGACCAATCAATCTAAATTTATCAAGAACCCTGGACTCCGCTTGACTAAACGAATAATTGGAGATGGTCTGCTGACAAGCGAAGGTGAATATCACAAACGCCAACGGAATCTAATACAGCCAGCGTTTGACTATAAGCATATTGGTATATATGCAGATGTGATCACGTCCTGTGGAGAAGATTTATGCAAGGAATGGATCTCGGATAATTCAGAGCAAGGAACGACAATAAAAGTGATAGATGTCCACAAGGAGATGACTAAGCTCACTATGTCGATCATTAGTAGATTACTATTCGGTTCAACTATCGATTCAGATATGACTGGAAGAATTATTCAGGACGTGTCAATACTGGTAGGATATTTCAATCACCTCAGATTGCCATTTATAGGTAACATAATAGAAAAACTGCCTCTTGCAAGTAGCAGACAGTTCCATGCTGCAAAGCGGCATCTGGATTCACTGATTCTTGAAATCATAGCAGATTCAAAACAAAAACTGAAAGATACAAGCAGTAATGATTTAGATAGTCACTTTACGAAAGACTTTCGAGGAGGTGATAGGAATAATCCGCCTGATCTTCTATCTACATTGCTTCTTCTCGATTTAAAGAGAACTGGATCTGACAAAACAGGTGCTGTTGCTATGACTGACCGGCAACTTAAGGACGAGATTATGACACTTTTTCTTGCTGGTCACGAAACCACTGCAAATGCATTAACTTGGACATTATATCTTATCTCTCAGAACCTTGGTGTAGAGTCAAAGATCATCGCAGAGATAAAACAAGTATTAGAAAATGAAAGGCCCCCAACGATGGAAGACATAGAAAGGTTTCAGTACTTGCGCAATGTTTTTGCGGAATCGTTAAGATTGTATCCGCCAGCATGGGCAATAGGAAGAGAAGCCATCGATAACATAGTGATAGGCAATTACTCAATCCCACGTGGTTCAGTAGTAGTCATGAGTCAGTATATCACTCACCGTGATCCTCGTTTTTTTAGTGAACCGAATAAATTCATCCCAGAGCTCCACCGCTCTGGGATGAAAATAAATTTGCACAAATTTGCATTCTTCCCCTTCGGAGGAGGATCTAGAATATGTATGGGTGAACCACTGGCTTGGATGGAAGGAATATTGTTATTAGTGACGATATTAAGACATTGGAAGATGGATCTTTTGCCAGAACATCCTGTAGCACTTAGTCCGCTAATTACGTTACGACCAAAATATGGGATTAAGATGATCATTAAACCCAGAACTAATAATCTTTAGATCTCCTACCGTTGTCGGACCCTTATGGGGACAGATTGCAATTAGCCATTAGAATTATCTATTTCCATTGTTGGTCGAGCCCACTCAGATTTTTAGTGGAATATTACCTGATGATAGATGAGTCATCGAATATTCTCATTTAAATGAGCCATAATGCTTAGGTAGTACTCATGGAATTTGTAATCCTCATGCCTTGTATCCCATTAGCAGAGCCATTTCAAGCCATTTCCAATAACAATCTACTTCTACAAATCCAGTATCCTTCAACCAACCTAACTGTATTTCCATTGGTAACAATCTATTAGCTCTGTCTTCTTTCTCCGCACTATATCCAATTGCTCTGAGAAATCTAACGTGTAGCTCAACAGAGGGTGATGCAACATGTTCTAAATTACAAAATACCCCTGTGGGATTAATGATATCATAAATTTCTTGGTAGAGCTCATGTTTACGCTCATGTTTAAGGTGATGTATGGCGAAACTCGATACAACAGCATCAAAATAACCCAAATCTGGCAGAGGTTGACTGAGATCGTGTTCGATGATCTTGATCCTAGAGTCATTGGCGAAATGTTCTCTTGCAGATTTGAGCATTGTAGGAGATACGTCTATCGCAACCGCTTCTACATCTGGTCTATTCATCATTATTAGCTTGATTAATCTTCAGTCTCCCGTTCCAAGATCCAAAAC
>DASQQK010000235.1:0-2499 GCA_035643435.1 Nitrososphaeraceae archaeon | reverse complement strand
GGTCTGCATTAGAGTCTCATTAATATTATCACTGCCCCCTTGAGCGGATTCTGACATGCCAAATCACTGCAGCGGGCTCATATATATTCCTTATAGTCCTATGTGTTTTATGATGAATATAGTTATATTCAACTTAATTTTTGGACGAAAATTTGCTAGTAGAGCCGTTAAACAATGGTTAACCCTCAGATCTCGGCAGGTGGTGTTCAATAACTTCCCGTAAATCAAGAAGCGTTAGTAATATATCACATATTATGATACCACTTTTGGTTAATATAACACAGATTTCCTACCGGACCAGCTTGGCTTAGCATTTTGATTTTTTGATTATCTTTTGGTAATATCCCGTATTCTTGTTCATTCAACACGTTAAAGGTGAAGATGATACTGATTAGCATATGCCATTGGATACTCCGTTGAGATTTTGTATGTCAGTCGATTTGTACTGAAGCTTACCAAACAAGATTTGTAGAGAAATGTACTTGATGAAGCAGACATGGATTCCGTGAAGTCCCCTCACCATTTTCCTCCCGTACACTGACCTTAAAGATGTTTCAGAGATACCCATCTAAGACTATCAGGGACTTGAAGTCTCAAGCCGAGTTGTCTAATAATTAGTTTACACTGTCTGGACCAAATAACTAGTCTGGCGCACCTAGTTACGTGTGTGGGCGTTGGTGTCCTGTTGACCCTTCGGATGCATCCTTTATTCCTTCAACATTCTTACGTATGCCTGGTGAGAACTCTGATGCGCCAGTGGAATGACCGAACGTCATTCCAAAGCACTTAAATAATTTAGCAAGAAAAGGCTACTGTTGCTGCATTATCCATAACTGTTCTAGGTTACTGTGCGCAAGCTGAAATCATCTCTGATTGGAGTTTCATGGACATCTATGATTGGAACCTTACCATTTATTGCATATATCTCTGATCTTATCGTGTAATTAGCGTTCTCTGTGAAGATTGGTCCTTGAATATGATATGCACCAGTACTGCTAAAATCAGGCCCATAAATCATACTTTGGTTGTCACCTCTTATCAATTCTAGGGGAAGTTCTTCTCCTGATGTAACAAAAGTTTCTGAAAATACCTTGGTGTCAACACCCACGCTATTCTTGTAGATGGTGATATTGTAACCGAGAGGAGTTGTTCCATCTAGTGGCACAGTCAGTGGTTTGAGACTAAGTAATGTTCTGAAATCTTTAGAGAAATTCCAGACTGGTCCTGTTCCGTACGATAATTCAAAATTGATTCCTCTTGTTAATGAATCACTCACCGATACTGCTGCTACTCTCCATGGGTGGATTATACAGTGGTATGCAAAATCCCCTGGGCGATCGAACGTGTACTGAAAGAAGGAATTCGCGCTTGCGGGCATTAAACCAGAGTTGAACATAGTACCGGCATTGGGGTCTTCGGGAACTCCACTAGTCACCGTATGTGGCTGCCCAAAATCATTGTTAAACCATGCTACTGTAGTATGCACTGGAATAGCAATCGCTGGAGGAAAGTAGTGATATGGACTCTCTGGTTGAGCCGCCCCTGGGATTATGCTTACCGCATATGTAGCAGGTATGTTTTGTAATGTGGCCATGCTTCCAGTCTGTGCATTCAGATTTAATGTTGGTATGAATCCCACAGAAATTAGCATAGTCAAAATTGGCAACACCACGACAATTTTATGTTCTTTGGTTTTACAGATTAGTCTGCTCTGCATTACTCTCTTGTATAGAAGAGTCGACTATAAAGGAGCTTATCATAACTGTGACTCAGACGGATATCCAGGACACGCATGAATATGTCTACGAAGATCACACCTGGAAACTCTCCACGGCATTCCGGAGGATGCAGACTTGGAAAAAAGGAAAGTTGCACAAGATATAATATCAAATTATGACGATGTTCAAGTAATTGTACTTCTCATGCCTAATGGCGATGTATACCTAGAACAGCCGTATTCTCGTCAACAGAATCTTACAAGTAACAACCTCACCTTTCGTTACTATTACAAAGGCTGACTGCGTTTAACAAATACTCATATATGAAAATGATTAGCACATCATCACCTTCTACACAGTTACCAAGAGTTACTCATCACCATAACGGAAGTGAGGATGACATGGTGGCCATTACGTTATCTGAAAAAATAGGGTAACAAGAAAACAATATGAAGTCTTGAAAATTGTTTGTGATACTTACCAGAAGTCTCTTTATGAATATATGCAAGAAGCAATGAAGTCTGATATTGAAGAGGGTAACTTCTGTGATGCACTTCTGGACAAGATAGATGGAGATGATGGTAATAAGGAAGAAAGGATGAATAGTGAACCTTTGACTTGTGTCAGAAACGAAACTGACAGTTTACAATTTTAGAAAACCTTTCTGTTGAATGGGTTCAGTTTAGCCAAAGGGGACGAAAGTTTATTCCTTTCACTTGACATACTCAGAACAGGATTGCTATCTATCCTTTGCTGAAACCGCCCACCAATATCGCCCAAT
>DASQQK010000234.1:0-6914 GCA_035643435.1 Nitrososphaeraceae archaeon | reverse complement strand
AGACAATAATTAGGCGTTGCATTGCCAGACCTACTTTTGCAGCTGTAAGTCAATGTAGGAATTCACCTAGTGATAAGCTGGCAATGCAGAATGGGCAAGACAGTCATCTTTAATTCAGAATAATGTCGCATTATTAGTCCTTGGTGGACCCTAATGATTGGGTTTTAGATAAGTATTAAGTGGTTATGTTACCGTTTACATTTCTGATCATCTGTAGTCAATGTAACAATAAGTGTAAATCTGGAAAGGCCCTAATGCAGCCTGCCGGAGACAATATTTGAGTAAATCCACATGATGCTCCTGTCTTATAGGAACACTTGTTTAGTTTCGATCGAATTTGACCTTTGCAGTGCGACTGTGATATCGCACTATAGGAGAGTGCAATATGAAACCTTGGTTTACCTCAAACTTAAAATGACTAGACAAAGCCATAATCAGCTTAATGTCAATTCGGTTTGCGATCAAAGCCATCATCTTGATGTTGTCGGTAACCAACATTATGTTTATGGTTATGTTGAGTTATGATACCTCTCCCGTAGGTAATGTCTTTGCAACATCAGAGGAGAAAGAAAATGGAGACAGCGATGATGATGATAACAACGATACCAATGGATCAGATGAGGAAGAACAGGAAACAGACAACGATGCTAATGATGCTTATCAGATAATTATCCCTGACGGAGCTGCGTATAGGGAGACTATATCCGAAAGATATGATCCGGATGAACTACGCGTGCCATCAGGCTCAACTGTTGAGTGGGTGAATGAAGACGACCTAATCCATACAGTAACCAGCGGCGCTGGATATGGACTTTTCGAACACGTTCAGGATGGGATTTTTGATTCCAGAAGCTTAGAGGGCGGCGAATCATTTACATTTCATTTCACAGAACCTGGAAGGTACGAGTACTTTTGCGTACCGCACCCGTGGATGAGCGGAGTTGTCGTTGTAGAATGAGTGAATAAACGAATGAATAATAGAAACCAAGAGATCATGCTTGGGATAATGAATCTGATGAAGGTGCACCAGGGGACTACGCCTTCGAAGATTTTGTTTCCAAAAGCTTTAGACAATACGAATATCATTCAATGCATTTTCGGCTAACCTTTCTACTAGTCGACAATTTAAGCTGACTAACCACCGACGATGCAACATGTTGGCAGAACAAAAAAATTAGTAGAAGACTAAAATTAGTAGTAAACTATAATATTTTTGACTGAATAAAGTGTCATCTAATGACTTGAACAACGAAGATGTGGGAAAGGAAGTCAGAATCACTAGAACATTGAGAGAGCTACATAGATACTATCTTAAAGATAATGAATTCGATGAAGGAGATTTAATCTATTACAGAATAAACTTTAAGCTTGTAGTCTTGTTTGGAATTACAAAGGAGGAGGCTCAGGGCTTCCACGAAGCATTCCACAAAGATATTCCACGAATAATAGCTGAAGGATATTGCCATATCTGTGCTGCCATCGTTAAATTTATCCCGATAATATATGGCTCGTCAGATAGGGAAAGAATATCGTTAGAAACGGCAGAAAAGGAAGGAAAATTAATTATAGCAAATTTGGATTTTAATGCAATAATGGAAGGAGTTAAAATACCATTGTTTGGATGCAAGATATGTAAGACTCCGTTACCCAGCTATGGTACTATGACATAGTTCAATAGGTAGTTTGACTATCACCATACTAGAAATAATTGTCTTTGCTCGCCAGATCGTCTTATTCCGCTAATCGAGACAGGCAAGGTTTCATAACCTATTCCATCTACAGATCACTAGAGAGAGAAGTTGGTTGGTCAGTTCGTAGAGGGTCGATGATATGGAAGAAGGATGATCTTTTTCCAGAATAGGAGCTTCGATAACATACATGCAGACAATAATTCTAACAGTAGGTGGAGTATTTTGGGTTCTCACCTATGTCTTTATAGTATCAAAGGGTTTCAAAGACAAAACCTATGGAATGCCCGTTATTGCATTATGCATTAATTTCTCTTGGGAGTTTATATTTTCATTTATTCTGCCGCATTCTGCACCCCAACTATTCATAAATTATCTCTGGTTTGGGTTGGACACAATAATTGTATTCTAGTTTTTCAAATACTGTAAAAATGAATTCCCAAGCTTGTCATCCTTGAAAATATATGCTGCTTTTGGCTTGATGACTATTGTTGCATTTAGTACAATATTACTAAGTGCGATACTTCTAGGTGACCTCAGAGGAGTGTATATTGCATTTGGACAAAACCTTTTGATGTCAATACTGTTTATAGCTATGTACTTAAAAAGAGGAAAAGGATTGAGAGGTCAGTCAATTTTCATTGCAGTATTCAAAATGCTTGGCACGGGCTTAACGAGCATATACTTCTACCTATATGAACCAGCTTCGCAGAGTTCTTTTGTGTTACCCTCCTTGTTTGCATTAATCTTCGTATTCGATCTTTTGTATGTAATTCTGATAGCTGACGATTACAGGAAAAATAATATATCAATACTTAAGATTTGAATTTATATTATCTTTTCAGTTCAAATATAACCATCCTCAGATATGGGATTCACGCTTGAAGCAAAAGCCCATCATGAAGTTATACCGACCACTCTCCAGATCCAGATAATATTCCATAATTTATTGACTAAATAATACATAAACATGAAAAGGCCTTATATTTTCTTGACACTTATCCTATTTCTATGGTTGCTGTCCGTTAGTTCCACCAGCGTATCGATAGTTTCTTCGTTTGCAGGAGGACTATTATTTTCGGGCTTGATCTTTTCTGGATACATGATTTTATTTTTTTCTTCATACGTTTTTAAATGAATGTTAATAGACATGGAGCACATAATCAAGTTTTGTAAAGTAATGCCACTAAGTTTATCTCTGATGTTGTCTTCATCAACAAAGCAATGGGCTATAGTAAGAATCTGGTACTGTGCGCCTTACTCTATGCTATCTTCGTAACATCGTAAGATAACTCTGCAATCCTTTTACGCTATCTAGTTACTGAAAATAGAATAATCAGAGTGCAATAATAGGCTACACATGTATGCAAGTCTAGTGGAATTTTGCACTCTGGTACTGCTTTTTTCTCTAGTTCCTAATGTGCTAAATCCATTTTCTTCTGACGCTCGATGCCCAGACGATTACCACAAGAGTCCAAGCGGTGATTGCGAGGAAGATAGAGGAAAGAAATGTAGATGCCGATGAAAGTAACAGTAGAGAGGTTATCTCATCTCTCAACAGCCGAACTCCGATATCACAAATGACCGGATGCAAGGGTTCAGCCGATTGTTTCAGAGGTATAGTTACTGAGATTGTAGACGGTGATACGCTTGATGTTAATAATGTCCGAATACGTCTGTCAATGGTAAATACCCCAGAAAAGGGAGACCCAGGATATGACGAAGTAACTGATACCACAGAATCTGAATGCCCAGTGGGAAGCGAGGCATTAGTGGACGAAGATGATGGACAGACTGCTGGGAATTACGGCAGACTAATAGGTGTGATTTATTGCAATGAAAGCCGTTTGTCTTTAAACGAACTTCTGCTAACTGCAGGGAAAGCAGTCTTACACGAAGATTTCTATGAGGTCAGCGACTTTGCCAAAGAAGATTAGGTAACCAGATTTGGGTGTTAGGATTGGCTATGTTTTGTAGATACACAAGAAACGGACTTTTGATGTACTCGCCTTTCGATATCCTGGACTTATATGCTTATTAACTAGAACTTTTGTATCTAGCAATACCTTGAATGTGAGATATAGCTACTTCTTTGGAATTTTTGTTTTTGTGTCTGCCATTGTCATTGTACTATACGTTCCTACCTCGATATATGATAGTAGCGCCACTTCAAGTAACATACCATCAAATGATGTAACTGGAATAGTACAGCTAGGAGCTCCATTCTATGAAGAGCATTATAGCAGTGAATTAGGTATGCCAAAGACATCAAACCAGAGCTTTACGGGTAACTTCACCGGTGAAGGAATACTGAATGGGAATTTGAGTGTCAGTGCAGAAGGAAATGCTACTGGAACGCTTAGAGATAACGACACTCTATTTCTGCATGGAGACGCAAAGTTCGTAAGTGAAAATGAAGATACTGCAGTATATAGCTTTGACGCATTTACAAATTATAATCCAGATGGTTCCTCGGAAGGCAGTGGAATAGCCGTTTTTGACGAACGGGCGACTGGCGAACTTTCCTTTCTAAGTAACACATTAGCAATATACAAGAATCGCATTGATAGCAATGGTAACGCCACATTCCTAATGTGGCATTGGAAATAAAATCTAACAGCCACTAATTAGGTGCCAATAAAGTTAAATAGAATAATCCTTGTGATAACAACAGAAATCATAGACATTGGTATATGGTATCATCATTATTCACGCACGCATCTCTTGCAAAAGAGAAAAAACCTGAGAGAGAAATTACTAAAAGCTGTATATAAAAGAAGCAGGCTATAAGCCCATATTTTGAGCCGCTGCTCCTGTATTATTTTCATCTCGGTAAAGAATTATGCCAAATCTGGCCATCATCCATCTCTTGATCCACTTTACAGGAAGGTAGAATCAAGACTTGATCTGTTTTGCGAGCTCTGATTTAATCCATAGTGTTTCAAATATGGAAGTGTAAGATAATAGAGTTGCCTCACTATTGGAATACGTCGCCACTGCTACAGAGTCATAGCCTTCACTTATAATATCATTACCGGTATTGTATTCTACGACCAACAAATACCTTGTATCTACCATTAAGATCGAAAATGTTGTTTGCAACTCTAGATCTAGATATTGTATCCCTATTCTGCTGTTTTGCTCTTTCCTAAGATAACTCTCGCTAATTATTAGATCATTACTGTTGTTACTAACAGGAATTAAGATCCTTGATTTTAGGTTGTCTTCAGATCTTACTTTGTTTACAAGTACTTCCAATAATCTAATACTGTTACCAATTCCATTTGCAGTTGAAAACATAATTTGTATTTCTTCCGTCGCAGATTCTACCAAATCAAATCCTATCTTGTTTATCTCTAAAGGATCTCTTAGAGTCTCCGTGAAGCTAGGTTGGATGCCTCTTTCAATTTCTTTTATTCTGTCTTCAGCAGGAATACTTTTTCTCCATAAAGTGTCAAAGAGAAATTGGCGACTATCGACTATTCCTCTTACTGTAGTGAAAATACCGTGCTCCGGCTGCTCATCACCTTCGCTTATAGTATTTTCAAAATATTCCATTTTATCTGCAATTGCATAGTTGCCTTTGACACCAGCTAAATGGCGAAGCTCCGAAGTTTTTAAGGTCATAAACTTCTTACAGGCACTAACATTCTCCTTTGTTATATCTGTGAGAAATCTTATTTTTATTCCTCTCTTTTCAAGTTTTAGTAATTCTAGCCATATCGGTTCTGCTGTCGTAACAGCGATAGGTCCATGGCAGTCATGACATGTGTCCATGTTCTCCGTTATGGTGGCATATCTTGGAAGTACAAAGTTTCGAATATTTTCAGCACCCTGCAACACTTCTGTCTTTTCGACTTTTTCTGTTACTTTTCTCCTCTTTCTTGCCTTTATGGCAGATTCTATCAAGATGACGATCCGAATTCTTTACCAATTCACAACTAGATAAGCTTAGTCATATATGCTTGATTAATTGGTCGAAGTAAATAGCATTGGTTAATTTGAGATAGCAATTAACGGCTATGAACCTCCGTCAATTCAATACTGCCCCCGGTAATCATTGGAATTCGTCACGTCACCTTCCTGATATTGAATCATATTTCCGTTTGCAGCCTGCTCCTTCACCTACATCTAGATCAGCATCTAACGGAGCTAAAGGGATGACGCCATAGTGACCTCCACATCAATGTGCTTAGGGAGCGGTACTAGTCGAGCTCTATCTATTCCCCTTGTTAAATATTCTTCATCTCCTCGGAAAGTTTTATTTGTGCTTGACACCCATTTGCATTTAATTTATTCGAAAACCAAGATAGAAACCTATCAGGGAACTTCTTGCCTTTAGACTTATCAATATCTTCACGATTAACCTGGTAGATCTTTTCAACAAATTGACCAGCAATAAACAGCTTTGAAAAATTCCATCCTGCACTTCTAACAGGATCCTCTAACGTGAAAACATCTTCAACTTCTCCATACCCGCAGATATTCTTATAATCAGAGAGTAACTCGACTGCAATATCGTAGTCGCTTTTGAAATCAGTGGTCATAAAGTCTATTATGATCGTCGCCAAGTACGACATTCTTGATAGATAATCGGAATCGATTAAATAAAGATTGATCATGTGTGTAGAACCTTCTAAATTGTAATATGATCGAAAGTTCGGTATCTTTGAACGTTTTAGACATGCGGTGTTAGGGTTATAACCTGACGCGTAGGAAGGTGGATAGATCTCTTTTTTCAGGAGAATCCATTACTTTATTCATAGCTTCACGGCTTTAGCACCTTCAATTACTCCAATTAATCCAGATTGTGGATAATATGTTTGAACATACTCCCAACCAGATTGTTCTAATAGTGTAGAATACTCCTTGACAGTCCTTTCCCTACCAGAACCCCAACACATCATATGTATATCAAAAAGTTTTGAAAAATGTGGCTGTTTTGGGTCTGTAATCAAGTGCCACAATAAACACCTTTCCATCTTGAGAAGAATGAGAACAAGATCTGTTAATATTGCTAAGTATTTTGACACATTCAACATCATCCCAATCATGAAGGATCATTTTCATTATGTAGGCATCTGCAGGAGGAACTTCTCTAAACATATCCCCTTCTACGTACGTGCAACGATCTTGTACTCCCACTTTGTTTGACCACAATAAACTTTCATTCTTAATGAGAGTTTTTAACTCTAATATGCTACCTTTCATGTGGCGATATTTCAA
>DASQQK010000233.1:0-2699 GCA_035643435.1 Nitrososphaeraceae archaeon | reverse complement strand
TTTTTGGATTTGAAGACCATCCAGATTTTCAAGCTTGCCTTCGTTTAATAGCGCCTGAGAAACAGAATTTAAGCTTAGGTCTCTATATTTATTATGATAAATTACAGTCTTTACCATTGGTTTTTTGTATACCTGATAAAGATCAATGTGATAATACCAATCAAATTTGTTCTTCGATGCATAGTGAGGATCTTGATTACAAATGTTGTATGAATAGCCTCTTACATATGGAATACCCCTTTTGTCAAAAGCAATGATGGAAGGAATATTATAGTATCTACATGCATCGTCAATCACTTTCAAATCAGAGTCTTTACCAGTGAAGCTACCATCATCTCTTTGTAACTTTACACCTTTACTGTACCATCCCATGGTAAGCTTGTACTGTAAAATCTGATTCATGATCCATATCACAAGCTCTTTTTCAGGATTTCTGAAAGTAGAAAAGTCTATCTCATGTGCTGCCTTTACATTCCCGTTACTATCAACTAAAGCTGCTGCGAACAGCTCATATGGTCTACCTTTGTTATTTGTTTGTCTATATTCTGTATCTATCGCTGCATATGGCCCAGATCTAAGAAGCTCATTCCTTGATTGTATCTTTAATATGGTATTCAATTTTTCATAATAGAAAATAGGAAAGAACAACAATGTGAATTATATATTAAACTGCAATCACCATTAGTATAACACACAGCTCTATCCATTGACGTTGACAAATTGCTATGAACCTCTTTCTGCCCTATTTATGATGTTGGAACTATCTGGAATGACCTGGCTTAAAGACGTCTTTGATATCCTTGCTTTTGCTATATCAATTCTCTCGGAGTTAATTTCAATTCCTATGAATCTTCTACCTAGTTTAGTCGCTGCGACACCAGAAGTGCCTTCACCCATCATTGGGTCACATACTGTCTGACCTTCTACTGTAAGTCTGGAAATTACATGTTCTGCCTCGATAGTATTTTGTTCCCATTCAAATGTTACTTTTTCTGCAGATCTTGATTCAATAAAATCTGAAATATAATCAAGAGAATTTGTCTTGTCTCCCTTAACAAACCACAATAATGGTTTCCATTTTATTGATACCTTCTTTGGGTGGAAATGTGCAAAAGGACCTGAGAGTTTGACAGCAATAATCCATTGGCGATTTAATCCTAAATCTTCCATACTTTTTGTAATTTCTGGGACTAGGCAGTGATTTGCATATGTTACCAAACTTGCTCCATTCTTCAGAACTCTACTTGAAGCAATTGCAAGGTCGGAGTAGAGCGATAGACAATCTCTAGAATATGGAGGATCAGTAAGAACAAGATCCACTGTGCTATCTGGAATTTCTAATATCTGTTCCCTAAAGTCTCCATGCAAGAGTAATATGCCCTTTTGTAAGTGTGAGTCAGAATCCAAGTTCTTGGCTGATGATAAAACCTGATTTCTTTTGACTTGTTTCTGCAACTCATTGTATGCTTTATGCGTACTAATTTTTCCTAGATCTACTTTTTTCCTTAATTCTTCGAATTGCTCTGGAGCCTGTTTAGCTGCTTCAATCAGCTTTTTTTCCTTTTCAAGTGTGTTTCTGCTTACCCCTAAATATTTGGCTACATTGTCCTTAATACGGCCTGTTAGCTTATACTTGGACGAAGGTGGACTTGAAGAAAATGTGGTCAATTTGACCACATTATTATTTTTCAAACTTTTCGAATCCAGAATGTATTCATTGTTTATTGGCATAGCTGAAGTATTCGCAGCAGCTGAAGAATCTGCAGACGCTTTATTACTCTCCGAGATATGAGATCTGGGTCTTCCTACACGTCTAGATTGTCCTTCTAGATATTTCTCGACAGCCTTAGAAATGGCCACTCTTTCAGAGGAGGTAAAATCTTTTCTATTAGAATTTGCATGAAATTCACCTAGGACAATTTCATTTAAATTAACTCGAAAGTAGGGAATTTCTTTTATTCCTAACCGAAGAAAAGCATTGATTCTACGTTGCCCATCGATGAGTTCATTTTTTTCATTGATGACTATAGGTTGCATCAACCCTACAGAGCATATGCTTTCTGCCAGTGAAGCTACGTTTCCAAGATCTTTACGTGTTCTATCCGTTATAATAATAGATGCGATTTCCATCTTCTCTGATTGGTGTCTGTCGGTCATAGCGGATTGGAGTCCAGATCCTTCGTTTCTGATTGTGGTTCTTTATCAGACCATCTCACAATTAACTGCGGCTTGTGTTTGATTACCTCGATATTAGGATGTCTTATAATTCTTAGATACAGATCCCTTATTCTTCTATTTTCTCTGGTTGTCAATTTGGTTCCAAAAAAATTTCGTATCTGCTCATGTGCATCCCAAACAGATGTCACAGCAGTACTAACTGCAATCTGGCGGCCTTTAGCAGATTCTATGACAGAAAGGACTTCTTGAAGAGCTCTGTTTTCAATCCCAGTATCAATTTTCGAATTGAGTCCCGTGTGACAAATATCATCATTTTCGTCGTGTGACGCTGTCACACGACGAAAATATTTTGACCCCAGGGGCGCAGGTAAATTATTTATTGAATTGTCGTCACGGTCTGTTAATTGTTCATTATTATTATTATAATTAATTACAGAATGCTCTTGTCCTGTGTCTCCTCCGCCTGCAGGATTAACTCTATTACTACTTTTGGTATAGTTCACTTCCTCTATATAATCTCT
>DASQQK010000232.1:0-4370 GCA_035643435.1 Nitrososphaeraceae archaeon | reverse complement strand
GAATATTGCCCAGCTGTCGCCCCGATATATACCGAAGGAACTTCGCTGCATGGTGTGAAGAATGTAACGCAGTATTCGGCAACTCAATCCTTGCAAAGCAGCACCGCGACACAAAGAATCATAAGGTAAATGTGAGCGAATATCTAGTCAGTGAGCCCGCGCACTTTTCTTACATTACAAGCATTTTAGAAAACGACATGGAGCCATAAACAACTACCAGTGTTAAAGTCGAGGTACAGATAACATTTAACAGAAAGCACAATGAAATAGATTGAAGGATATGCAATTTTATGCACAACAACATTAGAAATGAGTTAGTGAAGAAATATGAAAAATAAAAAAGCCAATAACAACATCAATGGAGCAAGGAGCAAGCTGAAGAAGAAAAATGACTTAGTTAATCCTAATGAAATTACATCAATTAGTAATTTGTGGCAACATTATTCTCCTTTGTCCTGGAGCGAAATATATAGTGAATATATTAATTACACAAGAAGAATGACCGAAATATATAATGAATACGCTAAAAGTTCACAGAGGATGACAGAGCTGTACAAGGAACTGGCTGCTAATGCAGAGAAAATGACTGAATTGTATAAAGAATCTGCCAATAGAACTGAAAAAATGACCAGATATTGGTTACAGCTCCTTTGGATGAAACCACTTTCAAAAAATAAAGAAGAAAAACAATAAAAGAGAAATCAGTATAGGCTGCAGTAGAGGACTCATCAGGGTTTAGCATAATTCCTGGTTCAGCTTTTAACGGATATCGTTCTCCTTCCATTATCAACTGGTCGATTGTTTCTCGGCTGTAATCTGCCCATTTATCAACAACCGGGTACAGGCTGACATTCTGCCATATCACTAGTGATTGAGTGTAAAGAAATTTTCCCGAGAGGGAATGGTCAAAGTAATCAAAACAGTTGAGATAGAGTATTGTTGAGAATATGACCTTGTCTCAGTTTGCTAATGATACTGCTGGTTTAATACATGCTCTGGGAATCCAAAAACCCGTTGATGTGCTTGGGGTATCTTTGGGCAGATTCATTGCTCAGGAGCTTGCTTTTTTGCATCCAAAGTTGACAGTTCCTGCACGACCAGCTCCTTTTGCAGCAACACCCAGTAATCACCAAGTTTAAATTTGATAAAGCCAGAGAAGTTGCTCTTGCAGAATGAGAGCTACTGTAATTCTCTAGACTGCGATCTATATGTATACTAATGTATATGATTGTAGAGAAAGTAATCACAGAAGGTGCAGAAATCTATTGCGAGCGCAGAGGTGATAGTGGTCCTCTTCTATTGTTGATTACCGGTGCCATGGAAGATGCAGGGTTCTACTCCTCTGCAGCTGACATCCTTGCTGACAAATTTACCGTTGTGTCTTATGATAGGCGATGTAACTCGCGCAGCTCAGGAGATCGGCTGACATGGCAGTTGCTCAACAGGTTCGGATTGCTGCTTCCATCATCAAGGCAATGGGGTTTGAGAAGGCTATTGTAGTTGGGAGGAGTGGAGGTGCCATTATCGGCCTTGAGCTTGCAGCAGTCAATCCAAAGGTAGTTGAGTTCCTGATAGCCCATGAAGCACCAGTAATCGAGCTTTTACCTGACTTAGATGAACGACTACAATGGCGTGCATTTGTTAATGAGATTTATACCAAGAGTCAGCGTGAAGGATCGCAGGCTGCGCAAAGTGAATTCATGGCATCTTTGATAAACGTTCCTGACACTCCGTATCCTTCGGATTTAAATCAACGTATTTCTGGGAATGTAGATTTCTTCTTCGAACATGAATTCAGAGCGTTCTTTGAGTATATGCCTAAAATTGGAGACATTAGAAATTATGACTTAAAAATGGTAACAGCTACGGGAAGAGATAGTGATAATGCGTACTATGTTCAAGCTACTAAGGTTCTATCTTCTAACCTTGGATGCGAGAATGTTGAGTTCCCTGGTCACCATGATGTATCGTTTTGGATGCCAGAAAAGTTTGCCGGCGCCATTGAAAACACGTTAGAACAGCATGTGGACAGGAACTATGAACCTCAAAATGCGGAGTGGGTAATGTCTCTGATATTCTGCCTATAGAATAGAAAGACATGGTCTAGAATCCTTGGCCTAAGTCCTCATATTTACTCGTGGAAACAGATACTATGAGGAGGAGATAGAACAGACTACCTGACCTAAAATGTATCGAAATAGTATCGTTAATCCTCACCTTCTAGCTCTTCCTCTGTAAAGAATTGAATAGTGGATCTGTTTGAGCATTATTATATTTACGAAGATAGTTCCGGTCCTTCAGACTTTCATACGATAAACATACAGTTCATATCTGAGAATGGATGTCTACATTAAGAAGAATTTACAGTAATTACAGAGGTGCCATATGTCAGTGTGTCAATTCTAAACCCTCTTTTTAGCTAGCACTTTCACGCAATGCATAGACATCTGTTTAGGAACTGCTGAAAATTGACGGAAATTGTTGGTAGGTAGCAAGGCAAAACAGACGATAACACTCATGCAGAACTATCAAAACTAGGAAGTAAATGTCAGACCTTTAATGATGGAATTTGGATGCTTATAAATGATATATGGAAAGGCCAAAATGTGATTCATTAATGAGGCTAGAAGGCAAGAAAATGGCAGTATCAGCATAACTTAAAGGACGGAAATTCTAATATTTTTTCATGACAAAACATTATCCTCGTTCTCATTATCAGGAACAAAGACAAGAACAGCGGCAACATAAGGATAAAGGCTGGTATTGTAAAGAACACAATACCAAGTATCTATGTGGTGTATGTGGCTACGATAATAATAACAAACAAAGAAGAGGGGAAGTGAAAAAGTATTACTTTGTTGGTGGCTAAGGGATGGATATTGTTTACAATACGAGTCGTGGAAGCTGCTATATGACATCGTTAGCGTGGGCCCTTAGAATTCTACCAGGGTTTGATGCTACTTGTACTTATCTCTCAAATATGCAGTTAAGAGTTGCCTCAGTTGTTGGTTTCTTCCTAGCGATGGGCCGATATTATAGCTATTCTTTCTTAGACTCTTTGTGTCCTATCACAATATGTCCGGGACTGCCTGCTATATGTCTTTTTTCAATACGATTAAATCCCGTTTTTGAGAGCATCTTATATATCTCGGCAAAGGAATATGCCTTTCCTTCATTCGTTTCTACTACCATATTTAATCCCATAAGTGCCGAAAGTGATGGGCCAGTCATGTCATCATTTAAGAGCCATTCATTTATTATTATCGTACCTTCCCCGCTTTCAGGAAGACTATCGTAAGCTTTTTTTAGTAAGGACATGCATTTGTCCTTGTTTATGCCTCCAATAATATGGGAGATAAGAATTACATCATAGCCTTTAGGGAGATCCTCTTTCGTAAAATCTAACGCCATTGTTTTAATCCGACTCTGGAGATTGAATCTTTCGATATATTCATTTGCAATTCTGCATACTGGTTTAGTATCTATAACAAGTGCTAGCATATCCGGAAAATTCATGACAATTTGAATTGGAAAAACTGCAGGTCCACCGCCTAGATCGATCAATTTTCTGTGTTGGGAAAAATCATATATCTTACACAATACAGTTGCGTCCCAAATTTTTTCGCCATACATAGCACGTACAAAGAGATTCATTTCTTTTTCTGCTCCATCATTCATCCGATCAATTTCATTATGCATTGCCTGTTCGTATAGTTCATCAAGACTTTTGCGTGGGATTTTTTCTGTCAATGAGGACGGACCTATACGCTGAATTGGTCTCACATTGCGGTTTTTTGGCTTCAGAATCGCTAGAAGCTCATCCCACTTTTTGAAGAGTAGCTTGTCATACATAAAAATAAAATCGCCCATGTACAGGGGTTTTCCTCGAACAAGGAAAGTATCCGCGAGAACAGAATTCGAAAAAAATTGGGATTTTCTATTCTGTTTAAATCTATCACACTTGAGTAGGTCGAGGGCAGAGAGTGCTGATATGAATGCTCTGGCCTGACGTCGTTGAATACCGAGCACCTTCTGTATTTGGTTGATAGTTAGTGACTTTCCAGCTAGTTTTGTAAATAATTCAAGTTCGACAGCACACATCAACACCTTCGAAATCCAGAACCCAGTAGCCATTTCAAAAATTGTTGAAGGATTTAAGCCTATTTCAGGCAATTCATACATGGTCATTGTAATCACTCAAGGCATAATAATTAGTTGTTGCAACTATATAGATAGGTTACATTTCGGATTACTGATATGGGTCACCCCTTACTGCTCACTTACAACATTACCTACAAACAGAATGTGGTATGTTACTAAAGTAGATAATCTAGAAACATTCTAAACCTCTGGGGGTATTGATGTCTGGA
>DASQQK010000231.1:0-2837 GCA_035643435.1 Nitrososphaeraceae archaeon | reverse complement strand
TTCTGTCCAATTATAAAACTCATCGACTACGGGATTTTTCCAGAGATTATAACGTAGTCATCATTGTTATTGCTACTATTATCTTAGTTGCTGCTTTTGTTTAGTAGTCATTCTTCCATATTTAGTCAATATAAACGCAATAATGCCTAGACCAATTAAGATAAGTATGCTCACATATTATTGATGGAATTGTCATATTCTTTGTATAAGAAGAGCTATAGCTTTGTTCACTGATCTGCTTTCCTGCATGAGTCTTGACTCTCAGTAGAGGAGAATTAGAAACTCTCTATAGGAAGGAATCACGCGCTAGACTAAAGGAGAGGCTATTACTCATTCTCAAGGTTGAAGGTGAAGGAATGATTCCAGCTCGTGTCGCAAAGGAGCTACATAGAAGCAGATCATGGACTTCCGATTGGCTTACAAGATATAGTAAAGAAGGTATTGATGGACTAGAGAATAGGCCTAAGAGTGGAAGACCTTCCAAACTACCTGAAGAAGTTGCTGTCAAGGTAAGAAAGAAACTAAAGGAAAGAAAACAAGGGTGGACTACACAGCAGGTAAATGAAATGATAATAAAAGAAGGAAATGTACACTACCATGAAATCTATATCTATTCATTGCTCCATAGATGGGGATTCAAACAGAAGGTACCAAGAAAGGTACATGTTAATACCGCATCTAAAGAAGAGAAAAACCAGTTCAAAAAAGAGCAAAAGTAATTCTAGACAGTCTAGCTAAGGATTTTACTGCAGTATCAATGGATGAATCATTCTTCTTCTTTGATTCTCTTATAAGGAAGGTATGGATCTATAAAGACTCCAGACCTGTAGTTACAATAACGGGCTCACACAGGAACTTGTCTATGTTTGGAGCTATTAGTCTTGAAGGAAAGCAGTTGTTCAGAATGTATGAAAGATTTAACGAGGATACGTTCTATGAATTCCTAAAACTGATACACTACAAATTCCCAAAGTGTTATTTATTCTTAGACAAGGCACCTCAGCACTATAGATCTCGTAGAGTAAAAAAGTACCTTGAAGAACATAAGGATAGTCTAATACCAGTCTATCTTCCAACAGCATCACCAGAGTTTATGGTGCTAGAAAAATGCTGGAATATATCCAAAAATGATCTGTTAGTATTAGCATATTATCAATCATTTACAGAATTTAGAACAAGACTAGGACAATACTTTAGAACCAAACATTTCAACCTGAATATGAGAAATTATCTGACTGGGAATATGTCAGAGAACTTATCTTAATTGGTATAGATACAAGCAAATCATATTTTCCCTGTCTCCAGCATTCTTCCATAGCATTAAACTCAGGAGATCCTTTAGGGAAATACATCACTTTTAGAATCCCTCTGTTTTGTTTCATGTACTCTTTTACCATAGTGGAACGATGATGCTGACATGCTCGATCTATGAACAGTATTAATTTTCTAAACTTCTTCTGAACTTGTTTGAGGTAATCCAGAAAGGCGTATTGGTTAAATGACTCGTACTGACGAAAGAACTTTCTACCATCGATGCATAGTGTACCAAATACACATGTCCTTTGATGTGAACCAGTCATGGTTACGATTGGTCTGACTCTATCTGCAGTCCACATCTTTTTGCGAACCAAAGAATCATGTGTAAAGATAGAGTCATCTGCAACAGCAAGAGTGAATCCTTCGGGTATGTGCTTAGTTATTCTTCTTGCCTTTTTCGAAATTTACTTTTCTCATGTTTTGATGCGGCATTTACGAATCTCATTTGTGGTACTTTAGGACTGAAACCCCATCTATGTAATAGTCTGTAGATATGAACTTCATGATATTTGACTCCTGCTCTTTCATAGATTAAATTCATGACTTCTTTAGCCATCCATCCTGACTTATTTTCAGAAAGTTCTTTTCTTATCATAGTAGATGTTTTTTCAGATACTTCTGGAGGCCTACCACTCCTATGCTTATTCTTCAGTCCTTCCAAACCATCATTATTGTATCTCTTGAGCCATTTGTAAGCCCACCATCTAGAGTGATGGAGTTCCATTTCAGCTACACTCGCCGCTTCTTTCTTACCATTTCTGACTCGAGTTACCAGTAAAATCCTTTCGCGCACGTCTGCATCTTTTTCATTTCTATATGCTTGAATTAAGGTCGCTATTCCCAATAGATGACGTATATAGTGCCTTTAAGCTAAATTGGTATTGAACTAGTTCCTTAAACAATTGCATCAAAATATGTTAGGCAGTTTAGATACATTGCGGAATGGTAATATTACAAAGCACAACTGACCTACCTTGCTCTTTCCTAGAGTTATGATGACCTTTGATGGCACACATCAGTAAATTATAGGGTTATCATACCTTAAATTGTCTGATAGTAATGTTTATGTCATCATTTGCCGTTTTTTATTTTGAGTACTACGTTGTACGAAATAATTGAAGGCAAACTCGCAACGACAAATATGCCAGAGAATGGACCATTGGATCCCTACGAAGGATGGGGCCCCAACGATAAGACTACCCATGATCGAATCATAAATGGAGAGTTATGGATAATCGTTGATGCACGTATCATATCTGATGAAGGCGAAGAACATCATAATAGATATCCTTTGTTACACAATTATCTGGTCGCAAACGCCTATCACATCTTACGAAATGGTAACCGTTGTCTGATAATATGTGACACAGGGGCATCGAGAAGTAACTCTATCGCATTAGATGTATTGGTCGGATACTTTGGAATTAACTTCTATGAAGCTTGGGAACTTATCGAAGAAAGGGTTCCAATTTGTCAAATAAGTCAACCTCATATTGCATTCCTGAAGAGAAAGTTTGGAG
>DASQQK010000230.1:0-5922 GCA_035643435.1 Nitrososphaeraceae archaeon | reverse complement strand
CTTCAAATAGGTTCTCTTTAATGCTATTTTCAGTAACCCCTTGTAGAAAGAAATATAGCCCGTATGACAGAGATACTATAAGAACTATAGAAACGATACCTATTTCGATGAACCTCTTAGGGGATTTCAATCCATGCTAACTTGTACCATGGCAAGTTATATGGCTTCTTGGTCAATTGGATCGGTTTTGCTTGACTATAATTATGTATATTCTTCTAAGGTTATCAACGGCTCTCTAAACATTAGGATTGGCGTTACTGTCTGAGAGTATCAACCAAACTCAAAATTCGGATAGAGCAGTTCTTATTTGAGCTCAGTAGCTATATACAAGTCAACAATAGGTATCGTTTTTGATGTAGCATTGGAATGTCTAACTAACCTACAGCGCGAGTTGTTATGGAACATGTTCGCATAGATTGTCGCCAACATGGTAATGTCAGCAAACAAATACATAGTCACTTCTTAACTTTCCCAAAATATACCATGAGGCCCGCGCAGATAAACCCTATAATTTCAGGAACTATGAATAGGTAAAATCTTATTTCTGGTGAAGAATCATAATATAGTAAGCTAACAATGGGTCCCCCGATCAAACCTCCAAACATCCCTACCATAATTACAAATGTGAGAATCCTAGCTCT
The DNA here is from genome assembly GCA_035643435.1 of Nitrososphaeraceae archaeon. Classification (GTDB taxonomy): domain Archaea; phylum Thermoproteota; class Nitrososphaeria; order Nitrososphaerales; family Nitrososphaeraceae; genus TH5896. The sequence goes on along the minus strand of DASQQK010000230.1, from coordinate 5,281 downwards.
ACTTACCACGAAGGTTATATTATAGAAGATCTGATCCTAAATCTGTTCCGTTCCTATCTCAACTTATCGTATGTGCCCAAAATAAGCAGTATCTATCGAATTGGCTACACTTTACTCTGGACTATCGATCAAATTCCTAACCTAAACGAACTGAAATAACTAGTGTCTTTGAGCAAGCGAGCGAACTAATTTGGGAGCAGTTAGTCTTCGTATGATACCATATAGAGTCTGTGGATTTCTTCTTTCTCTTGAGGTGAACCCGTGTTGTACAAATCTACATGCCTGAATTGTTCTAAATGCAATATCCTCTCTTGGTTCGTTTCAAAGGATGAACCACACACATAACAGCCATAGCCATGTGGCATAGATGGATAATCCTTCATATCTATGTCAGTATCTCTGCCGCTCTGATTACCTGCATTCCTCTTCAATGTAAGGTGAGTAAAGAAGCCCATCCCATGGTCACCTATTTCAAGTATGGCAATAATATGAACAAAACTACTATAAAAACATGTAACGTTGAAATTGGTTACTATTTCGTTGTTAAATATACAAAATGAGTCTAGGAATATTGCAATTTGTGATTCTTACGAACTGGCTTTCAAATATTGTTAATATTGTAAGATCCAAAAATGACTGCATCTCGAATTATCTCAGAGGCATTTCCACTACCAAATATATCCTTACTATAATTACTCTTCAATAAAGGACGTTGAAGAATAAGGTTTACTATCTCATCTTTTTTGAAGGCGCAGAGTGTATTCCAACCTCCGTTTAGGGTTTCCACCCATTCAGTACTTTTTCTAATGGTGATACACGGAACGGAGCATAGATAAGCTTCCTTCTGAAGTCCCCCTGAATCAGTGACCACCTTGCTTGATTCCTTCACAAGTCTCAGAAAGTCGATGTATCCCAAAGGTTTGATTAGCTTGACTATTTCCAATCCAACTACTTGATGGTATAATCCATGCGATTTGAGCATTTTCTCTGTTCGAGGATGTATTGGGAATACTAATTGAAACTGGCTCGGATGGACATTGTGTTTGTTGCTTAAATTGGCCTGGGATAACGAATCATCATCGGATATCCGCTTTTCCAACTCATTAAGGGAATCCACAACTGTCTTTAGATTATGGTATGAATCTACACTCTCAACTCTGTGCATTGTGAAGAGTATGAAGTTTTTTGATTCTAGAGACAATTCTTTGAGGATCGATGAACTTTTCGAGAATTTCCAAGCTTCAGCGACAACTTCAACTGATACATCCCCAGAATTAATGATTCTTCCAGTTGCGTGTTCGTCCTGCAGATTCCTCACTGCTGTATTGGTTGGAGCAAAAAGGAGATCGCTCAGATGGTCGGTTAGGATTCTATTTCTCTCTTCTGGCATCCTTTTATCGAAGCTCCTGAGGCCAGCTTCTATGTGAGCAACCGGTATATTGTTCAGCGATGCCGCAATAGCACCGGCGAGGGTGGAATTTGTATCACCGTACACGAACACTAGCTGGGGTTTCGATGCAATACCTTCTCTTCCGACTTTTCCCTTTTCGCATCCAAACTCCGCCTCTACTCCTCTTATCATGTCTCCTAGCTTTTTCCCAGGGATACTCGAGCTGACTCCAAGATTAATATGGGGCTTTGGAATTTGGAGCTCTTTAAAGAAAACATCTGACATCTCGTAATCATAATGCTGCCCTGTATGAATGATGACGTGGTCACAATGTTGCGATAGCGATTTGTGAACTGGAGCTAATTTTACAAAGTTAGGCCTAGCGCCGACCACTGATACTATTTTCATTATGAGAAGCTCAATAAGTTCACGCGTATCAGGCTATCGATTCTCGAATATTGAGTTGTATGCTGCAGCCCAGTGTATCCATTGTAAAAGTTGAAACTTGCTGACTTGTGGCTTCCCTAACCAGCGAAGCTTGCATATAGAAATTAGTCTTCGTTCCCGTCACTATTGCCAGTGTGGGATTAATTGTACCCTTCTCCCTGGCAACACACAGTATCCTTACTATCGAATCATTATTGATAGCGGGAGGTTGGTAATCAGTGAAAATATTTTGGTGCGACATCCCATCCTATTGTCATTTGATCTGCCATTTAGCCTTTTAATTGGTTACGCAACCTATGGCAATCACTTTGAAACGAGACACTTGATAAACATCATCCTTCAAAAGATTAATAAATGCAGATTTTCCTTATTAATGTATATTTGGTAACAGAATCCCAAATTTTGAATTGTATTGCAGATGACAAGTGCAGAGAAATGCTATCTGTGATCAAAGAAGGCCGCTCTCTTTCGATTGCTAGTTTGCAACTGACAAGAAAACAGTTCTATTCTAGGCTTCACTCATTGATAGTTTATAACCTTGTTAGTAAGGTGAATGGAAAGTACCGTCTCACCTCTTTTGGTAAGGTTGTATTTGACTGGCATCTTGTGCTCATGCAGGCAATATCAGAGGAATATTGGAAGTTGAAAGCATTGGATGTTCTAGATTCTTCTGGCATACCAGATTCTGAAAGGGCCAAAATAATGGATGCGCTAGTTAAGAACGAAAAGCTGCGACAATTTATTAAGGTATAGCGAATGATCCAATATATCCAGCTTCAGACTTGGTTGCTAAGCCACGTTTATGTACACGCATAAAAGTGGACTAGGAAAGTACAATCGGATCAGAGCACGTCATACATTGGAAATATCTTCACCCTTTCGATCTAGAAAGGGTTGAGGAGTTGAGTCTATCCTCTGTTACACATTCTTATACTAGTTATTGAAGAATACAACTAACATGTGGGCAGCACTATCATTTGGGCCACACATGAGTATAGTAGGAGTATCTGCAATTGTTATGGTCGTCATGGCTATTGTATCTTCAATCGGATCAGCAGATGCGCAATCTGCCGACCAATCTCGAAATGTAACTTCGACAATTCTTAAGAATGCAGGAGAAGATTTTTCAAAGGCGATCGAGGCATTGAACAACAATAATGTTACAGGTGCAGTCAATGAGGCACGAAGCGGAATGTTTTATCTTGAAATGTTAGGCATTCCAAATAACTGTTTAATAAACGATAACGAGATGTTGCAGTGTGGGTTTCCTAGATAGGTAACCGTGTTGTGTGTGTGAGTACATGAATTGAATTAGACTAGACAATAAATGGAAACAGTGAAATTGTATATTTTCGAGTAGTAAATCATTGAAATCAACATAAGGAAAGCAACCGGATCTGACAAATTGAAGGTGTTAGAATTCTGCAAAAATACATTTCTCTGGGGAGACTACATTCACGAAGTGTGGGATACTTGGTATTCTGATGAAAATGGTTTATTGGTGGTAGCTGAAATAAGTTCAAAAGATCTAGATACTGGTGGTCAGGGTGATATGACAATTCTTCAGTCTGGGGATAATTGTTATCACCACAACGAAGTTGTGGGTGTATCACACGCCTATGTTTGTCCGAATAGTAAACAGCTCTGGGTTGAGGGAATAAGGATTAATCCCAGATACCGGCGGATGGGAATTGCTTCTATGCTCATATATAGAATGATCCAGTACGGGATAAGTGTAAACAGCAGTATAAGAGAGGCGGCGGCTAAAACTGCGGAAACTAATACGCCGTCAATGCGCATGCTTGAGAAGAACTATTTCCAAAAGAGGGCATTATGGACATACTATACTTGGTCCAAGGTGAAAAGCTTAACGACAGATTATAGGAGGTTAAGGATTTGCAACCAGATGGATGTCACTTGCGCATCACAAAGTGATGTAGAAGAAATTACATCTTTTCTCTCCACGTCCAAGACATTCATCTCTGGGGGTCGGAGACATGTTCAATCCTGGAAATGGTATGTATTGGATTTACAATCCTCCAAAATCTCGGAATTGATAGCAAAAAAGAAGATAATATTGGTGAGAACCAAAGAACTTCATGATATTGTTGGATTAGCAATTACTAATCACATCTATGACAATGATGATAATCTGTCTTTGCAATTGGTTTATCTAGATACTCGAGCAGCTGCTCTCGAGAACTTGTTGGCATTTATTATGGATTATGTTATATCATCATGCAGAATCAATAGCATCCAGCTATTCTGCCCAAAACAAGTTTACGGTGATAGTTATGAATTTAATGAGGCTGACGTGTTAGCAAAGTTTGGTATATCTAGATTAGAAAGGTTCTTGTTGTACACTAGAAGAATTTAAATGTCCTGGGTTAAGCAGGAATTTTGGCTGGTCGCAAGATAATTATTCAGCCCTCGCTAGTTAACTGGATAGATAAATGTCTATTTCTCTTGTAATGAAATGGGTCGTTATCATATTAAGCATCATAGCTGCTGCTGTTACGTTAACACAACATTGGGGAACCGCATATGCCAATCAAATCACGATGAAATCAGAAGTTCTGGAAGAGATACGAGAAAATTTGATGGAGGTCAGATTAGCATTACAAAAAGGGGATCTGATAGAAGCTTTGCAGCATCTGAATAATGCTGACGAGGACCTCCTCTTGGAGGAATCCGGCAGTCAACCCGCGAGTACTAAGTCACCATACGGTGACTCCAGTAATAGCGAACCTCTTACGAATGATACACTACTATCCGTTTCGAAAGATAGTGCGAATAATAAGATCAGTAACGCGACATCGATAGGATCCGAAAATCCTATGCGCAAATTGAATATTACATTTAATTCTATTTTTGTGAACAACAATCATGATATCTTGTTTCCGGCGGAGTGGAAACTTGTTGCATACGTGAATAACAAGAGTATTTACTTGTCAGATAATCCTAATATGGATCGTGTAGAGAGCGGAGAACGGATCGATTTTAAAGATAAATCGATCGTCATAGATGTTCTGGAAAATAGTACGCTGAGAATTGTAAGTGTTGGAGTTGAGTTGGATGATGGAGTGATTGACGGTGAGTATAAGAATAATATGTCTGGCGCATACACAGAAGGAGACAACACTGGAATCTTGCCTGATATCACTGGAATTCTAGACACCGAATCCCCCCTACCAGAATATAGAAATAAACTTGAAGATTCTGTGCAGTTCTTAACAATATATGACAGAAATGATGCCATTGGCATAATTGTTGCAGAATATAACGCTAGAAGCAATTTTGGGATAGGTGACCACTCAGTTTGTTCTGAGTCTACTGGCGAGGTGGGGGATATTTTCGATACAGTGGACACCAATTGTGATTACAGACTATTTTATACGATTGAAGATGTTTAGACAAGGGCTCGACATAGCTATGGTCCTATAA
>DASQQK010000229.1:0-2020 GCA_035643435.1 Nitrososphaeraceae archaeon | reverse complement strand
CAAACACACTGATTGAGCGGAGCAGCAGAAGGTTCCCACCATAGATGCGTTCCCAACTCTTTTCCTATAGAGATCCTGTAGGACCTTCTATAATTTAGTCCCTTCTAACTCTGAGTATGTCTGTTTTGCTCCAGGCAGGTGTCGCTCTATGTTAAGCGCCCCGATCTGACCCATTTGCATACAGCTCATTGTGCAGCCGAGGAGTATCATTCTTCTATAAGAGAATTGTGTTATCTTTTTATGTAATGTTGTTCTTAGCTAACTAATGAATTACAAACTCTCAGTCGGCTTACTGGCGGTAGGAATTGTGGCTATCATGACGGTAGCAATAGCTCCGATAATGAGCGCCAACATTCATGCAGTTAAAACGGAACAAGAGAGAAAGTGCACTCAGGACCCTGGTGGCGACAAGGGAGAGGACTGCGGCGGACAATCAGCAGAGCACAACAAAAACAGAGAGCAACAAGAATGTGATGTTACAGCGGGTAGCCAAGACCACAGGGTACAAGGACAATACAAAAAGCTCTGCGAAGAATAATTTAATTCCTTTTTTTCTTTCTGAAGCTCTAAGACAGGGTAAACATATCAACCTACATCATCTATTAACCTAAATCCTAACACATAGCCATCATTATCCCTTTTAGTATTGACCATGGTATACCTGTGCTAAATACTAGTGGAAATGATTTGACTGAAGCTACTAGATCTTGGATATAATGAAAAAGTAGTTCTTCAATAGGGAGCATTAACGTAGCAAAAATCTTATGAGGAAAGGAAGTGTGATATAGGAAATCATAAGGTCACACTTGTAATCGAAATGATTGGACATAAACAGAATGGGCTTTGTGTTTATTGTAGAGAACGTATTACAGAGAATCATTTTATCGTACGCAGTGGCCGGACAAGACATTACTATCACAAAGTTTGTGCAAAAGCGTGAGATGGAATGACGACATACACGTGACGACACTTAACTCCCTGTTCGATGCGTACTCCTTCGCATAAATATTAGTCTATGAACTGATTGATTTGTGGGGCATAGGGTAGCGGCGTAGATTCAGCTGCAAATTTTCTCTCGCGTGCATGCGATCAAGGCAATAACATGCATTGCATGATCGCTATCAAAAGTAACTGAATCGCTCCTTTGAATATCTGTACATGCCATTATGAGTCTAGGAGATTCTCTTTTGGTCTTCTTGCTTAGGGAAGACCAGGAGGAATTACTACTAGCAATACTATTCTTATACTGCCGATTTATCTTGTCGAAATCCACAAATCTGGTCAGCGTATCTTCTAAAGGCTTCGCATCATATAGATGGGGGGGAGGCGTTCTCACATAACTGGAGAAAATTGAATAACGGTAATTAAATAACGAAGCTGGAGCTATCCCGCTTGCTGAACTATATAACTGACTGGCAATGATAATTGATTAAGATATAGTATCTGCTAACTATGCTCTAATAACTTAACATTCGACGATAACATTTTTGAAAATCTGATGAGACGTTTTGAAGCTAATAATTACGAGCAGTTAGCTCCCATCTCCGCCTACAGATGGTGAACAATCTTCACCTACTGCCCTGTCTCCGTTACGAGGTGTTGCAGTACAACACCTAATATGATTTCGAATCCTTTAATGATAACCCTCCATCAGAATATATCATCGTACCAGTTACGTAGCTTGAAGCTTCTGATGCTAAAAATAAAGCGACTTGTGCTATCTCGTGGGCCTGTCCCATCCTTTGAAATGGTATCGTCTTTTCCGCTCGGTCTTTATCCTCCATTACTTCATCAGTGATATCGGTGTCAATAACGCCTGGAGCAATCGCATTAACCCTAATTCCTTTATCAGCGAGCTGAAGGGCAATACTCTCAGTAAGGGATTTAATATTGGATCTAGATGAGGTAAAGGGATCAATCCCTGATTGAGAGAATGCATAAGCATCGGCTAGTGAACTGGGTATCGAGTTGTAACATGATGAAATATTAATTATTGAACAGTCTATTTTTTTTATAATTC
>DASQQK010000228.1:0-12262 GCA_035643435.1 Nitrososphaeraceae archaeon | reverse complement strand
CATAGGAGCAGTAGGAAGAGCAAAGGAATGACTATATCTCAGGATGAAATAAGACGTAACCAGCGGAGAGTAAATAGGCTTAGAAAAAAGTACAGGTCACAAGACAAAAGAGTAGAGAAGCTTCATGGAGTATTGAAGCGTGAGGTATACGACTACCCAAAGAAATTCGATATGGTAACTTTTGGGCAAGAGATTAGAAACGTGAATGCTAATAGCGGCTACACGCCGACTACATATCTATATAAACAGAAAAGAGAAAACGGTATTAAGACACACAAGTATGTAGCGAAGAGTCTGGAAGTACTACACATGAAACTGCGCAGACAAGCAATGAAGGAGGTTTATGAATCAGATGGAGACAGGTATGCACTTGATGGACTCGCACCTGTAGAAATAGACACATTCCAATTCTTGAAAAAAGAATGTATACGCTACAAGAAAAAAGATAGAGACTATTACGCCCAGCGATATATCGACCAGTTGCGAATGAGATATAGCAAAACATATAGACGTATATTCATAAAGTCAATGCCCATACCAGAGAAGAAGAACGTTCTAAAGGCGGCGCGGAAGTGCTTCCAGAGGCACGAGAAAATATATAGGAAGATAATAACAATGGCCAAAAATGCAGAAATAGGTACTACTATAGAAGACTTTATTGAATTTGCTAATTTCATTATTATGAAATCGGGTGGACATGATACACCAAAACGGCTGGAAAACTATCTTATCAAACGCAAAAAAGAACTTGAGAGTAGGAACAAATATTGTTTCTATTCAATATTTAAAGAATCAGAATTAGGCGATGTAGCAAGACAAATTATTCAAATAAAGAAATACAGAGGATATGCATTTTCAGACTCAGATCATGCACAACTGTACCACAAAACGGAGACACGAGATAATTACACTAATAGTTTATCATTGAAATAACGCATTAACTCAACTAACTTAACCAATTTGGCAGCATCCTTATCTGTAGTAGTAATTGTCTGACCATTAGTAAGCTTAAATGAGAAACAGGCTTCGCCTTCTTTATTCATTTTGTGCTTTTGATATAACACATTCTCTTAACCTAGCCAGATAATAATTAAGAACTAGGAAGAATGTATCTTCTTATGTTCGGGAAATGTTAACCACTCTTTATAAACTGGGTTAGCATATTAGCATAATATGTTGTTACGGCAACCACGACAACGCTTACCGAAGCGCGCTTACCGAAAAGATAGTATTAAAAAGGCGGTAAAGGCTAACAGGAATTATATGATAAAACCAAAGCAGACCATAGTTACGTATCATACACTAGACCATAATGAAGCAAAGGCCATGATTCAGGATTATATTCGTATTCACCCAGGCGCAATGACTAGTAAAATCATAGATTCATTAAGAATAAACCCAGAACAAGCAGTAGCAATACTTAATGAGTTAGAGAATAATCAATTAATTTATAGTACAGAAGTTGGCGCCGGACCCAGAAAAGACTAAAGAAATACATTTTCTTGCTGCTACAGTATTCGCCAGAGATATAGGCAAACCTGTGCGAGTTAGTGGCGCTTCACATGACCATAGAACAAATAGAATAAAGGTTGGACGTGGTTGGATAGTTATAGAAAGGGAGTATTATCCAGCATCTAAGAAATGACCGTAGACATGGAAATTGTATTGGTACGACATGAGGTTTATAGTGACCAATTTCAGATATTTCATAGAATTCCTTAAAGGGTACAGTAGTAAGAAGTAGGAATAAGAAGACTGTAAATGTATAGTAGTTCTTTTTCCTATCCCTCTAGTAATATAAGGCAGAAGGGAACCGTTGGCCGCCGTATAGGTTTCTTCTAAAAAGGGTTTCTTATATATAGAATAGGAACCTCCAACCAAAAGATATAGTTAATACTGTGGCAGTCTACTCATACAATATAATTGATTAATATTAATAACTTATGGTTCAAATGTTAATAATGTCGAAGAGAAAGATAATGACAGAATATTCAGGGGATAGTATGGACTATGGTAAAGTTGTTACATTGACTGCAACAAATAATCTAGACAAGAACCTTTTCACTGTAATAACAGGGAAGAAGTAAAATATTCGAATCTTTCAGTAGTTCCTATTAGTTCATTTTCAATTAATTAAACCTAATGATGAATACTGTAAATACTACTAACAGAGCGTGGACGCGACATAAATACAGTAGAACACTGGAAACAACACCTGAAAATGCAAAACTATTAGACGAATTAGTTGATACACATGTAATACCAGCTTTACAGAAGAGAACAGCTGCATCAGGAGTTACCCAAAGTGATATCGAAGAAATGGAGCGTATTCTAGAGTTCGGCGGTGGAATAAGAAAAAGGAGATAAAATATGTCTAAAAATATACATACAGTCATAACTGCGAGGGGAAATGGGAAAAAAACGTATGAACGAGATGGAGATGTGATAAAGATTGAGATCTCAGATAGGGATTATGAGTATCTGAAAGCAACTACTGAAAAATACGATATTGAAACTATAAACAAACAAGGTAGTATCCTTAACAGTGGACTACAGAATGCAGGAGTGGATACAGATACGTACTATACTGGAGCCTTATTCAAGAGTGAGGTGATATGAGCACCAGATTCGTCCCACCAAAAGACAGGAAGACATTAGTCCAGCAGGTCCCTGAGGCACTAAGAAGAAAGAAGCTCGCTTGCTCCATGATATCTCAGTCATACATTCCCAATCGTACTACTGATAAGAATGCGCTAGAAACCTCAGTTTACGCACAGCGTTACCCACAGAATGTGAGAAAGAGGCTTTTGACTCTATGTAGGGCAAAAATCAGACCAGATCAGTTCGAAATAAATGAGAATTTGGATATACAAACAGATGGGAAGGTGACTGAAGCATTGGTATATGGAGTCTCGATCTTAGTAGATTATCCTGGAGATCCAATAGGTACTAATGTGCTATCGCACTGTAGCGAAGTAAATGGTGTCTATCAACGCCCTTGGGCCCAGCTTACAAGGGATGACTTAGGCAACGTGACTGACTCAGATATTAAGTTCTGGAAATGGATGTTCTATATTCCTTTCAATGAAGAAAATGTCAAAAAAGTCCTGGACGAATTCAAAGGAGAGTATAGAGATTTGGCATTGGGCTATGCACGCGAGGCTGGAGACCATTGGTATGGAGATAGAGTTTTTCACTGCAAAAACTTGGAAGAATTCATATCAGCACCATTCGAAGATGTTATCTCAGCAAATACTGAAGGATATCTGAGGACTGAAGCTCATGAAGGAGTTGAACTCTATCAAAAGAACAGAGAGGAGAAAAGGAAACAGATGGAATCTCAGTTAAAAGAGTTTAGGAGAGGAGGAAATGTCAACAGCAGCAGCACCAACAAGAAGCAATAAGAAGAATATAAGACTGAAGAGAGTAATTCAGTTCAGCGGATCAACAAGTCTGGGTATAACTTTACCCAGGGCATTCGTGAATAAGCTCGGTTTGAAACCTGGAATGCTTGTGTCATGTGAACTGAAGAACGAAGATAATACTGTCATGGTGGAGGGTTTGAATTTTATTGGTTAGGCTTACTGCTGATCTTAACATGGACAAGCTTTGCGTTCAGTGTCCTGGCGGCACCAAAATGGTAAAGTTACGACATACAAGTACTTGGATGTGTCCAATCTGTAGTGGCTTAGAATACTACACACCAAAGGATCCTGGGGAAGAGGAAGAAGCTGAGGAATGACTACTAAGAAAAACACAACAAAAGCAGCAGCTCGAAAAGAGGAGATACAGCACTTGAAGAAGGTATTTGGAAACAAGCTAGAGAACTACAGTCATACTGGATATCAGAGAGCAGAGTTACCATACACGGTGCGCGACGCGGCAGCAATGAAGAAAAGAAAAAGTAAATGAATTATAGTAGTATGAATAACATAAATAATGAAGCATTTGAATACGAGAACGAGTCAGATAGTAACGAAAAACGTTCTTCTAATGGTAGGAGGAAACGAGAAACAAAACATGAGAAACGTGTAATGTGGAGACGAAACAAGGTATTAACACTTCTAACCCAAGGTTGCAGCACATACGAGATCGCAGAAGTTCTAAGGATATCACAAGCTACAGCGTCTAGAGACGTCATATTTCTAAGGAAACAAGCAGAACAGGAATTGCAGTTACATGTAAAATCGCTACCGCACCAATTCCAAATGGCTTATCGTGGTTTATCTCAGATCCTGAAGTATGCATGGGGACTATTAATGTCAGAAAGTGAAGGTCAGAGAAATAACAACAAGGTAGCTATACTTTCACTAATCACTGATGTGTATAGTAAGCGAATGGAACTATGCACAAATGCAGGTGTCATTAAAGAGAGCTTAGAATATGTAGAAAGGACACGGGACGAAGTAATGCGGGAATTACATGATAATAAAGAGAAGAATGAGGAAATGCAGAAATAATGGGGTTTGGTGACTTACGACGTATACTTAATGATAGAACTAGACGAATAGAAGAGACTGGACTTAATCCAGTGCAATATCAAGAAACAATTTATGCAAGATCATTACTAGAACAGCTACGAACTAATTACATTATTGCATATAAACAAAGGAAAGACAAGTGGTTTAGACAGCATTCAGACCAGCAGTTTTTTAGTCCATCACTCGAAGAAACTAGAAGAGACACTGAACTACAAGAATGGTTGTGGTATTTCATTTCTAGGATATCTGAAAGGACGCCTGAACAGAGATACCAGGACGAGAAACGACGTATTCATGGTTGGAATCATAAAAGTAATTCTCATGGAATAGATGAGCCTTGTGTAGAGGGCTGCAGATTTTGGCCTGATGAAGGACGAATTGAGGATGTTGAGGTATTGAAAGATTATGAAGAATATGATAGATATGAGGAAGTATTAGAGATATGGACAGGAGTGAAGAAGGAGTAAGAACTGGCTTCAAATACGAAGACGTCCAATACTTAAAGAAATTCGATAATGCATCGGCAGGCCCAGAAATACAAATTTTTACAGCAGAGGAAGGTTTAGAAGAGGAACCAGAAGCAAGAAAATATTTTTGTGCAATCTGTAGAAGTAAATTGGACTATCTGAAGGGAACTAAGACTATTTGGAGGTGCAATGAATGTATGGAATACTATGATACCAAAATTCAGGATAAACCAATTTCTAATAACAAAGGATTCAAAGTTAGACCGCATCATGAGATAAATAGATATCCTAAATTTGCCGAAGACGATACAAATATTCCATTTCTAAAGGGTATAAGCTTAGACGAGAAACAAGGTTCTAATAACATAGAAATACTGAGACAATCAACTGATGGACGTATTAAAAAAATTCATGTCAAAGGTTCATTAGTCGAAGCACTATCTGCTAACCTGAACGAATTGGACGGCAAATAGTACAAATTATGATATTCCTACCAGAAGAAAGAACCATAATGCGAAAGAGACCATGCAAACATTGCGGCACAGAAATATATTTACAATATGTACCAGTTACTCCGATACTACAATGGATTAGCTTTGAAGCTTCAGATGGAAAATTGCATTCGTGCCCAAACAGGCCATTAGACTTTATGACCAAGAAGCTTATTGGAGAAGCAATAGAAAGGATGAGTTATTCTTCTAATAACATATCACTACTGCTAAACAACATAGACACAATAATAGGTGAGTTAAAAGGCTTGAAGCATGGTCTTATCAGAATAGCTGAGAGCAATTAATAATATTAGATAACAATAGATAATTCAAAAATGATAGACGACAATCTATTGTTAGAGTTGACCTATAAAGAATTGCCGCTTATCCTTGAGTGCTAACCACTCTCTACTATTATTATGCGATATTCTATAATCAGTTAAAAGATGTGAGATATGGTCTCGTTAAAATAATCGCTTATATCTCTCATTAAAATAACTTAGAGCGATTAATAACGCAATATTGTAATAATATCTCAGGAGAGATAGTAGAAATAGGCCTTAGCTATTATCTATACTACTATCCTACCTCCTGAAGTCAATGCTGCAGCAGCCTACTGCAAAGGGTTAATCAGCGATTGCTACTTTGCAGGCAGACAGGCAAGCAACTCATAACACTTTAAATTGCTTATATATAAATCGGAAGCAAGCAATTGCAATCAGTAGTATTACAATAGGGATTGAGTGTTCCATAATCATCCAAAAATAAACCAATTAAAATCTTCTTATTTGTGAGTAAAATCAAATTGAGGTTATATATTTCCATGCATGGACATGTTATTCGTATTTCTAGTGATTATTAATATAATATCCAATATATGGTAGAGACTATAGTTCTGATCCTTTTCTTGGGATATTAAGACATTAGATTTAGAATAACTAATATACAACTTGCCTATATATTGGTTAAACTTTGTCTACTAACCAAATGATTGTGGTAACTCCAATTTTTTTGCTTATCATAGTTATACTAATGGCATACATCTCTAACTCTGGTATTCGATATATACATGGATCTGAATTAAAGCTACATAGGGGTAGTACTGCGAGTAAGTCACTTAATAATAGTCATATTAAAGGTATCCAAATTTCTACTAATTATTCCTATAATGTTCTCTCAGATAAATCTCTCAATAAGAGTGATATCTTTGGAATTCAGAAGATATACCCAACAGCAGAGGAAGGTGAAGAATGGTATATGAATATGAGTGATCCACTTCATGATCCACAATTCAATCCAGAAGTTGAATTTGTGCAGAATGATGAAGATTTATCATGGCATGTGGACGATTCAAAGGTAAGGATGAATGTCTACACATCATCAGGATATAATGAAAGTAAGATAGCTACTTACGATCAGAATGAGCTAGCTAAAAAGGGGTACATGCAATCACCAAATGATTGGAAGAATGTGGAGATGACTGGATTTGTAAAATATGAGGAAGGGGATGACGACCAGAATTTTGCATGGTATGCTAGAGGTGGAAAACACACTGATTCAGAAGATTGTGAAGGTTCTGCATATAAAGGTCAATTATTCTACGAAGGTGAAAGTCGATTTGCAAAAGAACAATGGTTTGTTAGCTACGCATCTTCGGATGAAAGGGCAAAGGTGACCTACCCTCTTGAAGATAGATGGATTGGTTTTAAGTTTGTAGTATATAACCTTCCACCATTAAAGAATGGTACAATATATGTCAAGATGGAAAATTGGATAAACGAAAATGGAGATGGTAAATCTTGGAAAAAGGTGGACGTAAGAATAGATAGAGGTCATTGGGGAGAGCAAGGCGAACATTGTGATGGCAAACCAGCTCAGATTATCTCTTGGGGAGGACCTATTGCAGCATTTAGGTGGGATAAGGCAGATGGGGTAGATATCAAAGATTTTAGTGTAAGAGAGATTGAACCTCCTATACCAGAAAGTGGAATGTCATTGTAATAGGAAGTCAATGTGCAAAAAGTCCAACACTTCCACTCAGAAGTGCTGTGGCATTCACAAAAACTCCTCCAACTACTACAGATACTCTTTCAATCAACTCAGATTAATCAAATCCGAATAACCCAATTATTACTTACGAAAAACCAGAACTTGAGTGATATTATCTGTAATATATATCATTTAATATTATAATAATTCAATGTGATTGCTCAGTCGATAAAGTTTATTAATTAACATTTGTATTCTCTGCTAGTCGGGAAATGGATCGTTCAGTAAAACTTGGAATTATATTATGTCAATCCTTGTTTTTGTACTTATTTGTATTGGCCTTCATAACCATTGATGGCCAAGCACAACCAGACCAAAACGCGACCGCCACGAATCAAACAGGAGAAGAGTCACAGCTTATTCCCTTTACCATACCAAGGTCATCAGAGATAACACAAGATAATACTCAGACTTCATCTAGTCCATCAGTTAACTCTATTCGAGCAAATGAGGCGGATATTATTTTACTAAGCCAAAGATATAATCAAGAAAGATTTAGTGACACTATTGTGGGAGAGGTCGAGAATAATGGTACTGCAACAGCCGACTTTGTTCAGGTTACCGTATCATTTTACGATTCCAATGGACAAATAGTAGGAAGAGAATTTACTTACGCAGATCCAAGCACGGTGGAGCCCGGAATGAGATCTCCATTTGAAGTATTCATAACAAGTGATACAATTCAAGATGAAACTGAAACATATGAATTTACGTTACAGTGGACTAACCCTGATGGTTCTAAGGATTCCACTAGGGTGATGGGAGAAACAGCCGAAAGTCAAGATGGTGACAACGATGACAATGATTCAGACAATGATAATAATAGTGATGGTGACGATGAGGACGATTAACTAAGGTGTGGATTTGTTAAAATGACCTATGGCGATTAATACCAGCTAGCAGCCAGCCTTTCTTATTAAGGGCACGCGACCTTAATAAAGTGCATTCAATATCATAATAAGATCTCTCAGGAAAAATAGTATTACAGCTCCTGGCTGCAGCTGCCTACTGCAAAGGGTATCAGTACATCGGAGTTGTTACTTTGCGAGCAAGCAGGCAACTCACAACACTTTAGATTGGTTATACATAAAGCAGAAGCAAGTAGTTGCAATTAGTAGTATTCTTGAGTGAGATAATCTGATACTTTAGAAGGATATTAACAGGTAATAAAAAAAGGATAGGCGACAATCATATTATTAGAGTTGACCTATAAAGAATTGTCGCCTATCCTTGAGCGCTAAACACTCTCTACTATTATTATGCGATATTCTATAAAAGGACTTCGAACCAGTAGGAACTTACAATTTAATAAAATAATATCTAAAAAGGATAGGGGACCATGATGACCTACGAAGAGATGCCGCCTATCCTTTTGTGCTTACCGCTTTCTATTATTATGCAATATTTTATAAAAAGACTTCAAACGAGTGTGGCACCAGTGGTCAATTCTACCCATAATGTTAAGCGCTATATGCATAATTAAAGATGTAACTTATTTAAGGAATGAAAACCAATTATATAATCCGAAGGTTCTTAAGAAGAACCGAATAATTTCACTATGGGATTGGTTGTTGATACCCTCCATTCCCATGTATGACTGACATCCCGCCCCAAAAACAGACCAAAACATAACAATAATTCATTGCATTTCGTATAAAATCAGGCTTGGATAAAGTTAGATATCTCCGCCGCCTTCCTCACAGTTACTAGCTTAAACTCGGTATTTGTCTATGAAATATTCGATGAGTCTCTTTTGAAGACTGATGAAATATTTTTCACGTTCTAAACTCTTATTATCGAAAATTGACTTGTTCTCAGACAAATAGTACAGTGGTCGACGAATTAACTTCATATCATCTATTGAAGGTCTATAACTCAGGAGTCGTCTTAGGCTATCGTCTGTGGACCAATACGTACCTTGTTCTTTGTTTACTTTCAGTTCCCCAATTGTAAGTCTTAGTATTTCTCTGTATTGTCTTTCCTCCTCAGGCATGCTAGCATCATTATCATCATAGTCTTCTGCTTTTTCATGAAGATAGTCAATCATTCCACTAGTTATCGTACTTTGTCATTATAAGCCATCTCTTTGCTAGGACTAGCAGCTAAAGGGTATTATTCTCAACCTAGAACCCTTTTTATACCATATCTTCGGAGACGACGGCCTCACGTCAATGACAGGATTAAGGTAGGCGACCAGGACACAGGCTTTTAAACTTCATTTTGGTCGTCCTTCTCCTTCTTATTATGTTGTAATTTAATAATAATTAACCAAGTTCCGGCTCATTTTTAAGCTCTATCTAAGTAATGTTAAGGAACAAAAAATAAGGTATTGACTACCAGACCTTTCCTCCAACCTGCACAACATCTGGTAGTCTTTACCTTTTTTATAATGCACGAATATAACCTAAATCTAAAAATCTAAGAAAGACTTGAGCCTCGAGATGGAAATGTCTTTATAACATTTTTGTGAAAGAGGCAGCCGCAGTACACAGAAGTACTGCCGATTCTGACAGCATCGCGTCAACGACTTCAAGCATTAGGTAGGCGGCCGCTTCGTGTCGTAGGCATCAGAACCATCAACAGCTATTTGTTGGCCGTCTACCTCATCTATTTTTATATACCAATACACAATGTCATTTAAAGGTAGGCGGCCGTTTCCGTGTATTCTGGCAAAGGTTGACAAATAGGCTTCATTTTGCCTGCCCTACTTTACCTATATCATAAGGCTTTTAGTCTGAAAACACGCTATAAAAGTACCAACAGATACCATAGGCGAAGTAGGCGGCCACTTCGTAGCATCATCAAAACCGTTCATTTATAGGTCGTCTACCTTCTTTTCCCAGACCACATCCTTTCAGTAGGCGGTCCGGCATTTAGTCATGTTATCCTGTGGCTGGCCACTCCATAGTCACTTTTACAAGTACAGGTTATTTTTTAGCATTAGATTGGAGACCTAGTTTTATACAATGTTGTGCATGCTATAGTGCCCATCGTGGCAATTTAGGAATCCATACAAGGTAGGCGGCCCCAAGTACCTCCAACCCTTTCGGCCGTCTTACCTTTATTTACTGGTTAGAGTAACAAGGTTCAGTCTTCTTTTTATTCCTTCAATTCTGGACGAAGGAATGAAATCTTCCGAAAATACACAGAAACCGGCGCAAGTATACGCTAAAGAACTTTGGTCTAATGACATAGCTAAAATCCTTTTATATCATATTTTCTAAAATATGGCGGCAGTGCATAGATGTACTGTAGACAACAGCAGTGTCGATGTCATGAGGTCTAGAGTTAGGTAGGCGACCAACATCAAATGTACTTTCGGTCGCCTATCTTCTATTAGCTATGCTATGATACCAACAATGCCATGGCAAAACGAGATAGCATAGAATTACAGAATTGTGCTTGGGGTATTCTATTGTTATATAACTGTCTATTTATAAACCTCTGTACTTTGAAACTTATATATATTATGTTGCTCTGCTCAATTAGAACAACTTCTTTCATAGGAATTCATACTCGTAATTTTCTAGAATAAAACTTCTAGAATCAACTATACATAAATAATATACAAAGTATTATACTTACAATGGTTACATATAGAGGAATTCTGATGTGGGCAACTTTCACGGTAGTTACAGCCACTCTTGCAGCAACAATGTTTGCAAGTTCCGTAGGAACATCTACACCTGCACCCGCATTCGCACAAGACCAGAACATGACAGGAGGAGCAGGAAACGTTACTGAAGGGAATATGACAAGCTCTAATACAACAGGTGGCGGAATGGGAACACTTCCCCCTCCAACAAATCCATAATACACATATTCCCTAACCTCGACTCCCCCATTTTTTCAATTCTTTCGACCAACAAGTAGTTTCCTGATTGTAGGCTTCAGCACTCCTCATTTACTGGCCGTCTACCTATTTCACTTATTCAGAAAGTGTTTTTATATTTTAAAGTACAAAAAGCTGTAGACAGTGAGAGTCACTCATAAAGAATCTCATTGCCAAACGTCAAGCATTGGGTAGGCGGCCAGATTAAGTTGATTCTGACGCCATTCTTCCTCATGGTCGTCTACCTTTGTTGCTATTTGAGATGTTTCTATATTTTGTAGTGCAAGCCGCAGCAGCGATACACAAAAGTATCACAGGCAGTATCGCATCAACAACGTCAAGCATCAGGTAGACGGCTTCACATTCTGACATACCTACAGGCTTCCATGATAGAATCTTTTTATACCATATTTTCGAAAGAAACGGCAGCAGTGCATAGAAGTACTGTGGACAACAGCAGCAGTATCACGTCAATGATGGCTAGTGTTAAGGTAGGCAGCCATTCTCGTGTGTCCTGGCAAGGGTTGACCAATGAGCTTCATTTTGGCTGCCCTACCTTACCTTTATCATAAGACTTTTAGTATGAATACGCATTATATGCAAGTACCTAGAACCATGGGAAGGGTGGACGGCCACTTCGTAGCATCCTCAGAACCAGGCAAATATTGGCCGTCTACCTTTTTCATAATTAGAAACGCATTTTATATTGTGTCACGCATGTTTATCGTCATCTTTCTTCTTCTTGAACTTTTTGCGTTTTAAGTAGTCTACTAGATGCATAAGATATATTGTAAATCCAAACAAGATGAGCACATTCAGCATTCATTACTAATAAATAGTCCAATAGTACGTGCCATCGGGTGAATAATACTTAACCTTGTTCTTGCGGCTGTCGTATCCTGTCATTATACGTTGTCCCCAGGGAACTATATGGATCCTTTA
>DASQQK010000227.1:0-2288 GCA_035643435.1 Nitrososphaeraceae archaeon | reverse complement strand
ATAGTTTAATAAAATTATCAACTACATATTGGTCGAGTATATTTGAATATATAAAGTCGATCAACAGCTATTGGACCAAAATATTCAGCATTAGTAACAAGTACCTAAAATAAGTCTCCTGGATGAATGTGCTACGTAGACCCAGTTGAGTAATCCAATATGCTGATGTCTACCGATTGGTCTAGATCCCATTTGACACTAATTACCTCTCTTGCTTGGTCTGTGAGGATCTAATGTATCATGGTCGCCAATACATATCTGATCATCAATGATTTTTCAAGTGCTCAGTGCTACTGTAGCTGTCATCTGACTGTTTTGATTTTATCATAGACTTTAATTGACAGATAAGTTTGTGCTGTGACAGTAGTAATGCCATAATTAAAGACTCTGATGGGAATGGATGCAATTGTGCGTGATTATTCATAGCCACCGAATATTTATAGCAATCATCTAACAGTTTGGTCATAACAGCTTTGTCTTCATCTGATGGAAGCTTGTCTATGAAACCTCTCCAACTCTCTATCTCTTTGGTCAGAACGTCTTCATCTGGAAATAGACTCATTCTTTACAACTCCATTTTTGCTGATTTAATATCTCTATCACGCTGTTGATGAATTTCATTCCACCAATTGTAAGATTTTTTTCTATCATACCCAAATTGCGAACGATCAAATCCAAATACTGATAATACTGCCTCAGCTGAATCAAACAACATCTCCAGATACCTCTCTTCGTCATAATTCTCTGAAGAGATTAGTTTGGCAGGAGTTATTCGTTGAAGCGGATCTGTATGATTCGAATCCGTGTAAACATATTGAATATTATCACCACGATTCGTAGTGATCCCAGAGATATTTAATTTAACAGCCGCAGCCACATGTGGGAACAGGCTTCTGTATTTCCCTATATTCTGTCGTAGTAACTTAGAAATCACTAAATCAGTTATCTGCATTTCTCCATTAATAAGCTTGTCAATACTATGAGTGACGTACAATAATGCATTTTGATAACCACTAGTTAGAACCTCTTCATAGTTGTTACAATCAAATAACTTGGATAGTAATGCTGTCTGAAACTCTTTTAGAAATGTTGGAGAGTCATGTCTCCTGGTATCTATACCTCTAGTAATTAGTCGGTTATCATAGGTCATTCCGTAATAGTGCTTCCTGGCTTCCATCTTCTCATCTGCCTCTATGTATAGCAATACTAGAAACTTGTAATGATATTCCAATGTCAGACAAAGACCTGTCTCTTTAATAATAACATTCTTTATTTCTTCAAAATCTTCTTTTGGTGCATTTCTCTTCTTCAAGAAGACGGCGTCTGTATCGGCGTAAATTAGCTCGAAACCCGCGCTCTGCACTATATCTTTTGTCTTTAGCAAAATTTGTCTAGATAGCCTGTTTATCTCTTCAAAAACCCATACATTACTATATCTGTTCCAAACCGAACCAGACGTTCCGTATAGACATACAAGAAATTGTTTTAGTATATCTAAACCTATTTGACATTGAAATTGATTTTCTAAATTTATTTTGAGCAATTTCTTCAGATAAATCCGCCTTTTAATAATTTCACTCACTATTGATGGAAGAATAGCAGGTTCATCATTCGATAGATTTTCATAGCTAATATTATGATTCATTATCAAGTTCGCGTATTCATCATTGAAATCTAAAACTGCGATGTTCTCATGTAAACCAATCTCTGGTGAAATAATCATTCCAGCTTTATCCATCTCGATGATATTTTCTAAGGTTCTAATTTGCTCATGATGTTTTGAAAATGTCCGTAAACGTGGTGGAATAACAAAATCTCTTTGAAGTAGCTCGTACGTAATTCTACTGTCAATTAATCTCATCATTCCATATTTTGAAACGAATCGGAGTGGAAGATAACTAAATCTTGCTTTTTCCACTAGCTCAAGAACTTCAAGTTCAATATCTTCAATTGGAGTATGAGAATGGATGATAACATTATTCTGTGACCATTCTTTAAACAAGGTGTTATCCCGGAAATGAAGTGGTGGCGGACCGTTCTCCCCACAAAAGATGATAATATCTGGACTGATCTCTGCAATAAATGAATTGAAATTCGGATCTAACAACCCGTCGATTACAATCGTTGTTGTAGTTGTAGGTCGTCCATGAATTTTGACCAAAAGTTTTAGTTGCTCATTTTTTGCGTAATTATTGTCTTTGCTCAAAAATTGAACATATATGGTTGAGAATGGAGGTGGTGTCACCTCACCATTGTCATCATCATCATTGTCATAATCATCTATTCGC
>DASQQK010000226.1:0-2908 GCA_035643435.1 Nitrososphaeraceae archaeon | reverse complement strand
AGTACCTGTTGCATTACCATATTTCCAAGCTCTTTTTGTCTAGCTCTTTCCGCTCTGAATTCTCTGAGTTTCTGTGGGAAAACCCCATCTTTCTGTTTACATATCCAATATCCTTTGTCTAACACTTCTGATGGAACTTTTACATCATCTCTTTCTGTGCAACATTCGCAATTGATAGTATCAAAGGAAATGTTGTGCAAGATCGCCATCGAAGGATACAAGCTCACGGCATCAACAATCATTAGATTATGATATACACCCTTCTTGGGCTCGATTACTTTACCTCCTATGTAGTCATTTCCTCGAAGTATGGTCCTCCCTTCTTTATCGGAAGGTGAGAATCTTCTTGTCGGTGCAAAACCCATATCAGCAAACACCTGTGACCACCATGCAGAAATTGTGGAATGACACACCTGTTCAAGACCGAGCCCTGTCAACTGAGCTATCGCCTGCATTAGATGCAAGATTTGACCATTGTTGACACTTGACAGATTCATTACAAGTTCAGCATCCCTCAATACATACTCCTTCTGTACCTCAATGGATTTTGTATGAACATTCTGACCGTTAACACCTTCGAGCTTTCCTTTAGTAAGTAACGCCGTTGCCACATCATTGAGCCTCAAAGATCTATATCTATTGTTAAATACTGAAGTTCTGATTATTTTATTCCTAAATACCCTGTAAAGATCGACGTGAGAATGGCCTTCAATAAATGGTAATCCCTGACTGCTATACCCGATTATAGATGGTAGACTATTTTTGATGAACCTTTCATTTAAAACAGTTAAATCTGAATCAGTGCCATTGGTCTGTTCAGTTCCAATGGTATTCCAACCTACCGACAAGGGATACTGTTTTATCTTCTTCGTAACTGCCTGTAGGAGTGGTTGTTCCGAGTTGTCAAAATCAGCTATATGTAGCGCCTCTCCCTTATCTCGGTTGTCGACAAACGAGGCAGCATAGATCGACTTTTCGCCCTTTGTATCAATGTTCCATTCTAAATCAAATGCAACATAATTATCGAGGAAGTCATAATTTCGGATAGATGCATCATCTTTTCTAAAGGTATCTCCACTTGCTCCACTATCTCCATCTTGTGAAATCCGAGAGTGATTTTGTATATTATCAAGTGGAGCTATTTGTTGTTCGGTGGAGATTGTTGAGGTTCCTATCTCCACTCCAATCGCATCACCGTCAGCTTGTTGCTTTAGTGGAGATGGTGGAGATGGTGGAGGTGTTTTAGTTATCCTGATAAAAGATGTATTTCTCTTCTTTTTATCTCCACTTGTCTGCCTGCTTATTGTGATATTAATTCCTAGCCCATCACGGAGGTTAGAGAGTATCGGTTTGAGCTTTTTAGTCAAGGAGTTAGCGGCTTTAGGCCATGCCTTGATGTTTGTTGTGTCTATATTGTGAGCATGAGCAACTTTGTTAAGGTGTCCCAGTACTTTAGAGGTCGGGCTCTGCCAACAGGCCTCAGTGGTTTCCACATACCAACTGTCTACAAATTTAATTACTACTTGAGCTAGCTGATGATTTTCGATTGCCTCAATATTCTGCATCCCAATATTTTCACGGTAAGCATCAACAAATTCCATCGAACTGTAACCCATAGCCCTAGCTATTGCTTCACCCCAAACCTCAAAGTCTGCCATTCGATCTAACTTGGTTAGCTTTATTTCAGGCTTGATCTGTAATGTCTTTACTAGAATATCTAGAATATATCCGAACAACCTAGGCCTTAATTCTTCGAACTTAGTCTCAACTTCAGTTTCTTGTTTTCTCAAGTCATCAGGTGGCCGCTCAAGCTCAACTATTATGCTTCGATCAAGAGCATCTGGCTCCGTCAACCAGTTATTTATTCCGCTTATCATTATGCAGCGTTTGTAATCGTATATTGTATCATCATCATTAGTGTAAAGTGTTCTTTTACTGTTACCTGCTCCAGTTACAGCTTTGCAAACTTCATCTGAAAACCACGGAGGCAGAAATTTTACATTGTCATATATAGCAAGGTAATTATGATACATCTGCTGTACAAACTCGGCCTTCTCATTTGGAATGTTGTTAACCTCAATTCTGTCGGGGTCTACGAGTCTCTTCTGGTACTTGCAAAAAGTCGTCTTCAAACCACCTTTCTCTCCGTGAATGATTGCTATAGGATGTGGAATATCCGGGATTAGTAACGCTATAGTCCAGACTTTAATCAGGAGTCTGCTAGCTGCGTTCTTAATCTGCATCAGATCTAGGTACTGATCAAATATATCTGGAGGATATTCTCTACTCGGAGTTACCTGAGCTTTCTGGTTAAATCTGCTAAACAATGCAGCATCAGACATTTTTGAAATACTCCAATTGGCTGAAGTTAACTTGATAACATCCCATTCGGAGTTTCCCAAGTCATAATATATCTCGCCATTCTTTTTGCCCCATGCCAGCCTTAGCCCTAGTGTTCGCTCTTGTCCTGAAAATAGGGCTTGCGCATGCATTACGCGAATGGCATTATTCACTGATTCAGAGCCAGCAACTTTCCTGCCATTGGTACTATCAAAGTATAATTTACTTACGTAGTACTCGGATTTTTTACTCTGAATCGGCATTGTTTCTACGTGGTTTGCAACTTTTATCGTTACATACGGCATTCCATATTGATCCTTGAAGAAATGTAGCGCATTCTCTTGAACCTGCTGCATGAGGAGATTTGCAGATTTATTCCCTTTGGGTTCAGTGCCATTGTCATCATTCTCCTGCGGAGCTTCACTTTCATTACTCCTAACAGCTTGCAATAGACTTTGGAGTGTCTTGTTAGCAGCTGCCTCATCTCTATCATGAAGAAGCGTTAATACCTCCAAGACTTGGGACTTACCCTTAAGTTCTTCTCCGTTTAGGCCCTTCATGTAAGTGG
>DASQQK010000225.1:0-3754 GCA_035643435.1 Nitrososphaeraceae archaeon | reverse complement strand
TCATACGATATATAATCTCTCGCTGACTGCATATGTCAGTTAAGAAAAAACAATAGCAAACAGAAATCACATATTTACACTATAGAAAAAATCTTTCACAAACTGACTACCAAATAATAAAAAAAGAGTGTTGTGGAGCGTCTACTCGGGATTAATCACGTCCGCCGTCCCAGCCGCCGTGGTGTCCGTCGTCGTGTCAGCTTCTGGGAATGCTTGATTTGATGCTCCCGCTACCGTATTCTCGTCACCTTGAAGTTTTAAAGTCTTGCCAAACCCCCTTGGACCCACGACAATCTTGTCCCATTACTTAGGACCAGCTCGTATAATAGAGCATCAAGCAAAATATAGCCCGTATAATAGAGCATTAAACAGATGTCAGTAGTAAAAGAAGGATCAAATCCTCTTTCGTAATTCTTATACGCCTTAAAGGCCCCTGAAACAAAGAGACAATGGCCTAACAGGTTGACTTCTTAGGGTTTCATGGGAATCTGGATGAACAGTCTAAGCAATTCATGACCTTATGTAAGGAACAGAGTATGGCACTGGTTCAGGAAAAAATAATAGAATTCATTTCCTATCAAGTCCAAAGAGCCCAAAAAGGAGAGAAATCTCTATCAACCATCCCAAATTACTTGAAAGCAATGAAATTGTTTTGTGAAACGAATGATATTCATGTAAGTTGGAGAAAAATCGCTCGAAGAATTCCTAGAGGAAGGCAGGCTGCGAATGATAGAGCACCAACCCGGGAAGAAATCCAGAGATTATTAGAATATCCCGGCCTGAGGTTCAAACCTATCGTATACACAATGACTTCTTCAGGAATTAGAATTAGTGCATGGGATTTTCTCAAATAGAAACATGTAAAACCGCTTCATGATGAAAAAGGGGAAGTTGTCGCCGCAAAACTTATTGTTTACGCTGAAGAGGCAGACGAATACTGCTCATTCATTACTCCTGAGGCGGATACATCACTCAAGGATTGGATGAACTTTCGTGCGTCATATGGAATTGACTATGTTAGCCGCTAGCTATTATCAGTCTATTAGCCGTTTGGCACTTGTCATTGCAGACTAATGAAATATTATAGAGTATAACAAAAAATGACTTAATGACTGAAAGGTGTAAAAAAGGACTTGTCTTTTGTATTAATCTGATAACTTTAATCTTAACTACAGAAATAATACTGCAGTCACAAATTCTAGGTGAAGATACATTTGCGTCTACGGAATCTATTCCTGCAAACAATTTTGATGGAATTGTAACTAGGGTAATTGATGGAGATACTCTTGATATAAGAACGAATGACGGGAATTCAATAACAATAAGACTCGTATTAGTGGATGCTCCAGAAAGTAATGAATTAGGATACAATGAGGCCAAAGACTTTGTTACTCAAAATTGTCTTGATAAACCTGCAACTATAGATCCTGATAATAATCAAGATCTATCCCATGGCCGGCTCGTCGCTTTAGTGTATTGTGATGGAATTAATATTAATGAGGCTGTAATTGCTATAGGTTTTGCAGACATTTACAAAAGTTTTTGTGGAGTATCTGAATTTGGGACCAGTGATTGGGCACAGAAATACGGATGTGCTGCTACTGACAACTTTAATTCATTTGCTAGTAAAGACTCTGAGGACACCAACAAAAATAGAGATGACGAACATCAAAAGATATCCAACGATTGTGACCCTGCATATCCTGGTGTCTGCATCCCGCCGCCCCCTCCTGACTTGAATTGTGATGACATTCAAGATAAGAATTTCAAGGTTAGATCACCAGATCCACATAATTTCGATGGTGACTCCGATGGAATAGGCTGCGAAGAATAGTAGGACTGGGGTTAGAAGATTGATATCAGGAGTTCCGAAAAGACAAATGGCGCAAGATCCGATTTTAGGGCAGTATCCTAATTCAGTTATTCATTTCATAATCATCGAACAACTCCTGGAATTAGGAGTTAACTGATACTTGTGCGAGTATTGTTATAGGAAGAGGGACTAAAATCATATGTGAATATTTCATTAACTCTGTTGCCATACCATTCATATACTATCCATTTGGAACAGTCACTTTCAATCGAATGTTTGCTTGACATTACTGCTCCTCTATGAATCCCATCAACTATTACTCTTTTGTTCTTGAATGAAGCAAGGTCTGTTATATATCGCTGTCATGTTTTATTGGTAACTAGAGTACTGGACCAAATAGTTTTGCAGAAGACGCACCCAATGATGTTTTAATGGTTGAAGATATCTAATCAGGCCAGTTAGAAACCGCTGTCATAGATCCGGTCTATGACGCGAATACGGATACGTTGACATACACAATCATGTCTGACAATGTAACATCTTTTGATTTACTTGGAGAGTTTAGGCAGTCTTATTGACGTAAGTCCTTCTCATCCCGATGCAGCAGCTTCAAGCGCGTCAACATCATCATCTCGGGTATAGCATCACTCAAGACGCTAGTCATAGCATTCTGTGAATGTAATACCGTAATTGCTACGAAAGATGCCGTCAATACTAACATCATAACAAACACTTCTCTGGCTAACCATTGGTAAACAGATTAATGCAAGAATACTAAAGTCTATCGTGGGCAATATGATATATAAGATAGGAAGAAAATTCAGTCATCAGTATCTAGCATCAGATTCTTGCTAGACTAAATTATGTTGCACACTACAACACTTAACTCTTTTATACTATTCCAGCTCATTTCGGTATAATGACTCCATCTAGAACAGCTACTATAAATGATAGTAGGAGTTGTGAACATTTCTCAGGTATAAATGAAACCAAAGTGTCACCCAAAACTCAGGAATGTGAGGAATGTGAAAAAGAAGGTAGTGATTGGGTGGCACTTAGAATGTGTCTGGTATGTGGGCATGTCGGCTGCTGTGATTCATCTCCAGGACTTCATGCAACAAAACATTTCAAACAGACAGAACACCCCGTTATGATTGCATTACCTGGCAGACAATGGAAATGGTGTTATGTCCATAGGAATTATTCTTGACTCTTTTATTAATTAGGTTGTGAATACACGCTGCGCCAGTATGCTCACCATGATCTCTATTGCATATCATTCTATCTAATTGACTAAAATAGAATGATGTCTAAACATAGAGTATGGGAGAATTACGATGCAACAATTGTAAGAGGGTGTTTCAGTATACCGGTGAAGACAAGTTTTATACGAGCTGTCCACAATGCAATGCGCGTGTGCATGTGACAAATCCTAGAAATTACGGACGAAATGACCCTGACGTTTTTAAATAATGAATTGTGTAAATCAGTCAAAAGATCGATTCGCTTATTGCAAAGCGCACTATGCCTACTGGAGTTTACCTGGATCATAAATTGTACCATCAGACTTTGAGATATTGACAAGAATCAGTTATGAATCATCATAACCTCTGAGAATATGTATAAAGTTCTGTATGTAATACTCGCAGTTATGGTTATCATGTTTATACTGGGGTTTATATTTTGAGTGATTCTATTCCCTACACCCAAAGTGATTTTACCTATACGCATATTCTAGAGGCATCCATACATCATTCAAATGCCATGATATTGATAGAGTAAGCCCAAAAATAAAAGAAGATAGAATGACTGATTACCATGCAAATAGAAAACCTACACCGTCTGATCTGGTTTTATTACCTCTGCAGTAGCAAATCTGCTACCAACCGAATTAATCTTAACCTTCACGTTCTTGTCTCCCGCTTTTGCATTTTTTACAAA
>DASQQK010000224.1:0-2039 GCA_035643435.1 Nitrososphaeraceae archaeon | reverse complement strand
TGCTCTTGAGTAGACAGCAATTTAGCAGGTTAGCTTTTCTTCTATCCTGTACAATAATTGTTGCATCTATCCATTTGGAGTCAGGGCAAATGGCTGGCGCTCAACCAATTAACGGAAGCGGAGTACCAGAAATTCAGGACGACGTTCGAGAAGTAAAAGATCGGCTAGATGTAATAAGTCATCTGCTGGAGGAATCCAAGCAAGGTCGAGTGGTTCAGTTATACGTTACGGTAATAGCCTTTCTGATGGGCCTTGCTTTTGTGATTTTTGGGCTGTACATCGGTCAAGAACATAAACTCGCTCTCTTTACAAAGCGACTCTATCTCTTGGCATTCTTTTCTCTAATTGTTCCTGTTACCGTGATACTTATGCGTTATATTGTGGTCACACTCTTATCTGGTACTGTAGATGCACCAGAGCTTGTGATCGCGTTTCTGTTTCTGATACCTGTAGCGTCATCATACACTTTGATGATAGTCAAATATAAACGCAAAGAGGTCGCTGATTCGCGAGGCTCTTCATAGACTCGCGTACACCATGACTACAGAGAGAATCAGAAAGAATAGTCAGTAGGAACTGACGATGAACTGATTAGGTATATGCACCTGGAGGATTTACTGTAACTTTTCCTACCATGTGCGGATGAAGAGAATCATAGTAGTCCACTGTTCCAGTTTCATTAAAATAGTGCATAAATGTGCCGCCAGGGCTGATCGGACCCGAGTTAAACTGTGGCGTGGCTGTGGCATTTGAAGGTTTACCCTGCGTCACTGTGTGTGGAACATCATCATCGTTTGTCCATTTTATACTGGTAAATTCCGCTATTTGAACTTCAGCTGGTACAAAGAATTGCGCGTTGGTAACATTAGACGAGCCTTTTGATATCGAAACTTCAACAGTCTCATCTGTATAGAGTAGTTGCGCGAGAACTGATCCAACGTGGATTTGAGGCATCAATAATAACGAAAGAACTATCCAGACTCCAACACATTGAGAATAAAATCTTATATCATTTACCAATTTCTCATATTGATTAAAACGGATATTGTTATAAAGTTTTGGAACACTGCTTGATAAACGACATTGTCTATGTTTATCTCGTGATAATGTCATGCATTAAAAAAGTTAGATCAGAATCGATCAATATTGATTTCAGATCAAGTGTTGATTGCAGATCAATCCGGATGACCACGATTGAAAAATGAGCTCGATCTGGACATGAATTCTGCCAGCTGCGTAACTAAAAAGAGCTCGATCTAGCCAACTGCATAGTAGAAGTGAGCGGCATTAACTGGAATTATTGTATTGCTACGTTAATGCGTTACTGTAACAGGACTAGACATGGTCGCCTTTCCATCTCCTATATCATTAATTGTGTTCCTAATAAACTCCCAGAACCTTTTTTCGAAGGCATGTGCTCTATACGCTTCAACACCTGCCACGGGTATTGCGGCTATTCCAGCAGTCGCTACAGCCGCTATTGCTGTTGGGACCACTATATCTTTGCCCCAAGCACCGGTTCTCAGAAATACATCATAGTAGGGCACAGCTCCTTTCGAGCCGCTAATCATTACCTCTACATCCCTCACATTTCCGACTATGACACTGCCTTTACCGCCCTTATGAGCCTTCAAATCCCAATAACCTTCGTCTTGTTCTTCATGGATGATCTCGAGCTTAAGTCCCTTCAAGTATTCTTTAATTAGATCATACAGCCGTGCAATCTGCACATCATGTAGAGTTACGTGTTCCTGTCTCAACAGACATCTATATGTCAATATAGATTTTAAACTTTTTTGTGCATTTCGAAAAGGCCAGAAAAATGGATGGTTTAGACAACCTCATGCTCAAATATAGGATTCTTTTCCGCATTAAAAAAAGTCGGAGCTTGTTGCCAATGCATGCAACCATCATGCACGTCGATGTGCGAGTAACAAGATAATCTCCTAAGTGCTTTTCAGAACATTCAGACTTGCCTGATACTGTTCAGGTGTAATCTCACCTTTGGCTAATCTAACTTGGAGCAACTTCACAGGATC
>DASQQK010000223.1:0-2172 GCA_035643435.1 Nitrososphaeraceae archaeon | reverse complement strand
CATTAGAGCTGATACGCAACAACCGTACCGGCAGAAGCTGCGCTTGGCGGTAGGACTTAGCCCACATGCTTACGTGCGGGAGAGTGTACTGGATTATATTAGAATGAGAAGAGAGGCAGGTGCAACAGCAAATGCGGTTATTCGTATGTTGCTAAACTATAGGAGTAAAGTCATAGTAGCTCCGGCTGGGCATTATGGCAGTATAGTTGATGTAATATCTAAGAAAGCGGGTAATCAGACGGTGTCAGAGCATGACAACCGAAATCTGGTCGAATTCTGGAAACAGGTCTATGATATTGACATCTCACCTGACGAAATTCCTCTATTGAAGATTAAGATGCTAAACTCTGAAAATACGTTTACGTATCCTGCCAGTATGTGCTATTTCGGCCAAGAATCATTGTATATTTCAGCTTCAGTTCAGAAATTTATTGACTACAAACGGTCTAGACTAATTCCTAGAATATCTGAGGTTGTGAAACGGGCGTTAAAAGATTTGAAGATCGGAGACGACATACAGATTCAGAAAATTAGCGACATCTATAGAGCAAATGATAGAGAAAACATGCAACGTCAGATATTAGATGAAACAAGACAGAAGCTTTATGGCAGAAATATACACGCGAGAGGCTCAATCATGTATGTCCATGATGAACTTTGGTTCTTCCCAAATCAGATTCATATTTCCTAATTTAGAATATGGCACAATCTGTGAACCGGTTTGTTGGTGGTGGTATGCCCAGAGTCTATTCTGAGATGAAATCTGCTCTTGACCTACTGGATCAATATAACAACATACACAAGATGTCTACTGGCTCGGCAGAGCTCGATTCATTAATTGACGGATTACAGCAAGGCCTGTTCTATCTATTTTATAGTACACCATACAACCAACTAATTCTTGATTCGCTACTGAGTAGAATGCTAGTAGGTTGCATTTTACCAAAGCACGGTAAGAAACATGGTTTTGAATCAATGGCTGTACTCTTCAACAATATTGGTTACTCAACAGACAAAAATAAACATCAAATATTAAACCCGGAGAAAATAGCGGTTATTTCTAAATATACAGGCATCGAGCCAAAAATTGTTTTCAAAAATCTATACGTCCAGACAGCTTATAACCTGGAGCATAAAATTAGCACTGCTCAAGAAATAGCTAATAAAATAGAATCTAATCCAGATATTAAACTGCTTGCAATTAGGAACCTAACCAGATTTCCTGTTAACGATAATACCAATAACATATCAAATAGAAACGAAGATGGTAGTACGCTAAAGAGAGTTCTAAATATCTTGTACCAAACATGTACCAAAAATAGGGTAGCAATGGTGGCTACTGGACATTGTAATACGACCAACAGTGGAATAATACCCAGACCAATTGGTGGCACATATCTGAAACATCTTGCAAACGCCATAGTGAATGTGAAGCCGAATATGAGTAGCAGTTACTATTTAACATCCAATAATAGTGCTGGCAGTTCGATTACATACAAAGCTACCATGATTAAACACCCATATCAACTGACACCAAAATCTACGATTTTTTACGCGAAACAAATCGGCAGGCGCAAGAATCCAATGCTATTCATATTTGATTGATGTCAAATGGGTCGAATCACACCATCTTTCAGACAACTATACGAAGAAACCATAGCAGAGTTGAGATCAGAGCTACAGTCTGCAATGGTAGATCTGGGTCATAAAGGCGCATTTGATTTGATATTGAAAGATGCATGGAATCGTGAACAGGCTGCTATGGGCAATTCTACACTGCCTACAGTTTGTGACAAACTGAATTTAGTAGCCTCTATCCATAACAGAAAACTGACTGCAGCTATGTCAAGAGAACTGAAAGAGAAAGATGTTAAGATAAGAGAACTATCAGATAGAGTTGTTGAATTAGAGAATACAATAAAAATGATCTTGGATAGACTAAGAGCAGATGATGACAATAACAATCCTGGACCGATAAATGGTCAGTAAAACCGCAGTCGGTTGGTTACTAGATGTATCGAAAGACAAAGACGATATTATCATCCTCATAAAATTGGAGCATGGCACTGTTATTAGCTTCAAACAAAGACTGCATGAGCCTATATTCTATATACTACCAAGATCTTATTCGGCCGGTAAAGATCTCTTTCAACAACTGTCAAGACAGGACCA
>DASQQK010000222.1:0-8695 GCA_035643435.1 Nitrososphaeraceae archaeon | reverse complement strand
TCTCATTTCAGCATCAGCAGCCTCAGTTTCGAATACTTCAAAGGTTTCAAGGTCCATAATTTGTAGGGATTGGCCGGTTATAGATATGACTTGACCGCTCCGTTTGTCAATAATTGGAACGTCGACGTTGGCAGAGACCGGTGATACCATGCTGTGTTTAGAACCATCGAAAACTCCAATCGCAGAGATCCGCGCCTTAGCTGACCCGTGTTTTCCTGGTTTGCTATGATCGTATGATACTATCCTGCACGGTTCATTGTCGATTATTATATAAGATCCCACTTTAAGGCTACCTAACTCCATAGGCTTACTCAATTTAGTTCAGGTAACAGGAGCTTGAAGGTATATATTTAATATTTCTCCCTAGATTGCATAAATTCCTCCAAAATGGAAAAACTAAACAAATTTGAAATAGACATCCCCTTTCGTATCGCATCTCTTCTTGTTCTTTCGCAATATCGCTGATCACTCTGATGAGTGCGACCACCATCTACTTCTAGAATCAGCAGATTTCTCGAGTATGGGAAGCTGAATTTGGGTTTCATTGCACAGGACACAGACATTTCTGCCAGTGCAGCCTTAGTTACTCTGTCTCTTCTGGCTATTGATGTTGCCAACTCTATCAACTCTTTTTGCCCATATGAGTACCTCATAAAATAGATAGAAACATAATTAAGCCTGTCGCATAGTCTCTCGAAGAGAGTCGTAGTTATCTTGAACTCAAATACGTGTTGATCGGGTGTGGAAATAATATCCATTGTATCCTCTCTATCTTGCTGACCAATATTAGGTATCAAAATATAGTGATTTGCTCTGCCAGGGAAATAAAGCCTAGTTTCTTCCGTGAACGTTGCAGTTACAAAGTACACCTTCCTCGGTCTCTCGGAGCTTTTCCATTTTGCTACAGCTATATCTAGGCTCGCATGATGTGGAATACACAAGTAACTACAATCTCGACGGTGCTCCAACCCAGTGAATTTTTATTGAAGAAAGTATTTATACGCTACGATAATTTGTTACTTCGTTTTAGAACTTATCCATTGTTCAGAATTGTTTTTTTTTGTGGATGTTGCAATCGTCCATTTGAACGAATCAGTTCCAGAAAGTCTCCCCGAATTGTAGAAAGGGAGAAGGCAGGAACACAAGAGCATAAAGATGGCGTTTGTAGGATGGTGATAAGCAGTTTTTACAGTGGCATTCAAAACTGACCAACATGAAGCGTTAATCCTAAGCCTCTTTACTTGAGAGGAAATTTGTCTGTGGCCATTCCTAGCCCTCAGGACCTGGGACGCAAAGTCCACCATTGTAGAGGGAGGCGTGAAATAAACCTTGGCTTTTTCTCTGTACAAAATGCGATAACCGAATTCTAGGATTTTGCATTGAAGATAAAGGTCAATTGCAATCGTTTCCTGAGGGATGATAATCTTCTTCGCCAAGGAAGTGCGTACAGAAAGTGATCTTCCCATAACGGAATACTGAGAAACGCCATGAGTTCTGATAGATTCCAACCAGCTTGAGATAAACGAAGCAGCTTTCGCAGTAGACGAACTAGGGTTGAGGCACATGGGATTAGACGCGCACAATCCTACTCCTTCCCGATCGATACCAGATACAAGTTCCCCTACACATTCCTCAGAGGGCAGAATATCAGCGTCAAGAAGAATTATGACATCGCCGGTAGCTAAATGGATAATCTCGTTCCATGCCGAGGCAGCGCCACCTCTCAGGTTACGATGTACCAACTGTATAGGTATATGTGGGTAATGGGACATGAATGACCTCAAGATCTGAGGTGTCGAGTCTGAAGAGTGGTCACACACTATTATTTCGACCAACCTAACTTTATCGCTACTGAGCGTACTCTCATACACTAACCTAAGTAGTGACGTGATTTTCGCTCCCTCATTATAGGATGGGATTCCTATTGTTATCCTCAACATGATACCTTTCAATGGGGAGCAAGATATCGGTAATTTATCATTTTGCATACAGATGAGTCGGTTTCAGACTGGAAATAGACAATGTTTTCGAACTACAGACTCAAATCAATCCCAAATCTGAAAGCTTATAGAACTCAGAATGATAATTATAGCGGTGAGCCGAACTTCTGACGGAAAGTGCCCCTAGCAATCTCAGATTTAATCATTCCCATTCTTGTATATCCGAGGAGCTTGAGGCATCTTACTTTTAGGATTCGAAATTGGGGTCCTTTGCTAGCCTCTACAGATGAAGAGATATGTTTAATCGTGAATAGACTGATTAAATATGGAATCACCAATGTCCTGCTATTCGGACTGCCTTACAAGAGAGATCAATATGGTATCTCGGCTTTAGACAAGTTCGGAGCGGTCCAGGTTGCTACCAAACAGATTAAACGAGACATCGGTTCAACGATAAACGTAATTACCGACGTCTGTGTATGTCACTACAATTTTTCGGGACACTGTGGGATATCAGATGACAGCTACGATAAGGTCGATAATTTCAAATCGCTTGATTTACTCGATAAAATAGCAATCAGCTATGCAGATAGTGGAGCCGACTGTGTTGCACCATCTTCCATGATGGACGGCCAAGTATATTCGATTAGGAAGGCCCTTGATTCTTGTGGATTTGCAGCTGTGGAAATAATGTCCTACTCAGCAAAACATGCATCATCACTATACGGTCCGTTCAGATCAGTCGCCTTCGCTTTGGGTAAATCTCACGATCGTGTCTTTGACAAATCAGCGTATCAATTATCATATTCTAATAGAAGAGAAGCCATTCGGGAAATTGAGCAGGACATAATCGAAGGTGCGAATATGGTGATGATCAAGCCAACATTGTGGTATTTAGATCTGGTGTACGAAGTAAGAAAATTGATTGATGTCCCATTGGTGGTTCAGGTGGTTTCAGGAGAGTATTTGATGCTTCTCAAAAGCGAGAGAGTGAGCGAATTTGATGAATTTATAGAAACATTGACCTCAGCGAAGCGTGCGGGATCGGATAAGGTGATCACATACATCACGATGGAATTTCTTCAGGATATCAGAAATAGGCTTTATTGAAGCTCGGTGGAAAATGGGCAAGTCCAGCGACATCACAATTATATACCATGAAATTAACGATTGGGTTATCCCGCGGTAGCTCAGCCTGGTAGAGCTTTCGGCTGTAGGTGTCGGCAAATGGTGGTGCTGACCACGTGAAGCAGCCTATCGGGCTAACAAATAGCAGCAACCGAAGAGTCGCAGGCTCAATCAACAGTGCATTATTGCATTTTGGAGCAAATCCTGCCCGCGGGATACAGCTTCGTATTTTAAACACCCACGTACAATCTTGTCTGTCTTTATCCTAGGCAATGACACTCTCAATGACCTGTTTTTTAAGTGGGACACGAGCTCTCAGGCTCCTTAGAGTTCCGGACAGGTCCAATACTACCGCGGGATGGGTGGTATCGAGTAACGTTAGCGCAGATAACACCTCCCCCAAAAAATCTGACCTACATCGGATCACGTGTAAGTCAGGCTCAATCTTATCTATTAATTTTAGAGAGGCCTTGTGTACTGTAACGTAACCGAACATATTTACCACCCTACATCTCGTATTAGATAAAAGCTCCTTAGGAGGGGAGCGACATAATACAAGGATGTATCTACGCTTATACCGTCTTTTAAGTGTCAACGGCATAACATCTCATACTAATCTTGTGTTCTAACCAATTATTCAAGCTATTCCAATAAGTTTCTGGGTTTATATCACATAATGTGAGCAAAGCATCGAAACATCTCCCAGATACCATCTCGAAGACAGATGTTGCACCACTAGTCAGAACAAGCTGGTTACCGTACCTCTCTGCAAAACCATGGATTGTCTTAATAAGTGCCAAGTTGTTTGCGAGCTTTTGACCCTTGGCTGCACGTAACCTTCTAACAGCTATCTCAATACCCAGTCTTTTTGAAGAATTCCGCCTGACCATTTCATAGAATAGCTGATCAACGTCCGTTATCTCCACTAGGTCCAGGTCTTTTCGACCCAAGTCGTGGTAGTTATCAGAGGCAATCAAGTAAGGAAATGTAGTAGAGTTTAAAGGCTTTTTCTTCAACAGCTGTATGACGTTCAACTCTACTCCACCACTACTATCGCTAATCCCATGACTAAATTCAACACCAATTTTCTTTAGTCCGATCAAATCCTTAAAATTCAAAACTGACTGAAAATCGGGAATCAGTAAATGGAGATCTAATCGTTCGAACTCAATAGCCTCCTATATTCTTGAATATAGTCTTCCTTAACTCGGCTAAAAAAAAGCTTCGGTTTAAATTTCACCTTTATAGAATCAACTTGTGATAGCTCAAATTTGCCCTCACAAATCTTTTGTTTATCGAGACGTAGGTGTAGCGTCCCTTTGTCATCAACATAATCGCTCAATGAGTAAAGCATTTTTTTTCGATCATAGGTATCAAGCGAAGTAAGAACAGTGTTTGCAACGTACCTAGAGAGTTTTCCTTCCAGGCTCACCTTAATCATCTCTATCTCATTCCCCCAATGACCTAACAGGTCCGTGGCCTTGAATTTATCCTTGTCGATAGTTAGGGCCAATGATACTAGATTTAGCACTCGATCTTTGTCCTCAGTAGCATGAACTAAAAAACTGATTTCTGCGAGAATTATATCGAATGATCTTAGTTTTTCCTTTTGCATCTACAGTTTGCAGTCACAAAGCGCAAATTCCATGATTATTCAATCAGGTGATGATGATGTGACTGCTGCTTCCTCAGGGGATGATGATGTGACTGCTGCTTCCTCGTATCCTACGAAATTTGTGGGAGTCGATATTAATCGTGTCTTCTTGATGCCTATATGTCTAAGAGGAGTTATTTTCTTCGCAGCTTCCAGCAAATCATTGTTCAAATTTCCCAATGGAACTTCCTTTATGAATTCATCGAGAGTAAGTTTTGGTAACCGCTCTTGCAAGAACTGACGACATAGGACTCTTATTTGGTGTTTCTTCTCGGTATTTATTCTCCTTTGACTAAAAGCAACCAATGAAACTCTGAAGACGTAACCGTCTATGGTTTTATAGTCATCTACGTAACTTACCATCGAACTTCCACGCCTCATCAAGCTTCTGAGAAACTCTTTTGCATACTCGTGTCCTTTGAAAATTGTTAATGCAGTACCGTTAACAATGCTCACTATCTGAATAAATACTTTAGTTTGGTGCTGCATGGGATCTTGTCTTAAAATATCATACATGGTGTTTTCAATCACTCTCCCGCGAGCACTATTAACATCGCTGACTGGGACGTAATTTATAACGCTTCCCCCTAAGGCAGCAGGAGCGTTAACCATAATCCATTGCTTATCCTTCCACTTGTCACGAACCCTACCACCTCTTTTGGAACCTCTGGGCATCTGTTTAACCATTTTCGTCGCCAGAATATAAGTTGTATGATGACCAGCGTGCTGAGGGCTTCCCCAATTTCGATTTTGATTTTCTTCGATATAGCAGCCACTTGAGGGGAGCACGGTTACCATTCATCCTTATATTTAGGCTGTCTTTGTACAATAAGAATAGGCACGTTTAAGGTAGCCGCAATCTTTCTGGTAGTACTCCCTACGCCTTGAATCCTTGAGGCTATCCGGCGGCTTCCCATGATAATTAAATCGAAGTGCATAAGATCGCATAGCATGATAATCTCATGTGCGGGATTGCCACCATGTATCTTACATATTATTTTCCCTGTTATACGAGCGGATTTGCATGCCGCTATCATTTCCTTAGTTACCTCTCGGACCACCTTACTGCTTTCGGTAGAGTCTATTTGTTCTTCATTTACCTCTAGGTCCACCATTAGAGTAAGGGGTAGTGCACTGTCTTTAGTAGACTTAACAACATTAATAACAACGATCTCAGGATTAGATATCTTCGAAATATACGCGGCGTAGCTGAGTGCCCTCTTGGACATTTGCATACCGTCATATGCAACTAAAATCCGTTTGAATGAAGGAAAGTTAATGTGGGGTTTTAACGATTTATCTACTGGTTCAATTTGTTTTTTCATACCGCTTATCTCTCTAACAATAATTAACGTAACTGTTTCGGCGCATATGTGATTCTATTTCACCAACTGCACTCCAAATTCGGATACCCGTAATTCTCGTACTGCACTCCAGAGTTTTGAATGTTACGTGTGAATAAGGCATTTGATCAAGCTTACACTATATGTGGAATCTGATATTAAGAATGGAGAATACAGGATGATCCTTCTAGTACCTTAATAAGGCATTAGAAGTGTTTTGATAAATCATATTACATAATTCTGAAAATGCTGATTAGCAACTAGAAACACTTTTTTTGATACTAATGATACTACACGCAGGAACTGAAGAATATTGATGCGTATCAGTAAGCAACAGGACATAATCACCACCATGCAATATTGTGCACTCAGAGGTCAAACCTACACTTATATAATTACCAATTTAATATTAGCCTAGTTGGAAATGCGACCAGAAACCAAGATCAGAGACATTATGGTTAACAAATTAGAGACCATTGGATCTTCCTCCAACGCACAGGATGCAGCCAAAAAGATGAGAGATAAACAAATAAGCTCGGTACTCGTGATTGACGATAAAGCTGGTAACCCTTTAGGAATTGTTACCGAACGCGATCTCGTGAGAAAAGTGTGCGTTAGCGATAAGAGCAGCAGAGAATTAGAAGTAAGCCAAGTAATGTCATCTCCTCTTATTACTATTAATGCCAATTTGTCACCATCTTACGCAGCAGATCTAATGTTAAGACACAAGGTGCGGCATCTCCTCGTCGTTACACCGAAGTCGGACTATGATAAGGATATAGGAGAATCAAGTGAATCTGACTTAGAGCTAATCGGAATAATTACTCCTATGGACTTTACAAGATTTGATGTATCCAATGTTGTATCAGAACAGACTATAGATAATTATGAAGATAGTGCTCTGGAGGGAATATTAAAACATTACAGAGATGACTTTAATTTTGCTTAGGGTATGTTCATTCTCATGAACAGACCATCAGTATCAACCTCCGAATCCCGTATTCGCAATAACTATGCTAGCGTTCGGTATCATATTGCTAATGTTGCTTTCGGTCATAATCAGGCTGACCCTCATAACGATTGGTATTTGCATGAAGGGACAAGGCCGAGGCCAACCAATGATGGTAGAATCTCAGCACCGTACAAACCTACCTGTAGATGCTCTATTTGTATGTGATTAATACAAGGCATGTATGGACCGAAAATGTCTATGCTGCATTCTGACGAAACACAGGCACTTTGACATCCTCGATAAGAGTAGCGGTTGATTACCTTTTCGGCCGAGCTCAACAGGCTTAGACAGCTCAGGTGTTAGTTCATATCAAGACATAACCAATAACCGGTGCTTAACATCTTGAGCATCAATGAAAACTGCACAGACTCAGACTCCCATCTGGGAATATTTTTCTATTCGTATGAAGATTAATGCCATACCCAATAAGACTGGTTTATTAGCCTTGACATAGACTATGCTGGCTATGAATGAGAATCGGCGAGTCTTTTTGCTTGTTATATTCACGATTTGGAGTACCACGTGAAA
Organism: Nitrososphaeraceae archaeon; assembly: GCA_035643435.1. Classification (GTDB taxonomy): domain Archaea; phylum Thermoproteota; class Nitrososphaeria; order Nitrososphaerales; family Nitrososphaeraceae; genus TH5896. The sequence continues at coordinate 1,090 of DASQQK010000222.1, read as the reverse complement.
TTTCTTGATTTCACAAGAAAATTATACTTCTAAATAATTTAAGAAATGAAAATTTTTACACATTCAACCCCAAAGCCTTGGTACTGTTGTCAACCCATACAGAAAGTACAAAGGGTCTAACAATAAGTCAACAATTGTTTCCTGCCAGGATTGGGATGTGTCAAATAATTGGGATTAATCGGCCGACATCGCTACAAGATAGCTATATCACGTCCTAGAACGATAGTAGTATCCTATGGCAGCGCCACTAACAATAAGACCCAGGCCGATTGCGACTAGAATATAGCCATTTAGGCTCCATATGGGATCGTTGTACATGAATGATGATGATGGTCCAATGACGGATTCGCCTTGGAGTTTAAATATTATTCCCAGAGCCACAATGATCAGTCCAATAATAATTGGATATTTGGATACTTTTGCTTGCAAGTCTCGATAATTCCATGGTAATAGTAGGGTGACATAAGCATATTTCTAATTTCTCGGTTCATGTCTATCGTCTTACATCGATGTTCCAAATGGGGGTGTTACGTAAACTTCGTATTAAGGTAGAAACAAATTCACTTCGACTCATCATCGAGCTTCCAGTTCACTATATATTATAAATCAGACCATGGCGGAGATTTTTATATAATCGACAATATAATAGAGATACGATTTGTTTATCTCATCGTTTTTGCTTAACCGACAAATGTAGTCAGTGTTATTGTTGCGCATGTAGCAATCTATGTCAAAAATGTATTTGCCAGATGAAAATAGCGTTTCAATTGCGTCTGCACCAAGAGGATGATGAGCCTGCCGATTATAGCAACGGCCATGGCCCCCCTTTCCATAAGACTTCATTTAGAAAAAGGTACTTTGACTAGGAAATGATCTTTAGTTCAGAGGTGCCTAGACTGTACTTCATCTACTGAGATATCTATTTCCTACCCATCACCCCAGCTCTTAGGGATGCTAAGGACTGATCTATCTGATATACTGCTAATTTCTCTCTTCCAAATATCTCAAACTTCTTAAGAACAGTTTGAAACAGGATCTCTTCTTCTACCTGTTCGCTTATGAACCATTGTAAGAATAAGATCGTAGAACG